>CAZSSA010000051.1:5798-17414 GCA_964609375.1 uncultured Verrucomicrobiota bacterium | reverse complement strand
CATTCACTCCCCTCCCTCCATCAACCATCAACCATTCCCCATTCACTCCCCTCCCCCTCTCTCTCCTCCAATCCTCCCTCCTGTCCTCCTACAATCCTGACCGCCCTTGGACCGGCCACCTCAGCAGTAGTGCCATCGCCACCGCCGTCGCCACCTTCGCGCTCCACACGGTCGACCCCATCGCCCATCGCCCCGCCATCGATTCCGGCCTTGCCTGGCTACTCCAAACCCGCAACCCCGACGGCGGTTGGGGCGACACCCCCGACAGCCCATCCAACATAACCGCCACCCTCCTGACTAACTTCTCCCTGACTACCCGAACCCTGAATCCTGAACCTTCCCTCCCCCCATCCTTTCCCCCCATCACCCATCAACCGTTCACCATCAACCATTCACTCTCATCCCCCCCCTCCATTCTCCAATCTCTTCGCACCCGCTACGGCAACGACAACACCTTCTTCGCCCCCATCCTTACCATGGGCGCCCTCTCCGGCTACCTCGGTCCCTCCCCATGGCCCATCGTCCCTCAACTCCCCTTTGAATTCGCCGCCTGCCCCACCCGCTGGTTCCGTATCCTCAACATCGGCGTCGTCAGCTATGCCCTCCCCGCTCTCATCGCCATCGGTCTCGTCCGTCACAAACACGCCCCCTCCCGATTCCCCCTTCTTCGCAAACTCCGCGACCTCCTGACCCCACGCCTCCTCTCCATCGCCCACTCCATGCAACCTTCCAACGGCGGCTACGAGGAAGCCACCCCCCTCACCGGATTCGTCACCATGAGCCTCGCCGCCGCCGGATTCCGCGACCACGTCGTCGTCCGCCGCGGCATCTCCTTCCTGCTCGCCTCCCAACGCCCCGACGGCAGTTGGCCGATCGATACCGACCTCGCCACCTGGGTCACCTCCCACGCCATCTGCGCCCTCACAGAACCCTCCGCCACCTCTCCATCAACCCTCAACCATCAACCATCAACCATCAACCCTCAACCATCAACCATCAACCATTCCCCCCCCTCTGTCTCACCTCTCACGCCTCACGTCTCGCGCCTCACATCCTGGCTCCTCGACCAACAACACACCGTCCGCCACCCCCTTACCGGTGGAGCCCCCGGCGGATGGGGTTGGACCAACCTCCCCGGCGCCATGCCCGATGCCGACGACACTGCTGGCGTCCTCCTTGCCCTCCATCGACTCGGCCCACCCACACCCGAAACCCTATCCGCTGTCTCCGCCGCCGTTCAATGGTTGCTCGATCTGCAAAACCACGATGGAGGCATCCCGACCTTTTGTCGCGGCTGGGGCAAACTCCCCTTCGACCGGAGTGCCCCTGACCTCACCGCCAACACCCTCGAAGCCTTCGCCGTCTGGCGCTCCTCACTTCCCCCTTCACAACGTGCCGCCACAATCCACGCCATGACTCGAATGATCCGCTATCTCGCCAACACCCAATCCCCCGACGGCTCCTGGCTACCCCTCTGGTTCGGAACCCAAGCCATCTATTCGACAGGGACACATCTCCCTGGAGTCCACCATTCCCCTGATAGCGAAGCCAACCCAGTCTATGGGACCGCCCGCACGGTATTAGCCCTGGCCCGAGCCCTTCCAGTCGCCGTCCACTCCCTCGCCCCAACGCTCACACCACTCCTGGAAAAAGGCCGGGCCTATCTTCTCAACGCTCAACACCCCTCCGGCGGCTGGGCCGCTCAGCCCGGCCTGGCCCCGACCCTCGAAGAAACCGCCCTGGCCCTTTCCGCCATGGCTGGCAGTCCCCACCACGCCGCCATCGAAAAAGGGACTCAGGCCCTCCTTCAACAAACCCAGAATGGAACAGTCACCCCGGCCTCACCCATTGGTCTCTACTTCGCCCGCCTCTGGTATTCCGAGCAACTCTACCCAATGCTTTTCACCATCACCGCCCTCCGCCGCATCGCCTGCTTCTCCCGCTGACCAATCCCCCACCTCCTCTTGGCCTTCAATCCGTCCGATCAGCCTGATCCGGCAGATCCAATAGACGTTCCCGCCGCCAGTCCATCGGACGACAATCAAAACAAAATAAAAACGGCCCTGATCGTTTTCACGTCAGGGCCGCCAAGAGTGTACGCTATCTTACCGATTACTTCGCAGGAGCCGCCGGAGCGGGCACGACTGCCTTCGCTTCTCCATCCTTAACCGGCTTATGGACCTTGGGAGCCGCCTTGAGTTCTTCCTTCGTCAAAAACCCGTCTTTGTCAGCATCCGCCGCCGCAAATTTCGCTTCCGCGTCGTTCTTGGCAAACGTCTTGAATTCAACCAGCGACAACTTGCCGTCACCATCGGCATCAGCCTTCTTGAACCTGTCCACTTTCTGACCCTTGCCACCCTTAGCCTCTTCCGCCAACGCGGCAATGGAGATCGTTGTGGCAACCAAAACACTTAACCCGACAATACTCTTTATCTTCATCCTTTTGTCCTTTCTTTGATATTGTTGACTCAACCCATGATATAACAAACGATAGACCACGCAAATTTATTGTATGATTCCCTCTTGCCGATGAAGGAACGACCTCCATGGCGTCCGTCAAGCCACATAACGCCAAAACAAAAAGCCGCGCGATCGTCCTAACCACAACACCCATAACCACATAACCACATCACTCCGGCCTTTACATTCCCGTCCTCTTTTCTTATTGTTCTTCTCCCGTTGAGGGAACAGTTCCTTCTTAACTTCCAAAGGTGCCAAATGCCACGCCAATCGGCCATAAAACCCAGATTCAAGCGCATCCTGCTCAAACTCAGTGGCGAAGTCCTTCAAAGCCGGAAAACCGGCCTCAGCATTGATCCGGAAGTCCTGATAGGATTCGCCCAGCAAATCAAAACCGTTCGCGCCATGGGCGTCGAAATCGCCATCGTTGTCGGCGGCGGCAACATTTTCCGCGGCCATGTTGGCGAAACCCGCGGCATCGACCGCAACACCGGCGACTACATGGGCATGCTGGCCACCGTCATCAACGCCCTGGCCATTCAGGATGCCCTTGAAAAAGAAGGCGTCGACACGCGAGTCCAGACCGCCATCGAAATGCGCCAGGTCGCCGAACCCTTCATCCGCCGCCGCGCCGCCCGTCATCTCGACAAAGGTCGCGTGGTGATCTTCGGCGGCGGCACCGGAAACCCCTACTTCAGCACCGACACGGCCGCCGCGCTCCGAGCCAGCGAAATGGATGCCGATGCCCTGCTCAAAGCCACCAAGGTCGACGGCGTTTACACCAGCGATCCCGTCAAGAACCCCTCCGCCACAAAGTACGAAAAACTGAGCTATCAGGAGGCTTTGTCCAAACAACTCAAGGTCATGGATGCAGCCGCCTTCGCCCTGTGCATGGAAAACCAAATCCCCATCGTGGTCTTTGATTTCTTCAAGGAGGGCAACTTGGAAAAGGTTGTCGCCGGATCAATGATTGGAACCGTTGTCTCAAATGAAGGAGATTAAGATGGAATCACTCGATGATGTTCTGCTGGAAGCGGATGATAAAATGACCAAGTGCCTGCAATTCCTGCATCAGGAATTCACCGGCCTCCGCACAGGAAAAGCCTCGCCCAGCCTGGTCGAAAACACCATGGTCCCCTATTACGGCACACCCACACGCCTGCGCGAAATTGCCGGAATTTCAACGCCCGAGGCGAGGATGATCGTCATCAACTCCTACGACCCCTCCGCCCTCCCCGCCATCGAGAAAGCCATCCTGGCCGCCAATCTTGGCGTCACCCCCATGAACGATGGACGCGTGATTCGCATCGTCATCCCGGAACCAAGCGAAGAACGTCGCAAGGAACTCACCAAGGTCGCCAAGCGGATGTCAGAGGAATCCCGCGTCGCCATTCGCAATATCCGCCGCGAATCCAACGACCAGATTAAGACGCTGCAAAAAAACAGCAAAATCACCGAGGACGAACGCGATCAGGCCCTCGAACAAATCCAGAAGGAAACAGACGCTTATATCGCCAAAGTGGACGAAACCCTCGCCTCCAAGGAAAAAGAAGTGATGGCCGTCTAATCTCTCTCCGGCCTCATTTTCCTTTGACGAATGAGCCCATCGGGAATAGTCTGATGACCGTTTAATGGACATACGGATAGGATAACGCTGTAATACGGGACGGGAACCCACATGAGCGAAAACACAACGTCTGGCGACACCTCAATGCCGCCGAAATTGAACCTCAAGCAGTCGGATCAGCCGGCAACAGGAATTCCAATGGCCGGACGTGATGCAAAAAGCCATACGGCCAGAATCAACCTCCCGGAGACACCGCCTGAACCGGCGCCTGCACTCAAGAAGAAAACCTCTCGTATTCCTCTGGATCAGGTCAGCGCCGAACCCGGCGCTCCTGCAGGATCGCCTGTGCTCGGAATGGGAACCTCAAAAACCATTCGCCTGTCCCCCCTTTCACCAAGCCCCACAATCACCATCGTCCCCTCCCAAAAAGTCCTGTCAGGATCCATGATTCTGGACGATGCCAAACGCCAAACCTCTCGGATCCCTCTGGAACTAGCCATTTCCGAAAAAGACAACACGTCAACCAGCCAACCCAACGCGCCCAAAACCATCCGTATTAAGCGCCCGAATATTTCGCAGTCAATTCCTGCACCGGTTCAAGCCGCCACCCCCCCGCCTGCTCAGGAATCCACCCAATCACCAATGTCAAGAACGTCCCCAATCGATATTCCGGAACAGGAATCTCCCGACAGCGGTCAGGCCACCCAGCGCAAGACCATCCGGATCCGGAGACCAGAAGGCGGCAGCGCCGAAAGAGCGGCTCCCCGCAGCCTGGCGGTTGCCCGTATCGAAAAGGAAGCAGCCGCGAATGTAGCAGCGGAATTGGCAGGCGGCGTCTCCGCGCCGCATCCCATCTTCCCCGCACTCGCCGCCGTTGCCGTCATCCTGCTCTGCGTTTTGGTTTACGTCTTGTTTACACAGGCCTTCCCAACGCTGGGCTGGGCCTTTCCCGGAAAAATAACCCTATAACGAAAGATATTCCCATGGCAGCCTCTCAAGTCATTTACATCAAAGGCGATAACTGGAAGACCGAAGTCGCGACCTCCACCTTACCCGTCATTGTTGATTTCTGGGCGGAATGGTGCGGCCCCTGCAAAATGATCGCCCCTCTTCTCGACGAACTCTCCAGCGAAATGGCCGGTCAGGTCAAAATCGCCAAGGTCAACGTGGACGAAAATCGGGAGTTGGCCGCCCAATTCAATATCCGATCGATTCCCACTCTGCTCGTTTTCAAGGACGGACAGGTAAAAGGACAGATGATCGGCGCCATGAATAAGACCCAGCTTAAGGAACGGATAAGCACGTACCTTTGAAATCCCCGCGCCAATCCCTCCCTTTCTCCTCGCTATCTCGACGCTTATTCAGTAGTCTTCTTCTCAGTTTATGCACATTCCGAAAATAATTCAGGGAGGAATGGGGGCGGCAGTCTCCAATTGGCGCCTCGCTCAGGCCGTCTCCAAGCTTGGACAACTGGGCGTCGTCTCCGGTACCGCCCTCGATCAAATCCTCGTCCGACGCCTCCAGGATGGCGATCCCACAGGCGATATTCGCCGTGCCCTTGATGCCTTCCCTTTCCGCAGCATGGCAAACCGGATTCTCAATAACTACTTCATCCCGGGCGGCAAAAAACCTGATGCCCCTTATGCCAGCGTCGCCATGCACAAGCACGCCGATGGCCAGCGCTCAGCACAGGAACTTTGCATCGCCGGTAACTTCACCGAGGTTTTCCTGGCGCGCGACGGACATACCAACCCCGTCGGCATCAACTATCTCGAAAAAATTCAACTGCCCCACCTGCCTTCGCTTTATGGCGCCATGCTGGCAGGCGTCGCCGTGGTCATCATGGGCGCCGGCATCCCCATGACAATCCCCGCCGTCATTGAGGCTCTTGCCAATCACAAACCCACAACATACCCTCTCAATGTCATCGGCGCTTCCTCATCAGATTCATGGTTCACCTCCTTTGACCCCAAGTCATTTCACGAAGACGGTCCGCCATCGGAATTACAACGCCCCGCCTTCCTGCCCATTGTGGCTTCCAATCTTCTCGCCACCATGATGGTCCGACGCGCCCCCGGCCCCATCGATGGATTCGTTATCGAGGGACCTACCGCTGGCGGCCATAACGCTCCTCCCCGCGGAGCCCGGAAGTTCTCCGATGATGGACAACCCATCTACGGACCGCGCGATATTGTCGATTTGCAGGCGATGAAGGAACTTGGCCTGCCGTTCTGGCTCGCCGGTGGCTATGGATCCCACGATCGCTTCAACCAGGCATTGGCAGAAGGGGCGGCGGGAATTCAAGTCGGCACGGCCTTTGCCCTTTGTGTCGAATCTGCTCTGGTTCCGGAAATCCGCAGGGCTCTCATTCTTAAGGCACTCGCAGGCAAGGCCGTCGTCCGGACCGATCCCCTCGCCTCTCCCACCGGTTTCCCCTTCAAAGTAGCGGAAATGGAGGGCACGCTGACAGAAAAAGACGTTTATCAGAAACGCCCGCGCTACTGTGATCTCGGATTCCTGCGCGAAGCTTATGTGCGCACCGATGGGACGTTGGGATATCGCTGCCCGGCTGAACCCGTTGCCGCCTACGTTGCCAAAGGCGGCAACATCGAAGACACCGTGGGGCGCGTCTGTCTTTGTAATGCGCTCATCGCCAATGTGGGCATGCCCCAA
Organism: uncultured Verrucomicrobiota bacterium; assembly: GCA_964609375.1. Classification (GTDB taxonomy): domain Bacteria; phylum Verrucomicrobiota; class Kiritimatiellia; order CAIKKV01; family CAITUY01; genus CAZDUS01. The sequence goes on along the minus strand of CAZSSA010000051.1, from coordinate 10,714 downwards.
CTCCTCCCCAATGGTAATTTTGAACCTTGCATGATCACACTGGGTGATGATTTGAGCGGCGTCGGACGTTTCTGCAAAAATGGAAACCCCGATTTCACCGCCAGCGATGTCATCAACTCGCTGCTCGGCATCGCCTGACCCCCCGTTTGGCGGCCACGTGATGTTTCCTCGTGGAGTCAACGGTCCTCACAACATCCCAATCAGGCTTTTCCCTCAGGCGTTCCCACTGCCGCGCGCGGAAGCGTAATGATGAACCGGGCCCCACCAGTAGGCCTATTTTCAACAGCAATACGCCCTGACAACTTGCCGATCGCCACCCGTGCAAGATAAAGCCCCAGCCCGACACCACCTGGCGTTCCGGAAACAAACATGTCAAAAATACGCGCGGCTTCCCGGGGCGATACGCCCGGCCCTTCATCCTCAATGGTAATCCGTACGTTGCCCTCCAAACAACCGGTGGCAACAGTAACGGTACCACCACGAGGAGAAACCTGCGCCGCATTCGTCAACACATTCGTGATCGCCCGCTTTAGCCCTACATCATGACCGGAAATGAATAGGCGCGTTTCGTCCAGCGTCCCGATGAGGTTGACGCCATCCCGGTCGAATCGCGACTGAAGCAGATCAAGGCAATCTCGGACACAGGCATTCACGTCAACAGCCTCCCACACAGTGGATTCCGGCTTGGAAACAAATAAAAATTCCCGCATGACAGCATCCAAACGGTCCATGGTCTTGCAGGCACGCTCGGTCAACTCCCTGATCCGCCCGGTATGGCCGGCCTCCCCCTTGTCGGACTCTTTCTGAAGCATCTGCACATCCAGTTTGAGCGACGACATGGGATTCCTGATATCATGAATAATGCCATTGGCTAGAATCCCGGCAAACGTCAGATGTTCGGCATCACGCTGGCGCTGCTGGAACACCATCTCATGCCGGAGAATCCAGGCAATAAACAGGATCGCCAGCAGAAAGGCCACAATCAGCGTCGTTATCGAAAGCCGGAACATCAACGATAACACGGCCGACGCCTGGGCCTCTCGCTGGCTGACCGCCTCCCTTTTCAAGGCAAGGTGAAGACGACGGGCGGAGGCAGCCGCCCCCGGAATCGGCGCTGAAAACGTCAATACCGGCACCACCTCTCCCCTGGACGCAAGAAGACGCCGTCCAATAAGAATATCCTCTGCGGATGCATGGGTCACAGCACGCGTGGGACCACTGGAAAGATCCTCATGGAAAAGCGTGAGATCCCCCTCCGTAATGGAAACATATTGAAGCGAGGGCTCCACCTCTTTAAGGGCAAGGAGAAGTTTCTGCAAATGACGCAGGGATATTGAATCATCGGCAGACTCACTGGCCACTTGCATCGAAAGATGCCGCGCCATGGACATGCCGAAATCAAGCACAGCCTGGGCCGCCGTCGTATGAACATCCCTGCTCTGAAGCTTCCTGAGATACCAGAGGTTAAGGGCGGCAAGAACCGCCACTCCGCAGACAAGGGAGGCGGCAATGATCATCAGGGAATAACGATAGGTTGTTGGAAACATCTTCACGGTTAAAACAGGTTTAAAAAAGATATTGTTTTGCCCTGGAGATGTCCATGTTTTGCTATGGTATCCAGCCTTGCGCTCAACCGCTCGAATGACCCTCCACTTCCGGAAGGTAAATCAACGATGCCGGAGAGGGATTGACGCCCCCTTCAAGGCCGGATAGACTCCGAACCATCCTGAAGACATGACCATGGCAGCAAACGGAGATAGTCAAATGCGAAACAAAAACGGCCTGACCTTTGCCGATGTCCTGATCCTGCTCGCCATCGTTCTGCTTCTGGCCGCCTTGGCGGTCCCGCGCTTCATTAAAGTCCCCGATTACGGGGACGAGCAGGATGAAGCCCCTGTTGCCTCCACCAACACCGCAACAACAGATACACCCACGAACAGCCCGGCGACAGAACCCTGACCCCTCTGCTTCACCCGGACAGCACTGCATTATCAAGAAGACGGGTTGTCCCGACTCGAACCGCCATGACCACCAGCGCCCGCCGGTCAATCGCGGCCAGCGGCAACAGCGTCTCGTCATCAACAATCTCAATATAGTCCACGACCGCCATGGGCGCGGCCCTCACAACCTCCAGCATTCCCTTTCGCAACTCATCACTCCGTCTCTCGCCACCGGCAAACAGGGACTCCGCCTTGTCTAACGCCCGTCGCAAGCACAAGGCTTCCCTGCGCTGCTCCGGCGTAAGGTATTGATTCCGGGAACTCATCGCTAATCCGTCCGGCTCCCGGATAATCGGCCCCACCACGACTTCCACCGGGAAATTAAGATCGCGCACCATCCGCTGAATAACCCGCACCTGCTGCGCATCTTTCTGCCCGAACACCGCCACCTCCGGCATCACAATGTTGAACAACTTGGCAACCACCGTGATCACCCCGCGAAAATGCCCCGGCCGGCTTGCGCCACACAACCCTGACGATAATCGGTCTTCATCAAGCATCACACTGTGATCCGCCGCATACATCTCCGCGGCAGCCGGCAGGAAAATCACATCCACCTGCGCCTTCCGGCAAAGAGCCTCATCCCGGACGATATCACGGGGATAGACAGCTATATCCTCTCCAGGCAAAAACTGTGTCGGGTTGACAAAAATACTCAGCACCACCCTGTCGCTCCGCCTGCGCGCCAAATCGACCAGGGATAAATGACCCGCATGAAGATAACCCATGGTCGGCACAAAGCCAATCCGTTGCCCGTTTTTACGCGCTTGCATCGCCCAGGACGCCATTTCAGCCGTTGTGCGAATCACCTGCATGGCGACTAGCGAATCCGTTGTCGAACCGCTTCCAGCAAAGCATCCGCTTTCACCGGTTTGCGAATCAGACAGTGAATACTTCCGTCTCCCACGATCGCACTTAACGACTCATGCGGAGCAAACCCCGTACAAAAGATCACGGGTGGAATGGCCCACTTTTTCCTGGCGCATACCCGACTGATGGCGGAAAATGCCTCACGGCCATCCAAGACGGGCATCTGTAAATCCATGACAATCAAATCATGATGCCCCTCTTCAAAGGCCTTGACCGCATCCGCCCCATTATCAGCCTGATCAATAACGCTATCGGGCAGACCGGAAACAATGATCATCCCGAATAATTTGCGGATCATCTGCTCGTCATCGACCACCAATATCCGTTTCCCATGGCGCCCTCTCTCCCCCTCCGTGGCCTTTGAAGAGGAATCCAACACATCCCGCACGGTCTTCGCCACCCGCTCGATCGTCAATGGCTTTCTCAGATAGATGCCCGCCCCTAATTCCTGAGCCTTGGCCACATTTCGCGCCGCCTTGGAGAATCCGGAAATAAGAACAACCTTCTGGCCGGGAACCAGTTTCCTCAACACCTCATAGGTGCCCAACCCGTCCAACCCATCAGCCAGAATCATATCCAGTATAATCAGGTCAAACCGGTACCCCTCATCCTTAATCAGATGAATACATTCCTCCCCGCTCTGCACCCCCATTGCCCTGTACCCCAAGGCCTGCAATAACGAAACCAGCACATTCACCTGAAGCTCATCGTCATCCACCACCAGGATCGCTTCCGACCCATGCGGCAGATTCAAACCGTTAATCTTGGGTGTCGGATTCCTGTAAATAGGCAGGAACACAAAAAAGGTCGACCCCTTCCCTACCGTCGTATCAAGATCAATGTAACCATGATGATCCCTCACAATCCCGTGCACAATGCTCAACCCCAACCCTGACCCCCGGTTCTTGGCACCCCGTTTGGTCGTAAAAAAGGGATCAAAAATCCTCTCGCGAATATCAATCGGTATTCCCGCACCGGTATCGGAGATGCTGATTTTAACATATTCACCGAGATTAACCGCATCGTATTGCCCGATGGGAGCATCAAGATAGACATTCTCCGTGCAAATCCGCAAAACCCCTCTTTCCCCCATGGCATCCACGGCATTCTGGCACAAGTTCTCTACAACCCGCCTTACCTGGTCCTTGCCGCCCTTGACCGGCAGTAAATTATCCGCCAAAACAAAATCAATGTTGATCCCCGGAGCAACCACCGTCCGCATCAACTTAACCACCTGCTCGACTACAAGATTAACATTAATCTCTTCATTCCCCACCTGACCGCGACGGGCCAGACTGAGCAATTGCTGGGTCAAGCGGGACATGTCACCCGCCGTCTTCTCCATGATGTCAATGTATTCGGTAACGGGCCTGTTCTCATCCAATTCCCGGCGGATCAACTCCGGATAGGCCAGTAACGGCGTCAGTAAATTGTTGAAATCGTGGGCAATCTGCCCGGCTAGTGTTCCCGCCATTTCCAACCGCTCAGCGCGGGCGAGCCGTGCATCCATCACTTCCCCTGCCTCAGGCTTGCCGCTCTGGCTGAAACAGCAATAAATCTGTTTCCCTCCCCCTTTGGTCTTGGAAACAAGATAAATGGAACATTCCGAGGAAAACGTGGTCCCATCATTCCGGCAACACACCACATCCAACAACACAGTACGCCCCGACTCGTAGGCACTGGCGGCCAAACCAATCACCACCTCATCCATTCTCATGACGACATCAGCAATATGCCGGGTCATCAAATCATCCCGGGTATGCCCCAGCATCTGCGTCGCCGCTTCACTGGCATCAAGAATCCGTCCTGTCTGATCAATCAGCAAGACGGCATGCACAGCACCCTGTAGCACCTCAGCAGGCGAAAAAACCCCTTCACCCAATGCCATGGGCGCAACAGCACCCGCGACACTGTCTACAGTCGCCTTGCTTGGTTTCCGCAAATTAAAGCGGATTGATTCTGCCATCCGATGAATCCCCTCCCCCTATAAACATGGCACAAGGTTAGTCTTTCGAACCCAGCCATGTCAACATATTGAGCATTCCC
>CAZSSA010000051.1:0-5698 GCA_964609375.1 uncultured Verrucomicrobiota bacterium | reverse complement strand
ACATATTGAGCATTCCCGCCTCCTAAGCACCATCAACACTTGACTCCGTCACTGCAATTTCCGTACATTGCACACATGGTTGATCCGAGGGCTTGGTAACAAACGACCCCGGGTCAGGAAGGGAAGGTGAATTGTTTCGTGGCTCAGGTAAAAATTCGACGAGGCGAGAGTGTTGACAAAGCCCTGCGGCGGCTGAAGAAAGTGATGGATAAAGAAGGGATCATGAAGGCCATCCGTGCCAACCGATACTTCGAAAAGCCCAGTGAGCAGCGTCGGCGCAAAGCAGCCCGCGCGCGTGCCCGTGCAGCATACGGCACTTGATTCTTTCCGGATATTGAACAAAGCTCCCTGGCAACCCCGGGGAGCTTTGTCTTTCGGTCTCTTTTCTCAATTACAGGGTCGCATCCTCCAATTCCCATGATCTTCGCGCTAACAACCCGATGGAACGCGCAACGGCATGAAACCGGCGAATCCATGCTGGAAGAGATCATCTCCCTTGGGTTTTCTCATGTCGAACTGGGATTCGACTTGACCCCCAACCTCGTCCCCGGCGTCTTATCCATGGTCGCCTCCAACAGCATCAAGGTGGATAGCCTGCACGCCTTCTGCCCCCTGCCATCGATCGTCCACTTCCCCCACCCGGAACCGTTCACGTTAGCCAGCCCCGATCCCGCCATCCGCGCCAACGCGATCCACTACCTGCAGAATACCATCCACTTCGCCACACAGGTCGGAGCCCGCGTCGTGGTCGCCCATGGCGGAAATGCCGATGTCAAACCCTCATTCCCGAAATTCGTCGAATTGATCCTCGCCGGAAAACGGGAGGAACCCGTTTACGAAGAATGGCGAATGAAATCCATCATCGCCCGTGAAAAGGCCGCCACCCGCCAACTCCCTTTCCTCTACGCCGGCGTCGAAAAAATCCTCCCGCTTCTGGAGGAAACACGCGTCACGCTGGCTTTCGAAATCTTGCCGACGTGGGAAGCCTTCCCCTCCGAAGTGGAAATGGAAAAACTACTCTCCCACTTTAATTCCCCCTGGCTGAAAGGATGGCACGACTTCGGTCATGGCCAGATCCGCGAAAACCTGGGCTTCACCAATCACCTCCGCTGGGTCACGCGCCTGCGCCCCTGGCTCGCCGGAATGCACATCCATGATGTCATCCCGCCCCATCAGGATCACATCATGCCCCCTGCCGGCACCATCGATTTTACCCTGTTTCGCGAAACCGCTCAGGGTGATATACTCCGCGTCCTTGAACCATCGCATAACCTTCCAGCGGAGGCCATTGTGACCGGCCTGAAAACAATCCGCGAGGCATGGGCGATTAACGATAAGGAATGATGATGCGTATCCTCGTAACAGGCGCTTCCGGGTTTGTAGGCAAGCACTTCCTGATGGAAGCGGCGGCAAACGGACATTCCGCCTTCGCCATGGATGTCACCCCGCCTCCAGACTCCGTCGCCTGCTCAGGCTTCTTCTCCGCCTGCCTCATGAATCCCTCATCCCTCCACGACGTCATCAACCGGTGTAAGCCGGATGCCTGCATGCACCTGGCAGGCGTCGCGTTCGTACCCACGGCTAACACGGATCCCGGGGGCGTCGTCAGCGTCAACATCATGGGAACCACCAACTTACTCGAAGCCTTCCGCACCAGCGCCCCCACGGCCCGCCTCCTCGTCGCCTCCAGCGCCCAGGTCTACGGTCATCGCCCACGCCCAGCCCCGATCAAGGAAGACGATCCCCTGACCCCCGATTCCCTCTATAGCATCACCAAGGCTGCCGCCGACGACATTTCCCGCTTCTACGCCCGCCAGTACGGCATGGCCGTCATGACCGCACGCCCCTATAATCACGTCGGCCCAGGACAATCTCCAAACTTCGTCGTCCCCGCCTTTGCCCGGCAGGTGCAGAACATCCGCAAGGGACACGAGAACATCATCAAGGTCGGCAATCTCGAAAGCCGCCGCGATTTCACCGATGTCCGCGATGTGGTCCGGGCCTACCGCCTCCTGTTGGAACGCGGCAAAGGCGGCCTCGCCTATAACGTTGCCTCAGGACACCACATGACCATCGGCCATATTCTCAGTCAACTTTGTGAGCTTGCCGGCATCAACCCGCAAATCAAACAGGACCCCGCCCTCTATCGCCCGGACGGCGCCTGCTCCACTCTGGATACCAGCCGCCTGACCTCGGCCACCGGCTGGAAACCACAAATATCCTTCACGCAAACCCTCAAGGATATTCTGGAGGCCGTATGAAATCCCTGCGCCAAACCGGCAGTATGCTCTTGCGTCTCGGCATCGCCGTGGCGGTCATGGTCTGGCTATTCCGGAAAATGGGAATCGGCAATTTCGGACAAACCCTGCGTCAGTGCGCCGATCAGTGGCCCTGGCTCGTCGCAGCGCTTTTCCTCTCCCTTATTCCCCTGCTACTCTGCATGATCCGCTGGAAAATAATCCTGGACGCACAAGGCATGCAACTCTCCTGGCGGCGGATTACCAGCATCTTCTTTATAGGCTTGTTCTTTAACTCATTCATGATCGGCCCAACCGGCGGCGACCTGGTAAAAGCCTACCTCACCGCCAAGGAAACCAATCACAAGAAAACCGAAGCCGTCACCAGCATCTTCATTGACCGGATTATCGGCCTCCTCAGCCTGGCCGCCATTGTGGCCTTCATGATCCTTTTCCGATGGAACTTCTTTATGTCACAACCCGCAACCCGCCATGTGGCGTTACCCGTCCTCGGCGTTTGCGCCGCACTGCTCGGCGGCGGCATCCTCGCCTTCAGCGTTCACCTCTTCGAAACCTTCCCCTTCCTGAAACGCCTGACCACCCATCCCCTCATCGGAAAAATCGCCGCCATCGTGGAAAAAGTCTATAACGCCTTCTACGTTTGCAGAACACACCCTCGCCTTCTCGCTCAAATCAGCATCTACTCCATCGTGTTGCAAATCTTGTTCGTGGTGGTCTCGGCCTTCGTCGGGAAAGCACTCGGACTCAACGTTTCGTTCATGGATTATATGACCTTCGGGCCGTTGATCGGATTAATCTCTGCCATCCCCGTCACGCCGGGCGGACTTGGCATCAGGGAAAGCACTTCCGTCCACCTCTGGGCTGTTCTGGCCGTTGCCGCCGACAAGGCATTCCTGCTGGCCTTTCTGCCCTTCGTCTTCCTGATTATCCTCGGCCTCCCCGGCGGAATCCTCTTCCTCTTCCACCGCGCCGACACCGCCACAATGGAAAAAGATACCCCCGCCTGATTCCAGCCAGGGAACCGAGGCTGTCACCCGTCAAAGCGAGGAGTCAACGCCACAACGCACGTCTGCACTTCCCAACAAGCAGAGGGCCTTCCTCAACATATCACCCCAGCCGCCCCACCAACCGCCGCGCAAACGCCGGAATCCCCGGATCCCGCGCCCCCATGCACAACACCACATCCCCCTTCGCCACCGTCCCCAGCATCATCGTCATCAGCCCCTCATAATCCGCCACCCATTCCGCCGCCACCCCGCGTTGCTTGAGCGCCAACACCAGACCGTCGGAATCGGCCTGCCGCGTCACCGAGCCGCCCGCATAAAATACCGGCAACAAATACAACCGGTCCTTCTCTCCACACACCGACCCGAACATCTCCACTAGATCATTGAACATCGTGGCCAACGGCTTGAATCCATGGGGACGCCAGAACGCCACCACCCGCCGGTGATGCGGAGCCACAGCCCTCCACGCCGCCGCAATCTTCGCCGGATTGTGCGCATATTCATCCAGCACCGTCACCCCGCCCGCTTCACCTATCTTCTCCAACCTCCGCTGGATCCCACGGAACCCTCTCAACGCCACCGCCATAGCCGGCAACGCATACCCCATCCGCCGGCACACCTCAGCCGCTTGCATCGCATTCTCCGCGTTATGCTCCCCCAGCAGCGGCAACTCAAAATCCACCCCCTCATAACAAAACCGCGTCCCCTCCCGACTCACCTCCGGTTTGACCGACTTCCACCCGGCCCCCTCGGCCCACCCAATCACGCAGTCCCGCTTCACCCGCCCCCGAAACGTCTCAAATAACGCCATCGTCTCCGCCATGTCAAAATGGTCAGCCGACGCATTGGTAATCAATCCCCACTCCGGCTCAAACTTCAACAACGACCGATCACTCTCATCGGCTTCGATCACGCTCACTCCCGAGTTCCCCAGCCTCACATTCCCAATCCGGGTCTCATCCGCCCAATTCACCAACGCCCCCCCGTTGACCACCAACGGATCCCCCCCTAATTGTTCCAATATCCACCCGACCATCCCGGTCACCGTCGTCTTCCCCGATGTCCCCGCAATCGCCACCGTACGCTGCCCCCGCACCACTTCCGCCAACATCTCCGCCCGATGTCGCACAGGAACCCCCAATGCACTGGCCGCCAGTAAATCCGGATTATCCTTCTCGATGGCGGTACTGACAACCACAGCACTGGTATCACGCGTCACCCCGCTGCCATCCTGCTTATGAAATCGAATGCCGGCATTCTTGAGTTTGCGGATGACGTCAATATCCTGCCCCTGATCATCAAACCGATCCGAGCCGCTAACCGACCATCCTGTCCCCTGCAACGCCTGTGCCAGGGCATTCATCCCCACCCCAGCCACTCCAACCAAATGACAAGACTTCATATCTCCCTTACACCCCATTCCCCAGCAAATGCTGTCCTCCATCTACAAACAGAATTTGTCCAGTAACCGACTCCATCTCGACCAACGCCAGAACGGCACCTGCCACCTCACGCGGCAACACCCGTCTCTGCAGGGGTATACGTCCCGCACGATCATGCATGACAATCATTCCCATCCCCGGCGGCGGCAGAATCGGCCCGGGCGCCACGGCATTGACCCTGATGGTCGGAGCCAGCGCCAATGCGGCTTCCGCCGTAAACGCCGCCAATGCCTTCTTGCTCAACGAATACGCCAGACACCCGGAATCATTCGCCCGAATGCGACGGTCCAGCATATTCACCACACTCCCGCGCCGTACCTGTCGAGCAAAGATTTTCGTCAACATCACGGGAACAAAACAATTCACCGCGAACTCCTGCTTCAGCTCATTTTCCGTGGTCTCAGCCAAACTGAATTTATGAAAGATCGCCGCATTGTTCACCAGCACATCCACCTTGCCTGCCACCGCAAAGGCCGCCCGGATAAGCCCCTCACACGACGCCTCATCCCCGAGATCCTGCGTCACCACCCAAGCCCGGACTCCCCTCTCCCTTAGTTGCGAAGCCAACCGCCCCGCCGCCTTTTCGGATCGGCGACAATGAATGACAACATTATGCCCCGCCTCCGCGAACGCTTCGCAAATGGCCTTGCCAATGCGAACCGCCCCCCCCGTCACCAAGACTGTCTTTCTTCGGAGCTTCATATCCCCCCTCCTCTTCCCAGCACTTAGAATTACGAAAACTGTCTCCTGACCCTCAGGATGATTTCATACTTCACTTCCCCCTCCCCCTTCTTTCCCGAACCCTCCCCTTCCCCCTCTTTCCCGACCCCCGAACCCTCCCTCCCCCTTCTTTCCTGAACCCCGAACCCTGAACCCTCTTTCCCGAACCCTGCCCCCTGACCCCTGCCCTCTGCCCTCCGCCCTCTGCCCTCCGCCCTCCGCCCTCCGCTCTCCGCCCTCCGCCCTCCGCTCTCCGCCCTCCGCTCTCCGC
>CAZSSA010000050.1:0-17550 GCA_964609375.1 uncultured Verrucomicrobiota bacterium | reverse complement strand
CACCCGTTCCCATACCGAACACGGAAGTGAAGGGCCTCAGCGGCGATGGTACTGCGGTAAACAGCCGCGGGAGAGTAGCACGTTGCCGAGTTTTTTTTCCGGGCTTACGCGAGAGCGTAGGCCCTTTTTTTATTTCCAAGTTGTGATTCGAATGCTACCGATACGTTCTGTTTCGTTGCAACAGGGATGACGCGGATAATCGTATGAATATGATCCTGATCGATCCGGTCGATTTCTATGGGGCCAATCGTGTCCGCCTCCCCGCGCGAAAGGCGCAACACATCCACCGGGTTATCCGGGCGGAGATCGGGGATGTGCTCAGGGTTGGCCTTCTGGGTGGCCGCATGGGTACGGGAACCATCCTTTCCGTTGACGACGATGCTGTTGAAATGGACCTGGCCCTGACTGAACCCCCACCGGCTCCGGCGGGAATAACCCTGGCGTTGGCCATGCCGCGTCCCAAGTGTTTCCGGCGTGTGCTTCAGGCCATCGTCACGGTAGGCGTTAAACGCGTTGCGATTTTTGGCTCCTACCGGGTTGAAAAGAGTTATTGGGAAACTCCCTGGCTCTCCCATGCCTCCTTACAGGAACAGGTTTCCCTTGCCCTGGAGCAATCCTGCGACACCATGCCGCCGGTGATTACTCTTCACCATCAGTTCAAACCGTTTGTTGAAGACGTGCTTCCCGTTCTTGCATGTGGGGCACGGCGCCTGGCCGCCCATCCCGGCGCCAGTTTGTCTTGTCCGTGCGCTGTGCCGGCCCCGGTCTGCCTCGTGGTGGGGCCGGAAGGCGGGTTCACCGCGTTTGAGGTGGAATTGTTGAAACACGCCGGCTTCGAAATGGTCTCCGCCGGAAAGCGTGTTCTGAGGGTGGAACAGGCGGTGCCATATCTGATGGGGCGCCTGTTGCCGCTGTAGCCGTTATCGTCCTGCGGTCCTCACAGGCGGCTGAGGATCGTGCTTCCCCGCTGGAAGAACCACTGGAGCGTATCATGTTCCACCTCAGGCGGGATCGAGTGGTCGGAATGGACAATGAAGCCGCTGCCACCCTTCAGCACAGGGATGATCTTGCGGTTCAGTTCCTCGTCAATCAACGGACGATCGTTGCTGGCAATGATCCGGATATCGATGTTTCCACAGAAGGTGATCCGGTCTCCGTACGCGGCCGCCATCTTCGGCATATCCATCCCGGCCTTGACTTCCATGGCCTGCAAACAGTCCATCCCGGCATCAATCAGTCCTGGCACCAGTGGCTCGACAAACCCGCACGAATGAACGACCACCTTCAATCCCCTGGCGTGCGCATAGTCGAAAAGCAGCTTGTGGCCGGGCATGACCAGCTCCTTGTACATCGCCGGGGACATGAACGGCTTGTCCTTGAACCCCATGTCTTCATAAAACCATAGGAAGTCCGGCTGCCCCTCCTCGGCAAAGAGCACGTCCAGATGCATGATTGTCATGCGGGCATAGGTCATTACCATGTCATGCACCCAGTCGGGGTCCAGCGCCATACCCATCAGCATATACTCGTGCCCGCATACCGGGTGCATCTGCTCGAACGGCGCCACGCCCGCCCAGCAGAATGCCCGCTTTTCCTGGGCCGCCAGCGCCTTCTGCTGCCGGTACCCCTCGAAGGGGATACGGCGGCGGTCAACCTTCAACAGGTGGGGCTTGAGCAGGTCTTCCCACTCCGGCCGTTCCTTGACCTTGAAGTCCACATGCTCCGGGGTGCCGGAGCGGGTCTTCCACCAGCGTAACGTGGCGCCGTTGCCGTTCAACACGAGCTTGGTTTCATCCGTCTCCTCCAGGATTTCTTCCTTGAAGTCCAGATCGGCCGTGCTGTTCAACCATCCGCCCGAGCGCCAGCTCATATCAAAATGGCTGACCGCATCCTCCCCTTCCTTCATCTTCCCCTGGGTCACGTACTTCTGCCGTGTCTCGCCCCACAGGCCATCGCCGTAGGCCAGCGCGTCCACCGGCTTACGGTTCAACGTGTTCAGCACTCTCTCCTTGTGTGTCATCGCCACGAGTTTCTCCCTTTCCTTCAGACCCGCGGATTCGGCACGAACGCTCCACCGCGACATTGCTTTAGATAATTCAACCCGCGCACCTGGCCGGTCATTTCCAAGTCGTCGCGATATACTGGATCATGCCACCCCTCGATGTCAATCGAGCCCTTGAACCCGCCGCGCCGCAGCTCGGTGATGATGTCGGCCCAGTTGCTGTCGCCAAAACCAGGTGTGCGGTGTTCGACGTACGGCGGGGCGAGCTGCACCGGCAGGGTGGTGTTAGGGTCGGCGTGCGTGGATGAATGGATGCCGTACGTGCGGATGACATCCCAGTGAATCGTGGCATCCTTGCCGTGGACGTGGAAGATCCTCTTGACCCACGTCTTGAGTTGCGGCAGGGGGTCGATCAGGCTGACCATCTGGTGGCAGGGTTCCCACTCCAGGCCGAGATTCTTGTGCGGGACGGCATCAAACATCAGTTCCCATGCTGTCGGATTGTGGGCGATATTCCAGTCGCCATCCTGCCAGGTACCGCCCATGTCGCAATTCTCGAAGGCGAGTCTCACGCCTTTTGCCGCGGCGCGGTCGGCCAGCGGGGTGAATACTTCGGCAAAGCGACCGATGCTCTGGTGGATCGGCAAACCCCGCCGCCGGCCGGTGAACCCCGCCACGATGTCCGTTCCAAACAGGTGCGCTTTGTCAATCAGCGTTTCCCAGCCCTTCCGGGTGGCGGTATCCAGTTCGCCGTTTTCGAGCGGGTTGCCGAAGATACCGAGGCTGGAAATGACCGCCCCACTTTCAGCCAGCACAGGCCGGAGTTCCTCGGCCAGTTTTTCCAGGTTGGTGTCGCCCAGAGTCTGCCAGAAGGTCAGCGAGTAGGACTCAAAGCCATGGTGATTGATCTGGCGGATATATTCGGGCGATTTGGCGCCAGACCCCACCAACGTTCCAATACGGATTTTTTCATCGGCATAGCTCATGACATGTTCTCCTTTATGTTATTAGCGCAATGAGACATCTTCACCCTTGTTTTCAGACACAAAACAGGCATCCAGGACTTTCTGGACTTCCCAGCCGCGCCGGAAGTCCGAGGCATCGTTCCTGCCGCTCTTGATGCTCCGGATGAAGCGCTCGTACATGTTGGGCATCGGACGGCATTTCACCGTCTCCCATTGTGCCTTGGCGACATTCTTCCCGAGGCACACGTCCAGTTCGCTTCCGGATTTGTCGAGATCGAGGCGCAGGCCTCCCTTATCCCCGTACAGCGAGAGGGCCAGCGAATTCGGCTGGCCGGTTGCCCACCGGGTCGTGCTGATGACGCCTATTCCCCCGCCGGACAGGCCCACCCGCAGGTAGGCGGAATCATTGGCGTCGAGGACGTACTCGCCTACGCGGTCGCCAGGCGCCTTGTGGTAGGTCTTCAGCCGGGCATTCAGCGAGGTCACCTTCTGGTCGGCGACGTAGGTGGCCAGGTCAACGATATGCACACCGATGTCGCCCAGCGCTCCTTTTGAACCATGCGCGGTCGAGAGCCGCCACAGCCAGGTGGGTGTGGTCTTCCAGTCGCCCCAGACCGGGGACGTGAGCCAGGTCTGCAGATAGTGCGCCTCAAAATGCATAATGCGTCCGAGTTTGCCTGCCGCCACCAGATCGCGGGCGACGTGAAGAACAGGATTGTTCCGGTAGGAGAAGTTGATCATGTTGATGATGCCCGCCCGTTCGGCCGCCTGCACGAGCTTGAGGCCCTCGGGCGCTGTTGGCGCGATGGGCTTCTCGCACAGCACATGCTTGCCGGCCTTGACCAGCGGCAGCGCGCAGGACACATGAAAGCGGTCCGGGGTCACGACGGCGGCGGCGTCAAAATCGCACTGTTTGAGCAACTCAGCCACGGATCCATAAGCCGCGGGGATCCCGTAGCGGCTGCAGAACTCGCGGACGCGGCCGGGCTCAATATCAACGCCGGCCACCAACTTGCAGCCGCGAATCGCCTGAAAAGCCTGGGCATGCGCATTGGCCATGCCGCCGGTACCAACAATTGCAATCCTGATCATATTCGTATTACTCCGTTCCCGTCAGTAAATGACAGTCTCTGTTATCACGCCGGTGGGATCTTAATCCATTTTTGACTACCCGACGAACTCTTGACGACCGCCTGGAGGAAGGCCATGCCGCGCACGCCATCCTCGACGGTGGGGAAGTCCATCACCGCAGGGGAAGGCTTCCTGCCCGACTGCGCCACGCGCACGGCCGCGGCGAAGTTCCGGTATAGGTTCGCGAAGGCTTCCAGATACCCCTCCGGGTGTCCCGCCGGCAGGCGAGTTGCCTTAAGAGCCGCCGCCGAGAGGAATCCGTAGCCGCCGCCCGGCCGAAGGATCTGCTGTGGCCGGTCCGGCCACTTCAGGATCAGCGTGTTGGGTTCTGCCTGGTGCCATTCCATGCCGCCCTTTTCACCATACACACGGATGGCAAGGCCGTTTTCTTCGCCAATGGATATCTGGCTGGCATAGAGAATGCCCTTGGCGCCGCCCTGGAACCGCACCAGCACGTTGCCATCGTCCTCCAGTTTGCGTCCCTTGACGAAGGTCGTCAGGTCGGCGCAGACGGATTCAATTTTGAGGCCCGTGATGTATTCCGCCAGGTTCTCGGCGTGGGTGCCGATATCACCCATGCAACAGCTTGCCCCGGCCCGTTTCGGATCGGTCCGCCAGTCGGCCTGCTTCTGGCCCGTCGCTTCAATCCGCGACGCCAGCCACCCCTGCGGATACTCCACGACGATCTTGCGGATTCGGCCCAGCTTTCCGCCGAGCACCTGATCGCGGGCCTCCTTCACCATGGGATAGCCCGTGTAATTATGGGTCAGGGCGAAAACCAGGCCGGTCTTGCGCACCAGCGCTTCCAGCGCGACAGCCTGTTTGAGATTGAAGGCCAGAGGTTTGTCACAGATTACGTGAAACCCTTTTTGGAGCGCCATTTTCGCCACCGGATAGTGCATATGGTTTGGCGTCACGATGCTGACGCAATCCATGCGTTCGCCCGGGGGCAGGGCCTTTTCCCGCTTGAACATCTCCGCATAGGACTCGTACACGCGGTTGGATGGAAGAAACAGGTCCTTGCCAGACGCTTTGGACTTGACCGGATCCGCGCTGAAGGCTCCGCAAACCAGATCAATCTGGCCGTCCATTGCCGCCGCGATCCGGTGGACCGCGCCGATGAACGCGCCGCGGCCGCCACCCACCATGCCCATTCGTATTTTCCGATGCTCCATCATGGCCTCCTTTAGTGTTTCGCCGCCCACAACAGTGCGCGCTGCACAATTTCCTTCGCCTCGGGCACCTCGAAGTCTTTGAACGTATGTCCCCAGCAGGCCACAAACACCCGGCCCTTGCCCCATTTTCTGGTGTAGGCATACGGCATGACTGTTCCGCCCTCGTACTGGGTGGCGTCCCCGTGCTCACCCGAGAACGTGCTTGTGCAAAGCACATGCACGCCCGGATCCGCGTGGATATAGTACTGTTCCGTGTCTTTCAGCACGAAATCCTTGATCCCGCGCGTGATCTCATGCTTCGGGTCGGTAATCGTTACCGCGTAGGAGGGAATGCAGCCGCCCGGATGCGCCACCCATTGGCCGCCAGTCATGAACTGGTACTCGGTATCCTCCCGGAAAGAGTCAATGATCCCGCCATGCCAGCCAACCAGGCCGACTCCGCCGGCCACTGCCGCGCAGAGGTTCTTGCGCTGGTCTCCCGTGATCTTCCCCATGGTCCAGCACTGGACGATCAACGCCAAACCCTGAAGTTTAGCGGTGTCCAGATAGGCATCCAGCGTTCCTGACACCTCAACCTCAAAACCCTGCTGCTGAAGCCAGGGAATGAACACCTTCACCGCCGGTTCCGGTGTATGTCCATCCCAGCCACCCCACACGACCAATGCTCTTCTGTTCATATGTCTGCCTTTCGAGTGTTATCCGTCAACTTCGCGCATCATGGTGGCGTTCGACGTTCGAACGTCCTTTACTTGTACTTCGGCTTCATGGCCTGCTTCGCCTTGGCGCTCCGGCATGCCAGGTCCAGGATGTGGATCGGCCGCCGTGACCACTCGGGGGTGATGACCAACCTGGTTCCCCTGGTCAGGTGATCCGCGATGTTCTGGTAAAAACAACCTCCCTGCGACTTCGGATTGGGGACCACCGTTGTTACCCGGTTGTCGCCATCGAGGGTTGTGATCTCCGTGGCATTCCAGTCCAACGCCATGGTGGCCTTGGTCCCGATGACCTTGAACCAAGGCTGGTTGGGACGCCCGTCCAGGGACGACATCTGGATCGTTGCCCAAGCCCCGCTGTCGAAGCGAATCACAAGATGTCCCTCGTCCTCGTTCGTGTCCTTTTTCCAGCGGGTCTGGTTGGCCCACACTCCCGACCATGTATAACCGCTCACCTCGGCAATCCCGGCATCAGCCATCTGGAGGATGTATTCGCACAGGTGAACGCCCCAGTCGTAAAGAATGCCACCCGAGATGGACTTGCTCGACCGCCACCAGTCCCCCGGCTTGGCCAGACGCCCCATCTCCACATCCATGCGCACCACTTTGCCGATCGTGCCGGCCCGGATGTGCTTCATGGCGCCGAGGATGATGCCGTCCCAGTGCCGGTTATGGTAGGTTGAGAGCACCACCTGCGCCCGCTTCGCGGCGGCGATCATGATGTCGCATTCGGCGGTGGTCACGGCCATGGGCTTTTCGGCGACAACATGGCGTCCGGCCTTCAGGCACTTCAGCGCCAGTGCCGCGTGCGTGTTGTGCGGCGTGATCAGCGTCACCAGGTTTACGGCTGATTTGCCCAGCATCTCATCCACCGTGCGGTAGGTTTCGATTCCCGGAAACTCATCACGGGCGATCTTGAGTCGGGCGGGATCAATTTCCGCCACCGCCAGCGGCGTCATTCCGGCGGCCTTCATTTCATTGAAATGCGCCCGGCCCATGTTGAACGCCCCGCCATAGCCGACCACTCCGACCTTGATGTCGCCCGCTTTCCTGAACGTCTTCATTGTGTGATTACTCCTTTGGATTAGCGGAAGGCGCCACGGGTGCTCCGTGACGCCGCCCTGTTCAAATGGCTGAATGCTAGACTTACCCGCGGCGAGCCGTCTTGCATGAAACACGCATCTTTGTGTATATTATCGGCATGGCTAAAGTGTTAAAAAAGCGCACGACCTCCCTGATTCATTCGGCCATGAAACTCTTCGAGTTCCTGCCGGATGTGTGTTTCTTTGTAAAAAACCAGAAAAGTGAATTTGTCCATGCCAATCCCGCGTTTGTGGAAATGCTGGGAGCGCGGAGACTGCAGGATATCATTGGCAAGACGGATGATGCCTTTTCCCCGCAAGCGCTGGCGACCCATTTTGTCAGGGATGACCGGCAGGTGATGCGCAGCGGCAGACCCATGGCCAGCCGGGTGGAGTTGGTGCCCAATGCCGATCGAAGCATCAGTTGGCACATCACCACCAAGATTCCCATCCGGAATGAGCGGGGAGATGTGATCGGGCTGGCCGGGTTTACCCGTGATCTGACCCGTGCCACGGTGACCGCCGGGCGTTATCGGGAGATGGCCGTGGTCATGGAATACATGGACAAGCACTTTGCTGAATCAATGACGGTCTGTCAGCTTGCCTCGCTCGTACACCTGTCGTTGAGCCAGTTTGAACGTCGTTTCAAAGCACTATTTCAGGTCTCCCCCATGCAGTATCTTATTCGCCTGCGACTGAACAAGGCCTGCCATATCCTGATGACGTCGTCCACCAAGATCACTGAAGTGGCCGTGCAGTGCGGATTCTACGATCACAGCCATTTTGTCCGGCAGTTCACGTCAACGTTTGGTGTTCCCCCCTCCAGCTACCGCCAGCAACATCAGCTTTGTTAAGGGTGACGCGGCGGCCCTACGAAGGACTATCCATAATGGGAATGGCTGGATGTTGGACATGGCGATTGACGGGGAGGGGGGGGTGTGGGAGTATGCGGCCATGAGCGGGCGGGTGCGAACGGGGGGGGATGCGGGCGTGGATTATCCGGCGGTCAGCCGAGCGATTATACGAATGCCGGCGCATCTGGATGAGGATCGCCAACGTTTCCCTGTTGTCAGTCGAGTGGAAGGAGTAGTTGATGTCCAAGCGTGACCTCTCTGGCTTGACGTTGAAGAAGAGCAATCCAGTCCTCTTGGCGGTCAGTCTCCTGATACTTGCTGGGTGCGGACGTTGTCCTGATCAATGCCCTCCGGTGCCGTCGATTCCTGTAAAACTGGGGTTGGGGCGTGAAGCGATCAACGGGTTGGCGTTGCTGGCTGACCAGCGGAAGTTGTACTCCGGCGAGCATCTGCTGGCGGCGGTCTCCAATTATCCCAGTGGGAAACTGGCGTTGGCCGCTTTGTTGAGGGGGGAGGTCGAGATAGCGACCGCTGCCCAGACGCCGATTGTGATGGAGAGCTTCAACCGGCGGGATTTGCGGATTATTGCGGTGGTGGGTTCTTCGGACAGCGAGATGAAGGTGGTGGGGCGGAAGGATCTGGGGGTCCAGACACCCGGGGACCTGAAAGGCAAACACATCGCCACGCAATCCTTTTCCTCCCTGCATTTCTTCCTTCATCTTTACCTGCTCAAGCGCGGGATGACCTGGGACGATGTCAAGATCCGGTTCGCGCAGCCGGATGACTTGCCGTTGCTGCTGGAGCGTGGGGATGTCCAGGCGGTTTCCGTCCGTGAGCCGTTGACCAGTCAGGTTGTTGCGAAACTCGGGAACAAAGCGGTGGTGTTTGAGGATCAGGGGTTGTACGTGAAGTTCTATTGCCTTGTCACCACGGAGCGGATACTGCAGGAGAAGCCGAAAGCGGTGGCTGGAGTGCTTCGGGCGCTGCTGGAGGCGGACCGCCTGGCCCGGCGGGATCCGGAGACGGTCAGCGACAGCCTGACCAAGGAATTGGCGATTACCCCGGCATCCGCACGGGAGTTATGGCCTGGCATTGACCTGCGGGTTTGTCTGCCGCAGGCGTTGTTGTTGAGTTTGGAAGATGAGGCGCGATGGGTTCTGGTGGAAAGTCGGACGGCGGAGCGGGAGATGCCGAACTATCTTGATCTTCTGGACATCGGACCACTGAATTCGCTTCAGCCTGAGGTCGTGACCGTGATTCATTAGGCAAGCCATGAGAATTCGCATCAAGTTATACATCATGACGGCCTGCTCGGTGCTGATGCTGTTGTTGGTTGCCGGCACGCTGGAGGTGAGTACGCGGGAGGTCAATGCCGCCATGGCCGAGAATGGCGCGGCCCATGACATCATGCGCACGTTGTTTGAACTCAGCGGCCAGACCAGCGACTACCTGTTACATGGGAACGAGCGGGCTAAAATCCAATGGACGCGGAAACACAGTTCGCTGATGCGGCTTGCCAATGAAGCGGCAACGTCCTGCAGGGAAAACAGGGCGATACGGCGTCAGATCTTAAGCGACTGCGGGGATCTGGCCACCGCGTTTGAGGGGGTGGTTCATTCGCAGAAGATGATAACGGAAGCCAACAGCGAAGCGGCAGTGGTGTTGAAGCAACGGTACATCGGGCAGTTAAACACCCGGATCCAGATGATTGTCTCGCAGGCCACCGATCTGGACCGTCGCAGTTCCGCCAGGGTCGCGGATGTGCGTCGGCAGGCGCGAACGATTTTCGTCGTTGTGGCCATCATCCTGGCGGGATTCATGGTGGTGGTCTCGGTGTTGTTTGACCGCAGCGTGGTGCGGCCGATGCGTCAACTGCAGATGGGGACAACGATTATCGGATCTGGCAATCTGAATCACAAGGTGGCGACGGGATCCAAGGATGAGATCGGGGCGCTCTCCCGGGCCTTTGATGAGATGACCGAGCGGCTTAAGGGGGTGACGGTTTCGCGTGATGAACTGGCTCGCGAGGTGATTGAACGGAAACGTGCCGAGGACGCGGCCCGATGGGCCAGGCGCTCGGCCGAGGCGGCGAATCAGGCAAAAAGTCAGTTCCTGACCAATATGAGCCATGAATTGCGTACGCCGCTCAATTCTGTCATTGGTTTTTCCAATGTTCTGGGCAAGAACAAGTCCGGGCATCTGGATGGGGCGGAAATGCTCTATGTGCAGCGTATTGTGGCCAATGGGAAGCACCTCCTGTTCCTGATCAATCAGATTCTTGACTTGGCCAAGATAGAGGTCCGTAAGGTCCAGGTGGAGTGGAAGATTGTGGACCTGAGGGTGTTGGTGCAGCAAGTGATCGGTCAACTCGAGGTGTCGGCACAGGCCAAGTCGATACGGCTGGTGACGGATGTGCCTGCGGCCACGCCGACTATGTTCACCGACCCGGTCAAGCTGACTCAGGTGCTGATCAATCTGATTGGCAACGCCATCAAGTTTACCGAGAGCGGGGAGGTCAGGGTTGTGGTTGTGCTGTCGCCATCGGGGGATAGGCCCTGCCGGATCGAGGTACACGATACCGGCATCGGAATTGCTCCGGAACGGCTGGCGGTTATTTTTGAGGCGTTTCAGCAGGCAGAAAGCGGGATCGCCAGGAAGTACGGGGGGACGGGCTTGGGGTTGACCATTTCACGGGCGTTGTGCGAGCTGATGGGCTATCGGATTGAGGTGGCCAGTGAGCCAGGCAAGGGGTCGATATTCAGCATTGTGATTCCACAGAAGGTGGGGGAACCGGTGTCGCCTGGTGTCGGCGATATGCCGTCCGGGCCTGTCCGGGAGCGGGTGCTGAAGGCGGGTGGTGATGGCGGCAAGGGGAAGCTGGTGCTTGTCATTGATGATGAATCTGACGCCAGGATATTGCTGTCGAATCTGGTGGAAGAGGCGGGGTGTCGGGTCATGGTCGCCAGTTCGGGTGAGACGGGGTTGAGGATGGCTCGTGAGTTCCATCCGGATGCCATTACGCTGGATCTGCTGATGCCGACGATGAATGGATGGTCTTTCCTGAGGGAACTGGATAGCGATCCGGAACTGCGTGATATTCCTGTGGTTGTGGTCAGCGTGGTATTGCAGGAACACTGCGGCATGGTCCTGGGGGCGGTTGATGTGCTTCAAAAGCCGGTGACGCGCGAGGCGTTGATCGCCGTGTTGAAGAGAATTGTGCATCCGCCGGGGCGGGATGTGCTGGTGGTGGATGACAACGAGGATGACCGGCGGCTGATGTCGCTGAACCTGGAGGGTAGTGACTACAGTGTGCGGATGGCGTCGAGCGGGCAGGAGGCCCTGCAGATGATGGCGGTTACGCTGCCGGATGCGCTGGTGGTGGACCTGATCATGCCGGGGATGGATGGCTCCACGTTGATTCACCGGATCAGGGCGGATGACCGTTACCGGCACCTGCCGATTGTGATTGTTACCGGGCGGGATTTGACGGCTGATGAGAGGCGGATGTTGCGCTTGCAGGCGTACGAGGTCCTGTCGAAATCAGGAAATCTGGAAGCGGAGCTCCCGCGGACATTGGCGCGGATCTTGTCATTGGACGCCTGATGGCGTGGATGCTTGAAGGGGCACCCACGACTCGACTTTTGACACGATCAACCTTGGCAAGGGTAAAAGCTTCAGGACGTTCCCCGGTTTTTCGTTCCCTTGCCACACGCTTTCACGAAGTGACGATGGCGGGACGATCATTGACAACGGCATTGCAGGTCTTTATATTTCGCGCCTCAGTTTTGCCAGGTTTCACGTGGAGTGCCTTTGGTTGAGGACATCCTGATTAAAATTGGTAAAACAGGCAGGCGCCAATTTGAAGAATGTTTTGTAAGTGCTTTGTTTTCAGTAATTAAGCCAGCTTAGCTCAGTTGGTAGAGCAGCTGATTTGTAATCAGCAGGTCAACGGTTCGAGCCCGTTAGCTGGCTCCATTAAAAGCACTGTAAAAGCAGGAGGCAGGGCAGGGGTTCATTAAACCGTGATCCCGTTTTTAGAATAATGCGGGATCCTGTTTTGCGCAGAATTTTGGATCCCGATAATAAACAAGGTCGGTGCAAGAAGAAGAAGTAAAAGACACACCGAATGAATTTTCAGTTTGTCGCATTCCCTCGGGTCCCTCTCCGGGGGGTGGCGATTTTTGGCAGGGCCCGACAGCGGCTCGACTGAGCTCGACGAAGTCCTTGGCCCGCCGCGATTCGGTTTCCTGCAGACCCGGCGGGCCTGGCAGTCCCGCCCTACCGAAAAGGCGGCAAGGGGGCAAACGCCAAAGACCGGTGATACGCCTGATACCGCCCTGCCGTTTTGGGTGAACCTTGACGCTACCGTCCTTTCTGGCATCATGTGCCGGATTGTGAACAGGGGAATATGATGGCGACTTTCAACGAACAGGATTTGAGCTGGCTTGCGGATCTTAACCAGCAACAGCGTGAAGCCGTAACCCACGGGGATGGCCCTTTACTGGTGGTGGCTGGCGCCGGTAGCGGCAAGACAAAAACACTGGCCTACCGCGTGGCCTACCTGATTTCCCAGGGGGTTCCGCCCGAGCGCATCCTCCTGATGACGTTTACGCGCCGCGCCGCGGAGGAGATGGTTAAGCGGGCTTCCGCCATCTGCGAACGAGGGCCGGCCATCACGGCTCGAGTGTGGGGCGGCACCTTTCATGCCATTGCCAACCGGATTCTCCGGACGTATGCCAAACAGGCAGGATTGATGCCGGATTTCACGGTGATGGACGAGGCTGACGCCGAGGATCTTGTCAATGTGGTTCGCCACGAGCTCAACGTTGCCAAAGGGGAGAAGCGGTTTCCCAGAAAGGGGACCTGCCTGTCCATTTATTCGCGGTGTCTGAACGGGGGAGAGTCGCTTGAAACCGTGCTCCGGCAATTTTATCCCTGGTGCCTGGAGTGGAAGGAGCCGCTCAAAACGCTTTTCACGAACTATGTGATCCGCAAGCAGCAGCGCGGCGTGTTGGATTATGATGACCTGCTGTTTTACTGGCGGCAGTTGTTGACGGATGAGGCGATGGCCCGTGAGTTGGGCGGGCGGTTTGACCATGTGCTGGTGGATGAGTATCAGGATACGAACACCGTGCAGGCGGATATTTTGCGCGGGATGCGGAAGCATAATGCCAATATCATGGTGGTGGGTGATGATGCCCAGAGCATCTATAGTTTCCGGGCGGCCAATGTGCGGAATATCCTCGATTTCCCGAAGCAGTTCCCGGGGACGAAGGTGGTCACGCTGGAGCAGAATTACCGGTCGGTGGAGCCGATCCTTGATACGACGAACACGCTGATTTCCCATGCGCGCGAACGGTTCACGAAGGATTTGTGGTCCAACCGCAAGGAGGGGCAGAAACCCATCCTGGTGACGTGCAAGGATGAGGCGTTGCAGGACAAGTTTGTGGTCGACCGGATTCTGGAACATTACGAGCAGGGGATCCCGTTGCACCGGCAGGCGGTGTTGTTCCGGGTGGGGCATTTGTCGGACTCCCTGGAAATCGAGTTGGCACGGCGGAACATTCCGTATCATAAGTATGGCGGGCTGCGGTTTCTTGAGGCGGCGCATGTGAAGGATATGGTCAGCATTTTGCGGGTGGTGGAAAATCCGATGGATGAGATAGCGTGGTACCGTGTGCTGCAACTGATTGATGGGATAGGGCCGGCAACGGCGGCGCGGGCGATTGCCCATGTCGGCAAGGCCCGTGATCCCCGGGTGATCCGGAGTTTTGAGGCGCCCGCGGCGGCGCGGGCGGGGTTGAAGGGGTTGGCGGGGTTGATGGATGATTTGGTGGCGCAGGGGGAGTCAAACCCGTCGGGGCAAGTCCAGCGGATCAGGGCATTTTATGACGAGGTGCTGGCGACACGGTATGAGAACTCGGTGCAACGGCAGCGGGATATCGAACACATCGAACAGATTGCCGTTGGGTACACGTCGCGGCGGCAATTCCTGACGGATTTGACGCTGGATCCACCCAGTTCAACGAGTGATCTGGCCGGGCCTCCGATGAAGGATGAAGACTGGCTGGTGCTATCCACGATTCACTCGGCCAAGGGATGCGAGTGGGATGTGGTTTATCTGATTCATGCGGCGGACGGGTGGTTGCCGTCGGACATGGCCTCGGGTAGCGACAAGGAGTTGGAGGAGGAGCGGCGTCTGGCGTATGTGGCGATGACGCGTGCGAAGAACTTCCTCTATGTGAGTTGGCCGATGCGGTACTACCATCGGCGGTCGAAATTCGGGGACAGCCATAATTATGCGCAGATTTCCAGATTTCTTTCCGATGACGTGCGGGCCACCTGCACGTTGCAGTCAGTTGGGGGCAGCGCCTACCCGGTGGATGAGGATGCGTATACCGGAGACATTGTCGGACGGGTGCGGCGCGAGATCAGTTCCATGTGGGACTGACGTCAGGGGAGGGCAGGGCGCTGAGGAAGGTGTTTTCACGCAGGATCAGGGTCGTCATGATCTTCGGGATGTATTCCTGGGTTTCAGGGGGAAGGTGCGCCGCGATTTCGTCGAATGAGTCTGCATGATGTTTCTTAAGGAGGCGTCCGACGCGGCCTTCGCCGGCATTATAGGCGGCAAGGGCAAGGGGCCAGTTTTGGAAGCGTTTGTAGAGGATCGACAGGTAACGGGCCGCCGCACGTGCTGAGGGGGCCGGATCGGTGCGCTGATCGCCGGCCGCCGAGATCAATCCGAATCGTTCAGCGGTGGCTGGCATGAACTGGAAGAGGCCTCGGGCTCCGGACCGGCTGGTGGCCGAGGGGTCGAATTGGGACTCCACTTCTGCAATCCAAGCCAGTTCCGGGGGGACGCCTTCGCTTGTGAAGATGGCCTTCAACTGGGGCATGAGCGCCTCGGCGCGGTCCAGACAGGGGGTGGTGGCCCTTTTTTTGCCCCAGACGATCGCCTTCAGGATACTGGGCAGGCGCCGAGACCCGAAGGATTCATCGTCGGGAGCGGCGTATATGGGGAGCGAAGGGTCTGTCATTCCGAAAATGGCATTTACATTCCGCACAGAGGCAGGATCAGAGGGTGGGGGGGCGGGAATGGGGGCGTCGGCGACGGACGCGCAGGAATAGAGTTCGGTTACCCCGCCGGCCAGAGCCAGGGATGCCGATCCGAGGACGACAGCGCAGGCAAGTGGATGAATGATTTGTCTCATAAAAGTGTTTAATCCTATGTCATTCAGCGATTTATGACAAGCAATAGTTGGGCGGGAATTCTCCTTTTCTCCTTTGGCGCCTCTCCGGTGGGACGCGGCGACAAACAGGGTATTGGCCGGCGTGGGTCGGGGGGCGTAAGGGATGATGGCGATGGACGCCTCTAACTGCCCCGGCCTGGATGCGCACGTTGTAGTTCACCGGAAGTAACGCCGGGATGATTCCGGAAGAGGCGGGGGCTTTTTCCGGTTGTGGAGTGGAAGACGCGGCTGAAGTGGAGGGGGTCGGAGAATCCGACGGCGCGGGCGATTTCGTTGACGCGCAGTGCTGTCCCCTGCAGAAGTCCGCAACTATGCCGGATCCGCAACTTACGCAGGTAGGACATTGTGCTTTCGCCCATAACTTCACGGAAGGTGCGGCCGAAATGGTGCAGACTCAGGCCGGCGGCGCCTGCAATATCCGCGAGGGTGATGTCAGGGTCGTGAAAGTGTTCGCCCATCCAGTCCAGCGCCTGCTCGACGGCCAGGGGACCGCGGACGGTTTCTGACGACGATTTGCGGAATTCGCTTCTGATGACAGCGCACAGCTCCAGCAGGGCCGACTTGAGAAAGAGCGGGTCGGCGTTGCCGGCGGCGACGAAGCGGATGGCGGTCTTCTGGAAGGCGGCGATCAGGCGGGCGGGATCGGCAACCGGAGTAGTGGCCCGCACCGGCGCTTTCCAGAGATAATCAAAGGCGGCAACGCCAGCCAGGTTGAAGGCGACGGCCCAGAGTTCGACGGGTTTCCGCGGTTCCGGCGAGTAGCTGCCCTGATGCGAGCAGCCGATCGATAGATGATTGACCGGCAGTAGCCATGGTTTTCCGCCGACCCGCCATTCACCAAAATCGCCGCTTGCCTGAAACATAAAGCCAGCCAGAGGCGAAGGCTTGTTGAAACTACGGGTCCGATGCAGAGCGGCGTAACACAGGGCCGGAGTCCGGCTGCAACTCACCCATTCCGCCAATTCGTCCAGAAATACGCATGTTTTATCCATGTATGCAGTCTAGCTTTCTGTGGCAAATAGGCAAGATCAAGTTATAATCAAGGGAAAAGCAACCAGCAGGTAAGCAATTATTTCCATACTTGAAAGGTGTTTGACAATGAGCAACGGATACGGTTTCAATGCGTTCGAAGGGCAGTGGCAGGAGAATGTGCAACTGGTGTATGACACCATAAATCTGCGACAGACGCGGGGGATACCCACGTGTTGGTTTAACACCATGCAATGGTCGCAGTTGGAGGCTTTCTCCGGTAACCCGCCCGGAAGCTACGAGAAGGATCCGGTCCGGGTCTACAGTGCATTTATGCGCAAGTCCGGAGTCTGTTTCATCGATCAATGGATTCCGAAGAATCCGCTGGGCATGAAGGATCAGGGATATGACAGCGGCACGAGTCGCACGGCAACGACAGGAGCCGCCGAGATAATCCGCGACGGCATGCTGATTGATTCGCCCGAAGCGGCCGTGGCGCACATGGAGAAGTTTCTCTTTCCGCAATGGGAGAAGTGGGGGCGTGATCTTGAGGCCAATGCCGACGAGGAGGTCCGGCGGCGGATTGCCGGCGAGGTGGATGTGCAGAACCTCTTCGGCATGAACCTGCTCAAGGGACCGTACCACGGATTCTTCAGCTTTCCGGCGTTTCTGTACGGACAGTACGGTTATGAAAATTACTTCATGGCTTATGCGCTTTATCCTGAAATCATAGAACGCGGCTTCAAGATTAACGCCGATGCGTCCGCGATCCACAACCGCATTTCGGCCCGCGCCATTATTGAGGGTGGATTGCCGCGCCTGCTGCGTCTCGACCATGACATGGCCGACTCCCGGGGTACGCTGGTTGACATCCAGTCGCTCGACCGGATCTGGTTCCCGAACTTCGTCCGCGCCATCCAGCCGCTGCTTGACGCCGGCATACGCCTGATCTGGCACTGCGATGGAAATCTGATGGAGATGGTGCCGCGCCTGCTGGAATGCGGGCTTGGCGGTTTTCAGGGATTTCAATACGAGGACGGCATGGACTACGGGAAGATCTGTCAGATGAAGACCAGAACCGGTGATGATCTTTTCATCATTGCAGGCGTATCGGTTACGCGTACACTGCCGCATGGGACTCCTGGCGATGTCAGACGCGAGATGGACTGGCTGGTCGAAAAGGGGCCCAAGGTGGGACTGATGCTCGGCTGCAGCAGTTCAATTGCGCCGGGCGTGCCTATGGAAAATATGAAGACACTGATTGAAGGCTTCGCTCATTACCGGAAGAATGGTCGAGGATAGTCGCCATCGCCGTCGGATACGCTCGTTTCTCTCGGCTCTTGCGCGCGGGGGAGGCTTGGGTATAACCTCATGTCATGAGAGAGAAGAGCGATGGAACGGACACCCGG
>CAZSSA010000049.1:0-18020 GCA_964609375.1 uncultured Verrucomicrobiota bacterium | reverse complement strand
CCCCACGTTGCGAACGTGGTGCTCTACCAACTGAGCTACCGCCCCTTGAAAAGGAACGCACCGTATAGCCGATTGCCCTTGGGTTGTAAAGATGGGATTACAAAACTTTTTCGGCGGCCACACTCAGCACGTTGCCAAACTCCCCAATGGTCACCCATCGATCCGAGGAATGCTTCGCCATGGCTTTAAGCAATACCGCTTTCACACCGGGGGGGATATCCCCTCCCCCCTCAGGTGCCCGGTCATACATATGGAACAGATCCTTACGATCAGGAAAGGCGGGACGCCCTGTCACCAGCTCCCACAACACCGATCCCAATCCGAAAACATCCGCCCGTCCGTCCACCACACCACCATCAACCTGTTCAGGCGCCATATACCCAGGGGTTCCTTCAATATAATCCCCAGGAAGGGATTGAACCGCCATCGCCGATCCAAAATCAAGCACCTTGAGTACCCGATCGGAAGTCACCATGATGTTCTCGAGCTTGATATCCCGGTGCAAAACACTCCGCTCATGCGCATACGCAAGCGCATTCACCGTTGCCCTTGCTATACCAACCATGGACCCCAGCGACACAGCGCCCACACGTTGCAGGATCATACGCAACGTTTCCCCGTCAATATACTCCATCACGATGAATGGCTTGGCGTTCTCAATATCCACATTGAACAGGCGGACAATATTCTCGTGCGCCATCCGCATCACCACCGCCGCCTCCCGCTTCAAGTCCGCTGCCGCTTTTTTCCTGCGCAAGAAATTGGGCGGCAGGAACTTGAGAACCACGTCCATTTCCAATTCGCGATCCCACGCTTTGTAAACAGGCGCCTGCCCACCCGGAATAAGCTTGCGTAACTGGTAGCGCTTGCTGAAAAACCGGAACGGCATCGTCTTCTCGCTAACCTCTTTCACCACAGCCTTATCCGCCCTATCCTTTGGCATCATCAAATCCCTCCGGGGGATCAAAGCGACTCCCGATGCCCCGCTCACCGTCAACTTCACCGGTTTCACTGGCAATTGGAACTTATCAGTCCCTTTGACAATCGCAAGATGACGCTCAGGCGTTTGACGGTCGTTCGGCAATCTAAATGAAGGGTTTTTCACAATAATTTCTCTTCTATCAATAAACCATGCATTAAAGGTTTCTTCATAGGAAACAATCGCTTGCGTAGCAATCCTTTTTTGGGTATGAAGTTGGGTTCACAGTCAAAAGGAAAAAAAACGATCTGTAGAAGCGCTTATTTGGGATAGTCCTCCTCATGATGTGGTCCTCAGTGCAATCTGGAAGACGTATGCCGTTAATGGCCATCGTTCCCCTTGCTTGCCTCTCTTTCATCCTTGCTTCCCCGGCCCTTGCTCAGGACACCCCGCGCGACGTCCGCCTGAAAGCGTCCTTGGCGCTAAGCCAGGGCGCCTTTGATGAAGCCGCCAGTTTGCTGCAACAACTTGTCGATTGGTTTGGCAAGGAGACCAAGGAACAAACCGTTGCCCAGATGGAAACCGTTTACTTCAATCTCGGCACCTGTCATTTCTTCCTGGGTCACTTTGCAGAAGCCCGCGACGTGTTCAATATCTACCTCAAGAAATACCGCGCCAATACACGAACCCCCGAAGTCGCCGTCTATATAGGGGATTGCTACCGCTTCGAGGAGCAACTGGGCGAAGCCCTGAAATCCTACGCCGATACCCTCAAGAAGCACCAATTACCGCCCGACCTGAAGGCCGACGTCTATCAATCCATGGCCCGCTGCTACCTTGCCCTCGACAAGTGGGATAAAGCCATCCCGGTCATGCAGAAACTCTACTCCACCGCTCCGGACATGGGGCGCAAGAACTGGGCGGCTTCGCTCCTCACTACGGCTTACCTGAAACAGATGGAGGTCGACAAAGTCTACCGTCTCATCCCCTATCTCCTCGTTCCCGGCTCTTTCGCCTCCCGCAGTGTTGCGCTCAACATGGCGGCGCTCGAAGCGGGTGACGATCTCTTCGCGGACGAGAAATACCGTGACGCCCTCTGGATCTATCGTTTGGTTTATCCCCACGATGTCCTTACCGCCCGCAGCCAGCAATATCTCGACATGCTTCAAAAACGCGCTGAACGCCTTAAACGCTCTGTGGAAAACCCGCGAACGCTGCTTCGCCTTCAGGAGCAGATCGGCGAACTCGAAAATGAAATCAAAGCCCTTGCCCAGGTTGAAAATTACGATACCGAACTCTTTTTCCGGATGGCCAGGGCTTACATGGAAATCCGCCGCTTCCGCGAAGCCCGGGATGTCTTCCTCCATCTACACGATATCGCCGGTGAACCCAAGGCCAACGAAGCCTTATACTTCGCCTTCGAATGCGCCGTCCGCCTCCAACCGTGGACTCAAGCGGTCGAAATCGGGCTCCTATACATGGAGAAATACCCCGGCGGTGAATATTACGATGATGTCTCCATCATGGTCGGCCAGATGTATGCCAAACAGGAGGACTGGCCCAACGTCATCACAATCCTTACCAAGGCACTGCAGGTTAGCCCCAAACACAAACAAGCGTCCGAATGCATGTACTTGCTTGGCTATGCCTCGTTCATGGAAGAAAAGTATCTTGACGCCGTCACCTGGCTCCGCAAGCTGAACGACAATTTCCCGGATAATCCCCGCGAGGCGGATGCCACCTACTGGATCGGAATGGCACTCATGTTCGATCGCAAATTTGACGAAGCCGCTCTTGAATTCGACAAGGTCATCTCCCGGTACGCCAATTCCCCCTACCTTGAGGACGCCACATTCCGCCGGGCGGTGTGCGAGTTCGCTCAAAGCAAATTCGAATCCGCTGAACCCATGCTGACGGGATTCCTTGAGAAGTACCCCAAGAACAAACTCTGCGGCGAAGCCTACATGATGCTGGGCGACATTTCCGGCGCGCTCGGCGAACCTGCCAAGGCCGTCCTCCGCTACAAGCAGGTCCGCAACTACGAAATCAACATTGAGTTTTACAACCACTGCGCCTTCCGGTCAGTGGAAATCATGGAGGAACTCGCCGACTTCAAGGGAATTATCGCGTTCATGCAGGACTACATCAACCTGAATCGCGACGGCTCCAATATCCCCATGGCCATGTTCTGGATCGGGAAATCCATGTGGACATTGGGCGAGCAGAAGGGCGCACTGGAATTCTTCCAGGAAGGAATCGCCAAGTACGGCGTGGATCGCAAAGCCCTCGGCATCGACCTCATCGTCGAGGAGTGGATCGGTCGCACCCGCGCCGCCACCCCGGAAATTTCCAAGGCCGCCTGGGGTTCCATGTTGCGCCTGCTGGATCAATCCAAGAAGGAAAAGAAAGACGCCCTCGCCTTACGCCTGAAACGACTGCTTCTCTATCACCCGGATCTCTCCAACGAGCAACGCTCAACCGTTCTTAATGATATCGTCCGCGTGGATAACCTCCCCTTGGCTGGCGCCGGCGTCATGGAACTCATGCTGGATACCGCGGAAAAACGGAGCGACACCAATCTCGCCATCAAGGTGGCCGAAACCATCATCAAGGACTTCACGGAAACCGACTATGCCCTGTCCGCACGGATGTACCTTGCCAAGGTGGCTATCGCGAATCAGGAGTACAAAACAGCCATCAAACACCTGACGGTCATCCGTGAAGTTTTCGCCACCAGTTCAGAGGCGGCAGACGCTCTCCTCCTGCTCGGCGACCTCTACATCAAGCAGAACAACTACACGGAAGCCGATAACTGCTACAAGGCCATCCTCGGTGTCCGCGAATGGCGTGGCGCCCTGTGGCCTGCCGCCCTCTATGGTCGTGGCGAATGCTCCCGTCTGCAGCGCAATTTCGAGGAGGCATCGGCCTATTTTGAACGCATCTATCTCCTTTACAGCCAATATCGGGAATGGACGGCCAAGGCCTATCTGGCCCGTGCCGATTGTCTGGCTAGACTCCGCCTCTACCAAAAGGCCATCGAAACATTAAACGAAATGCTGGCCTCGACCGACCTCAAGGATCAACCCCAACTCGAGGAAGCCCGTAAACGCCTGGCTGACTATAAGAACCGATAGCCATGAAACGACCGACTCAACATTTAATAACGACCATGACCGCACCGACTGGCATTGGCGCGCGGCTTCGGATGCCAATCGCTTGTGGTGCAGCCGTCGTCACACTCATGAGCGGCCTCGCTTCAATTTCCCCTCTTCTGGCTCAGGAGCAACCTCTACCGGCCCAGGATAAGCCCGCTGCCGTACAGGCAAACCTGAAGATGGAAGACACCTTCAAGGAAGTCGACCTCGTCGGGCGGAATAAGGACACACTCTTTTACCGTCCACGCGGCGGCCCCGAAGGGGCTTCCATCACCGTTAAAATCGACGCTGTTGCCGATGGCGAGTTTGTCCTCTCCTATGACAATGAAACCGTCACCAAGGCGCTGATGAGCGAACGCTGGGGTGAAGCCGCCGTCATGCTCGTCCCGGTAATCACGCCGCTTCTCCCCTATCTGGATATCAACGAGAATAACGGCGTTGGTCCGGCGATGGAGGCCGGGCTTTCCCTTATAAAAGCCGCACGAACCATGCCGGCAACCAACGACGCCACGCAGGCAAAGATCACCTCCGTCTACCAGCGGGCTTACTCGATCCTTAAAGCCGTCGCCAAGGCATCGTGGTCACCCGACGCCGAGCTTGGCGCCATCCGTGCCGTCCAATGCCTGATCGCCCTCGGGGAGACCGACAAGGCCGTCAAGGAATTGGAAATCATCCGGGACCCCTCTCCAGGCGATGAGAGTTATGGTCTCTATTGGCTGGCTAAATCACAAATCATGTACGCCAAGGGACAAACCAAGAACGCCATGGATGCCGCCGTCAAATCAGTGGTCTTCGACAATAAGAACGTGGAAACCTTCCCGGATGCGCTCTTTATGACCGGCCGTTGCTATGAAGACTTGCTGGAATGGTATCGGGCACGCGATGTATACTACGAAATTGCACGCCTGTTCCCGGGCATCGGGCACGGCGCGACGGCTCGCGAAAAACTGAAATACCTGATGGATAAAGGCTTTACAAAGACCAAGGAAACATCGGCGATCGAAGCCGTGTTCTTCGGACTGGACGAGGACGTCAACGCCAAGGTGCGCACACTCCTCGATTCGTCCGGCAAGACGGCTGAAGATTCAGAAAAGGCGGATATAGAAGAAGATGCCGTCGCCACAGGCGATGCGGCAATAAAGGCAAAAGAGAAGAATAAGGAAGGATCAACTCCCAAATGAAGACGATACGAGGCAAAATGGCACTGATATTGGCATCCGTTTTCCTGGCGTGGAGCGCCGCCTGCGTGTTCGCCCAGACCGCACAGGCTCCCACAAACGCCCCCAGCGTGGCCAAACCGGCCCAGGACGACATGACCCTTCTAAAAATGTGGGAGGTCGGTGGACCGGTCATGTGGCCAATCGGATTGACGTCAATCGCAGGATTGGCTCTTGCTGTATACGGATTCCTCAATATCCGTTCCGACAAGATGCTACGTCCTGATCTGGTTCCCTCCCTTCAGGATGCCCTCAATAGCCTTAACGTCAACGAAGCCCTCACCGTTTGCAACGGGAACCCTTCCTACATGACCAACGTCCTCGGCGCAGGACTCCAGCGAATCAGCGACGGCATCGTGGACGTCAGCAGCATGGACCGGGCCATGGAGGAAGCAACCATCGAAGAAGTCAATGAAGGCATGAAGCCCTTGAATAATCTCTCCGTGTGCGCCCAGATCGCCCCCATGCTCGGCCTGCTCGGAACGGTGACCGGTATGATCGGCGCGTTCAATAAGATCGGCATGGGCGCCATGGGCGATCCTGAAAAACTGGCTGGCGATATCGGTGAAGCCATGATCACCACGGCCGCCGGCCTCATTGTCGCCATCCCGTTCATGTTCGCCTATTTCTACCTTAAGGGTCAGTACAACTCCAACGTCGCCAAGGGCGCGCGGATCATCGGAACACTTCTGCACCATTTGGTGATCAACTCTCGTCGCGCTGAAAATGGCGAGTCCCGCGAGGCCAAGGCATGAAAGTCCAACTGGACACTAAAGAAGAAACCAAGCTCAACATGGCACCCATGATCGACATGGTGTTCCTGTTGATCATCTTCTTTATGACCGCTTCGCATATGAGTTCGACCCAGAGCCTGCGGCTGGATATGCCTTCCGCCTCCAAAGGGACCGTCCCCAAGGAGCGACCGGACCGCTGGGTGGTGAATATTATGCGAAACGGCGACGTGTTCAGCGGAAACATTCATGTCAATGTGGACGAACTCCAGACCCTTGTGGCCCAACGCGTAAAAACGGATCCTAACGTCAAGGTGTACCTGAGGGCCGATAAGCTCACCCCCCACAAACTCGTCCGAAAAGTCATGAGCGCGATGGCCTCGGCAGGCGTCGGTGATTTCATCTTTGGAGTCTATTCATTGGAACGGCAGCAAGAATAATGAAAGCGTCAGTACCAGAAGATAAAGATCCGGACTTGGATTGCGCAGCGTTGATCGACATGACCTTCCTCCTGTTGATCTATTTCATCTGCACCTGCAGCCTGATCACTCCTGAAGCGGATCTCGGCATCCGCCTCCCGGGCATGGTCGCTCAGGCAACCGCCGTGGACATGCCGGATGAACAAATCGTGGAAATCCGCAAGAGCGGCAATGTATTCCTCAACAGCCGAGAATTCGACACCCCCACGTCACAAGCCCTCCCTTCACTTATGGCCACCCTGCTTCGGTACAAGGCCGCTTCCGACGCCGCCAAGAACGAGGCCATGGTCACCATTTGGGCGGAAGACGATACTCCGCATCAACGCGTCATTGACGTCTTGAACGCATGCGCCACCGCCAAGATAAAGAATGTGTCGTTTGCCGGAGGCCAGGAGTAAGGTTACCATTATGAAATGGCTTAATAAACTACTCGGCAGGAAGGACTACTCCAGTATTCTTTCCGGCTTCGGCATTGATAAACTCTCCGCCCAGCGCCGTAAAGTCCTGCGCACGGTCTTTATGGGGAGTCTGATTTTCCATGTCGGCATAGGTGTCATCTTCGGATCCTATAAGTTCGCACAGGCATTGCTCCCCGAAAAAACCGTTTTCGAGACCCCGAAGGTCACGAAAACGTACGAACCCCGCAAGTTGGAGTTCAAGGTCAAGGTCCAGCAACAGCAGCGCAGTTCCAGCCGGCCCTCGATGATGCCTCGGATGGTCTCGACCAAGCTTTCCAACATCGCACTGCCCGAAATCAAAATGGATCCCAAGGTTATCAAGACGAGTTTCCAACCCAAATTCAAGGCCGTGACAGGCGCTGGTCTCGGAGCCGGACTGGGCACTGGTTACGGCATTGGCGGCTTTGGCACCGGGGTTTCCGCCTTTGATTTCTTCGGCATCAAGGGCCGAGGGGATCGGATCGTTATCCTGGTGGACGTCTCCATCAGCATGGTTGAAGACGAACGCGGCGGCGAACGGGGCTACCAACGCGTAAAAGACCGTATCGGCAAAGTGGTCGACGCCCTCTCCGCCGGCGCCATCTTCAACATCGTTGTCTTTGCCGATGCCGCCAGCACCTTCGAAAAGGAAATGGTGGTCGCCAATGAAGACTACAAAACCAAGGCAAAGAGTTTCCTCCGGTCCTTCAATACCGGCGGTAGTTATGGCCTCACCTCGGGTAATGTTGAATCCTCCAACCTCGGCCTGCCGGCCGTCGGCGGGACCACCCGCCTCGACCTTGCCTTGACCGCCGCTTTTGAGCAGGGAGCCGATACTATCCTTATCATCAGTGACGGATTGCCTCAGGTCAAGAAAGGCCATACCGCCGCCCAGATCAGCGGCCATCGCGACTCCATCGCCAACTGGAACAAGAAGCACGAGGGTGCCATCCAGCAATGGGAAGCCAGCATGGCCAACTACACCCCTCAGGTCAGCGAGGAAAAGGTCTGGATTCCCGATCAGCCCGCCATCCCTGCACGCCCCCCCAGCAAGGGAGCTCTCAAGGAAGGCCAAGCTATCGACAGGGGGTCGCCGGGACGCCCCGCGATTCCCGGCCACTGGGAGGTCCGCCGCCAAGTCAGCAATCCCCATCCCCCTCGCCCTGCGCCCCCCCCACTCCCTGATCCCGGCATGTGGAACCTGGCCGACTTCGTCCAGCATTTCAAGATCCTCCATGAGTCGCTCTATGTCAAAAAAGGGAAAAAATTGCCCATTGTACATGCCATTGGATACAGCATCGACAAGGAAGGTGGATCATTCCTGAAAGCGCTCACCGAAACCTATCATGGCCGGTATCGGCGCGTCACAAAGATTGATTAGCACCATATCCTTGATCTCGTGAGGTTGTGAAGAATATCCCATGAAATACACCATCGCTCTATTGTTGGGACTCACAGTATGGTTCCCCGCCCATGCGGAGCCGGTTCGCGAAATCGAGATCACATCCATCCCGCCCGATAATGGACAACAACTGTTTACCGTCCGCTTCACCCCGAACGAAACGTTGCTATACGACAAGGTAACCTTTGAATGCGTGCTCCGGCAGGAGTTCGCCGAGGAAACCACCCACCAGAACAAAGGCACAAAGATCCATGAACCAGCCAATTTCACCTATACCCGCAAGGACGTGAAAATGGTTGAGGATCTTGATAATTTCATCAGCTTTCGCATTCCTGTCAGCCATCCGCGCCTTCAGGATATTTTCGGCCCAACAGCATTCAACACCAATCATCCGGTGACCGTGGCGCGAATGACGATCTCAGCTTCCGGAAAACAGGCAACATGGAGCTGTGAAATTCCCGCATCAGGCATCAGCCGCCCCCCGTTCCCAACCAAGGCTATTCCAGTCCCGAAATCGTTTAGGCCATGAATATTCGATTTCTCACGCTGTCCATTCCTGTCATCATCTCGCTGGTCGCCGGCTGCTTCCCCCTCTATTGCCCTGGCGAAGTGCCCACAAATTCACCATCCTTCTCATTGCCGGATATCCAGACCACCGGTGTCAAGGAATTGATCGATTCTGCCATTGCCCCCCTCGAGGAGATCGACAAGGAGCGTAAAAACGCCCTGACCGCCCTTTTAAATCGTCATCTGGGTGTCGTCACGGAAATGCTTGCCGAAAGAAAGAAAACACGGAATACAGGCGGAATTGCGGTGGCCACAGCAGGGATTACCATTTTTGAGTCCGCCCTGACCAACCTGGCAACCTACGGAAAGTTCTCTTTCCCCGAGAAGGTAAGACGCGAACTGGAGTCTTCCGTCTCTCAGTGCAAGTCCGAGGCCGCAACAATTGCGGCAAACGCATCCAACAAGAGAAAAGCCATTCTCGCCCCCACCCTTGAAAAACTCATGACCATCGCCTCTGCCATGACTCCGGCCATGAGTGCAGACGCAAAACCAGCACTTGAGAGTCGCCTTAATGAAATGCTCGATGCTGTTATGTCTGCCAAATCCGCGCCGACACCTACGGCCCTCGCCACCCCATCAGCCACACCAGTTTCGAACACCGACACCAATAAGCCCGCAGAATCCACTACCAACCTGCCGCCTATTCTGGCGTCATCCGGGGAGGCGGATCAATGGGCGACGGTTGCCTCATGGCAAAGCGCCATGATGGGGATGGACATCATTTCCATCCCG
Source organism: uncultured Verrucomicrobiota bacterium (assembly GCA_964609375.1). Lineage (GTDB taxonomy): Bacteria > Verrucomicrobiota > Kiritimatiellia > CAIKKV01 > CAITUY01 > CAZDUS01. The sequence continues at coordinate 8,381 of CAZSSA010000049.1, read as the reverse complement.
GTCGCTGATTCCCCGGTCGGTACAAACTCCAGCCGTCAATTCAACCCCATCAGCGGTCAGGATTCCGAGCTCATCTATATTGTTCATCAAAAGTTAGCCATGCAGGACGGCATGCTTTTCCGCTTAAAGCGGATCAATGGCACCAACGGCGTCGACGTGGTTGAATGGCCGAAACGCGAAAACGGATTCCATCTTGTCGTCAGGGCAAAAAGCACAGGTCTGTTCCCGTCCTATCATGCGTTCGACCTCCAAGTTAGCCTCCCCGGAGGCGATCTGAGCAAAGTCGTAAGAGGGGCAACCCTCGAAGGCTCCACCTTCGTTAACAAGCCGCCTCCTTCCGTGGTGTTAACCATCATTACCATCCCGGAAGGTGCCAGTGTCTACGTGGATAGAATCCTTCAAAAGCAGGTCAATACCCCCTGCCGTATTCCAATCTCCAAAGGGAATCACTCACTCGGCCTCGCGCTGCCAGGGTACGAACCTCTCAGTGTAACCAATTACTCCTTTACGACAAATCGAACCCTCCGCTGGACATTCCAACCTGATCCGCGTATTCAAAAAAAATCCATTACTGTTTCTGCCAATGCCGCCTCATGGACCCCCGCCGATATCACCGTCAATAAAGGCGATACAGTCATCATTCGCGCCGATGGACAATGGTCCTGTGCACCTGGAAAAGAGCCGTGTGACGCCACCGGCTATCCGAACAATGCTGCCTTTTACCGCTACTATATGGATTCCGCCTCCTACCCCCGCCGCACGGCTACCGCTGGCTACGGGGCATTGGTGATGCGCATCGGTAATGACGCCAAACTCCAACCTGTCAATAAATCCCTTCGGTTGGTCGCCCCGGAAACAGGCCCATTGTTCTTCGATGTAAATGAGGGTGATGAGGGCAAGCACCGCACAGACAATACCGGCGCCATCGTCGTCAATCTTACCATCATGCCTTCCCAGCCTCTCCTCCCGACTCACTGATAGTGCTTGATTTTATCCTCCAGTCGCCTAGCCTATCCCTCAATAAATAGTTATTCAACCAACAGGAGCACGACCATGCCTGCAAAAAAACACACAACATTGACTCCCCGTAAAAAAGCGACCAAACGCACCCTTCCCAAAACTAAACCAGCCGCAGCCAAGATCACCAGTGCTCCAACGTCCCCCATCAATGTATTGATCAAGGAATTGTCCACACTACGAACCACCATCGAAAAACAGTCGCCGCTCTTGCCTGCCAACAGCAGCGATGAAGTTGACGCTATTCGCCGCGTGCTTGGCGACATTATTGAGAACAGAATGACCGGGTTTCTGCAAAAACTGGCTGCCATCCGGCACTCAATTCCGCCACAAGCGCGCGATACGCTGGACCGAATGGATTCCCTTATGGAAGAGATGGGCGCTGTTACGTTCGATGCCGAACGTCTTGAACACCTCGACCCTGTCATTCACATCGTGGGCAGGGAAGTCCAGGACCCGAAACTTCCGGATGGCGTCATTGTCGAGACCCTTCACTCTGGATGCCGCACCGCTCGTGGCCAGGTCCTCACCAAAGCCATTGTTTCCATCAACCGGAGGGCTTAGCAATGGCTCGTCTGGGTATTGATTACGGAACGACCAACACGGTTGTGGTCTGCGCCGACCGTGGACGCTATCCCTTGGTTCCCCAGGTGGTCGATACCGCGATTGGACGCGTGATCCGCGAAACGTTCCCCTCTTTGCTCGTTTTTGACAAACTTACCGGGGAATACCGGTTTGGTTCCGAAGCTGAACGTGCTCTCGTTGAACCCGGTGCTGGCGAGCGCTACATTCCTTTCCGGTCATTCAAACGGATCCTTCGTGACTACGCTGATGGCGGACGCTTTGCCAGCCACTTATGGTCTGGTGGTCTTGACATCAGTGATGCTTTCGTTCAATTCGCAAGGGCAGTACATGCTTCGGTTCGCCGCTCCGCCATGTTCCCCCAAGACGAACCGCTGGAGACCGTACTGACCTGGCCCGCCAACGCCAACGGCGCCCAGCGATACATCACACGAAAATCGTTCAGGGATGCCGGCTTCCAAATAGTGTCCACTCTAAACGAACCCTCAGCCGCCGCCATTGAACTCGCCGACCGCCTCGTCCACGGCGACCGCGCCAAAGCCAGGCAGGTTAACGTAGCCGCCGCTGTCTTCGACCTGGGAGGAGGAACCTTTGACGCCTCTGTCGTCAAAATCAACGGGCAGGACTACACCGTCGCTGCCTCCGCCGGCATTGAACAACTGGGTGGCGATGATTTTGATGAGGCCCTCGCGCGTCTATTCGCCGAAAAACTCAACATCAAATTCGACGGTCTTTCTCATTTCCAGCAGACGTTGCTTATTATGCACGCCTGTCGCGAAAAAGAACGCATGAGCCTCGGCACCGTTCGCCAATTAACGCTGGATCCGGAAGAAATTGGCTTCTCCGGCCCACTCTGCCGTATACCAACCGCTATCTACGAAAAAAGTCTGACCGACCTCCTGCAACCCGCCATCGAAAAACTCGCCGATGTGATCCGGCAGGCGGGCTTCGACCCAATTCAATCGGGAGCAGATTCACTTGACGCCATCTACCTTGTGGGAGGCTCATCCCGCCTGCCTCTGGCCGCCCGACTGGTAACCCGTCGTTTCCCGGGTATTCGCGTGTTGACCACCGATAAACCGTTTTCGGCAACCGCCATGGGAGCAGCAATCCATGGCGCAGAAGCCACCCACGTCAGCGAAATATTCAGTCGGCATTTTGGAGTCATCCGACTGGCTCATCACGGTTCACAGGAAATCTTTGCGCCTATCTTCGCGGCAGGAATGCGATTACCCGAACTCAATGCGGCTCCGGTTACCCGTATCGTGTCCTATACCCCGCGCCATAACATCGGTCATCTGCGATTCCTGGAATGCACTGCCGTGGACGAAAAGGGCTACCCTTCAGCTGGACTTCGTCCTTGGTCAGAAGTCCTCTTCCCCTATGACCCATCCCTGCCGCTAACCGCCAATATCTCGCCAGCCGACATTGTTGCACGGGAGGATCTGTCGGCGGATACCGTCGAAACCTACGCATGCGATGCCGATGGAATCATCACGGTCACCATGACACGCGGTGGCGATGGACAGTCCAGAACGTTTGAAATTTCCCGTCCCTGACCGCCATTATTTCCGGAGACACACTTCTGTGCCAAACCAAAAAATAGCGACAACATCTCCAGTCGCCAGCGCCAGCCCCGAGATCCACGGGAACCCCGGCCGCGTCTCCCCATCCGAAACCCCTGCCATCATCCGACATGACCCTCTCCTTATCCCCTTTGAACCAACAATCCGCCACCGCCTAGGCAAAATTAAGCAAGCAGAAGCCCGCCTGACCGACAACAAAATATCGCTCGCTGATTTTGCATCCGGGCATGAATATTTCGGTCTGCACTACACCGCCAAGGAGTGGGTCATGCGGGAATGGGCTCCAAAGGCGACGGACGTTTCCTTATACGGCACCTTCTCAAACTGGAAAATTGACCCCGCGTTCCGTTTCACGTCAATGCCAAACGGGGTTTGGGAATTACGGTTACCTCATGACGCCATCAAGCATGGCGACCTTTTTAAGCTCATCCTTCATTGGTCCGGCGGTTCCGGCGAACGACTTCCCGCCTATGCACGCCGGGTTGTTCAAGACGAACAAACCAAGGTCTTCAGTGCACAAGTCTGGAAACCGCTTTCCCCATACCAATGGCGGACCCCCTCTTTCCGCCGCTCCCAAACCGCCCCGCGCATTTACGAATCTCACGTCGGCATGGCTCAGGATGAGGCGCGCATCGGAACCTATGTCGAATACCGTGATAAAATCCTGCCGCGTATCCTGGACGCCGGCTATAATACCATCCAGCTCATGGCGATTCAGGAACATCCTTACTACGGTTCCTTTGGATATCATGTTGGGAACTACTTCGCCGCTTCCTCCCGTTTCGGAACCCCCGAGGAACTCAAATCACTTGTCGATGCCGCCCATACTGCCGGCATCGCTGTCATCATGGACCTTGTCCACTCCCACTCCGTCAAAAACGAGACCGAAGGCCTCAGCCGCTTCGACGGCACCCTCTACCAGTATTTCCACGCCGGCGACCGCGGAAACCATGTCGCCTGGGATTCACGCTGCTTCGACTACGGAAAAACCGAAGTCCTTCATTTCCTCCTTTCCAATTGCCGATACTGGCTCGATGAATTCCATTTCGACGGCTTCCGCGTTGACGGTGTTACCAGCATGTTGTATTTCGATCACGGCCTCGGTAAGCGCTTCACAGGGTACGATGACTACTTTAATGCCAACACGGACGAAGATGCTCTCGTCTATCTGGCCCTCGCCAACAAAGTCATTCACACCGTCAGGCCGGACGCCATGACAATCGCCGAGGATGTGAGCGGCATGCCAGGCCTGGCCTCTCCCGCTAACGACGGTGGCATTGGATTCGATTACCGCCTCGCCATGGGAACCCCCGATTACTGGATTAAACTGATCAAGGAGATTCCGGATGAGCACTGGCACATGGGGAATCTCTATTACGAACTGACCAACCGGCGTGGTGACGAAAAAACCATCTCCTATGCCGAATCCCATGATCAGGCCTTGGTCGGCGATCAAACGCTCATCTTCCGCCTGATCGAGCGCGAGATGTACACGAGCATGAACACCTCTGGCGCCAGCCTGCGTGTGGATCGTGGCATGGCCCTGCATAAAATGATCCGCCTGATCACCTTCGCCACGGCAGGCCATGGCTACTTGAACTTCATGGGGAATGAATTCGGCCATCCGGAATGGATCGATTTCCCCAGGGAAGGCAACAACTGGAGCTGCCACTACGCCCGCCGCCAGTGGCATTTGCGGGACGACACCAATCTCCGATACCGCTTCCTTGCTGAATTCGACAAGTCGATGATGTTCCTCGGGAGTGACTACAAACTTCTGGACGTCACGGGGCCCCACTTTCTCTCCGATCATATCTCCGATCAAGTTCTCGCCTTCGAGCGAACAGGGCTGATTTTCATTTTTAACTTCAACCCGACGAAGTCCTTCACCGACTATCCAATCCCAGCCACGTCTGGCAGATATACCCTGTTATTGGACAGCGACAGCCCTTTATTCGGCGGATTCGGACGCGTTCTTCCCGCGACCGAATACTTCAGAATGTCAAACCCCGGTGGCCCTGAGATCATCAAGGCTTATCTCCCTTCTCGCACAGCGCTGGTTCTGAAACCGTCCTGAAGCCGTCATCAATTTATCTTGCATAACCCCTTTTCATTGTGTCAAATGCATCCCTTTTCAGGTTGCAATAGGAACTCACGATGCGCTGGTCACAAACTCTTATTTCTACTCTCCGCGACGCACCTCAGGATGCTGAAATCAACAGCCACAAACTGATGATGCGTGCCAGTTTAATCATGAAGCTCGGCGGCGGCCTCTACACTTTCCTCCCGCTCGGACTCCGAGCCCTGCGAAAGGTGGAGCGTATTGTCCGCGAGGAAATGGACCGAGCCGGCGCCATCGAAGTCCTGATGCCAGCCCTCCAGCCCCGCGAAATCTGGGATCAGTCCGGCCGCTACGAAGTCCTGCGCGATGCCATGTTCAAGATTCGCGACCGCCAGGACCGCGAAATGGTGCTCGGCCCCACCCACGAGGAAGTCATCACCGATCTCGCCGCCCGCCAGATTAACTCATACCGCCAGCTCCCAAAAACGTTCTACCAGATTCAGACAAAATTCCGCGACGAAATCCGGCCCCGCTTCGGCCTCATGCGCGCCAAGGAATTCAGCATGAAGGACGCTTACAGCTTCGACGTCAGCTGGGAAGCCGCCGACGCCAGTTATCAGGCCATGTATGACGCCTATGTCCGCATCTTTAAGCGCTGCGGCCTGAAAACCAAGGTGGTCGAGGCCGACACCGGCGCGATGGGCGGCAACTTTTCCCACGAATTCATGGTACTGGCGGATTCCGGTGAAGACGGACTCGCGGAATGTGAAGCCTGCGCCTACGCAGCCAACCTTGAGCGTGCCGAGAGGGCGCAACTGAAACTGGAACCCAAAACAACGGACCAGTTGCCTCAGCCGGTAGCCACCCCTAACAAGCGAACTATCGAAGAGGTAGCGGCTTTCTTGAAACTGAAGCCAACAAACCTTCTGAAAACATTGATCTACGTGGCCAATGGCAACCCCATCGCCGTGCTGGTCCAAGGTAATCGCGACCTGAATGAACATAAACTCAGCCGTGCCCTCGGCGGTGTAACCTTGCAAATGGCCGATGACGCCACCATTGCCAAGGTCACTGGGGCTCCCGTCGGCTTTGCCGGCCCGGTCGGACTCAATATCCCGATCTACGCCGATGCCGAACTGAAAACTCCTCGAGTCTACGCTACCGGAGCCAACTCGGCAGACACACATCTCGTCAACGTTGTCCTCCATCGCGATGCCAACATCACGGAATACTATGACCTCGTTATCGTGCACGAAGGAGACCTCTGCCCGCGTTGCAACAGTAAACTGCGCGAAAAGCGCGGCATCGAAGTCGGTCACGTCTTCAAATTGGGCACCAAGTACAGCAAGGCATTTGATGCCGGCTACCTGGACGCCGAAGGCAACCGCCAGATATCGGTCATGGGGTGCTACGGCATCGGCGTTACCCGCACACTGCAGGCCATCATCGAACAGTCTTTCGACGCCAACGGCATCATCTGGCCCATGAATGTGGCACCCTTCCAGGTCAGCCTCGTGGTTCCGAATGTCCAGCATCCCGAAAGCCTGCGCGTCGCCGAGGAACTGCTGGCCGCATTGGAATCTCATGGCGTGGAAGTCTTGTTCGACGACCGCGACGAACGCCCTGGCGTCAAATTCAAGGATGCCGACCTGCTGGGTATTCCTATCCGTGTCGTCGTTAGCGAACGCTCTCTCGCCGAGGGCAACGCCGAGATCAAACTCCGCGCGGATCCCGATAAATCCATGATCCCTATCACGAGTGCCTGTAATCACATCTTATCTATCATTAAAGGAGCTACACTATCATGACCAAGCGCGAACTTGTCGTCCGCATCGCCAGCGAAACTGAATTAAACCAGCAGGAAGTCACCCAAGTCCTTCAGAAAACCTTGGACTACATCATCGAGGCGCTCAAGAAGGGCGAAAACGTTGAGTTCCGCGATTTCGGTGTCTTCGAGGTGAAAACCCGTAAGCCTCGAATCGGGCGTAATCCGAATAAACCCGAAAACACGGTCGTTATCCCGGAACGGCGCGTTGTCAAATTCAAGGCCGGCAAAGTCATGAAGGCTGTCATCTCCAACCGCTAATCTACATGTCCCAGCCTGCCTCTTTTGCCCCACCCCGCGGCATGCGGGATTTCTATCCGGACGAAATGGCTGTCCGCAACGCCATCTTCGATGCGTGGACCATGTCGGCCCGCCGCTTCGGGTTTGAGCAGTATGATGCCTGTGTGGTCGAAAGCCTCGACCTCCTTAAGCGTAAGGGCGGCGAGGAAATCGCCGATCAACTATATGCCTTTAAGGACAAGAGCGATCGCGACTTGGCTCTCCGTGCGGAAATGACCCCTACCCTCGCCCGTATGATTGTGGCCAAGGAAAACGAACTGGTCTTTCCGCTGAAATGGTTCACCATCGCCCAGTGCTTCCGCTACGAACGCATGTCTCGCGGGCGTAAACGTGAGCATTACCAGTGGAATCTGGACATCATTGGCGAAACCTCTGTCGCCGCCGAAGTGGAAATTGTCGCCACAGCACTTTTCGCCTTGGAACAACTCGGACTCGGTTCCAAGGACATCCGCGTACATTTTAACAGCCGCGCGCTCCTTTCGGACCTGCTCGCCAAGCTCGGAATACCGCGCGAACATCATGCGGCAACATTTCTCGCCTTGGATAAACGCGGTAAACTTCCTGACCAAGAAATCGCCAAGCTGCTGTCGGAAAATGGACTGCCCTCAACTCACATTGAGGCCGCGTTTCAGGTCATGAACATCACGTCGCTGGACGACGCCGTGGGAACCTTGGGTGAACCCACGCCGTCTGTTGAGCAATTGCGCCTCTTTGGCAAATTACTCAAGGCTTACCATCTGGAAGACCGGATGATCTTCGATATTTCCGTCATCCGCGGTCTCGGCTACTACACCGGAATTGTCTTTGAGGGCTTTGATACCTCCCGTTCCTTCCGCGCCATCTTCGGCGGCGGTCGCTACGATAACCTGCTGGGCGATCTCGGGGGTAAGCCGGCCACCGCCGTTGGCCTTGGCTTCGGCGATGTCGTCGTTGCCGAACTTCTGGCTGACCGCAACAAACTGCCCCCAACCACTGCCTACCGCGATGTCGCCGTCTCCTTCATGGACGA
>CAZSSA010000048.1:0-18403 GCA_964609375.1 uncultured Verrucomicrobiota bacterium | reverse complement strand
ACGCCGGTATGCACGACGGAGTTCATGACCTTCGCCTCCATGCAGCCGGAGTTCGAGGCGCTGAACTGCAAACTGCTGGGGCTCTCGATCGACAGCACGTACAGTCACATTGCGTGGCTGCGGACGATCAAGGAAAAGATCGATTACAAAGGCATGAAAGGCGTGGAGGTCAACTTCCCGGTCATTAGTGATCTGACCATGGAAGTGTCCAAGGCGTTCGGCATGCTCCAGCCGGGCGCCAGCAACACGCAGGCCGTAAGGGCGGTGTTCATCATCGACCCGGAGGGCAAAGTCCGCGCCATTCTGTACTATCCGCTCAGCAACGGGCGGAATATGCAGGAGGTCAAGCGTCTGCTGACGGCCATGCAGTACTCCGACGAGTTCAAGATCGCCACGCCGGCCAACTGGCAGCCGGGCGACGACGTGATCGTGCCGCCGCCGGGATCGTGCGGGGTGGCCAAGGATCGCATGACCAAGCCGGACCCGGACGTAAAGTGTCTGGACTGGTTCATGTGCCTCAAGAAATGCCCGAAGAAATAACCATCAACGGACCGAAGAGGGTGGCGTAACATCGCCACCCTCCGTTCCATAGAAAGGCCTACAAGATGAACGCGATTCAGACGACCGACGCTCCCGCAGCCATTGGGCCCTACAGTCAGGCCATGGCGCAGGGACCTTTGCTATTCACGTCCGGGCAACTCCCCCTCGATCCGGTCACAGGCGAACTGCGAAACAGTGACATCGAGACCGCCGCTCGGCAGGTCCTCTCCAACCTGCGCGCGGTGCTCGTTGCCGGCGGCGCGGATATGACCACCGTGCTCAAGACAACGGTATTCCTTAGCGACATGGGTAACGTTGAGGCCTGCAACATGGTCTATGCCGAGTTCTTCAAAGCCCCGTTCCCTGCCAGAAGCTGTATCCAGGTGGCGGCCCTTCCGAGGGGGGCACTGGTCGAAATCGAAGCCGTTGCAGCCCGGAAGAAATCGTAGTTGATAACATGACAGACACCATGGCCGAATCGATCCGGACCGAGAACCTCAACGTTCTCGAGATGGCGCCTCTGGTTACACCCACGGAACTGAAGCGAGAATTCCCTGCCTCGTCCGAAAGTCTGTGGAATGTGAGCCACGCGCGCGCCATGATCCGACGCATCTTGTCCGGCGAAGATCGACGCCTTCTCGTCGTCGTGGGACCGTGTTCAGTTCACGATCCCGCCGCGGCCATGGAGTACGCCCGGCGCCTGAAAGCGCTATCGGATGAACTGGCGAAGGAACTGCTTGTCATCATGCGTGTGTACTTCGAGAAACCCCGCACGGCCATCGGCTGGAAAGGGTTGATCTACGATCCCGGCATGGACGGGTCGGCCGATATCCCCCGTGGCTTACGTACCGCGCGCCGCCTGCTCTTGGAGATCAATGCGCTCGGCCTCCCGGCCGCGACGGAAATGCTGGATCCCATCGTGCCCCAGTACATCGCCGATCTCGTCTCCTGGGTGGCCATCGGCGCCCGAACCAGCGAATCGCAAACGCATCGCCAAATGGCCAGCGGGCTCTCCATGCCCGTGGGCTTCAAGAACCGGACCGATGGCGACGTGCAGGTCGCCATCGACGCCATGCAGGCGGCGCGTAATCCCCATAGTTTTCTCGGCATTGACGAGAACGGACGCGCCGTCGTGGTGCGTACGGCAGGCAATCCGTGGGGCCACATGATTCTCCGCGGCGCCCGCGCCACCACCAACTACGACGCCCGGAGCGTGGATGCCGCCGTGGAACGTATGCGGGCCGGTAGCCTGCGGCCTTGCGTTATGGTCGATTGCAGCCATGGCAACGCCGGAAAGCACTTCGAGAAGCAGGAGCTCGTATGGGATTCTGTCTTGGAGCAGCGCCGCTATGGAAACCACGCCCTCATCGGAATGCTCCTGGAAAGCAACCTGTTCGAAGGGAACCAACGGATGCCTGAAGACCGGTCAGTGTTGAAGTACGGTGTGTCGGTCACGGATGAATGTGCGGGATGGGAGGCCACCGAGAGCATGCTGCGTCGGGCATCGGCTTTTGCACAGATGGGGAAACCATGACCGCACGTCTATTGGCTCTGCTCTGCAAAATGTGCCCGCTCTGTATCGTCGCCCGGCGCTGGCCGGACTCCGCATGGGCGCGTTTTATGCACAGGATTAAACGGTCTTGTCCCTTCTGCCGGGCCTATCATCGGTGTCAGGAGAACAGACCATGAAGAGCGGGGGCGTCACGATTACCGGCCTGGCCGAGAATACGGCCCAGGGCATGGGCTTGCTCGGGGAACACGGTCTCAGTCTCTGGATTGAGACCCCCGAAACCTGCGTGCTTTTCGACACCGGCCAGGGGTTGGCTCTGGCGCACAATGCGAAAGCACTGGGTATCGACTTGGACTGCGCCGATGCGATCGTTCTGAGCCACGGGCACTATGACCACACAGGCGGGTTGCACTATTCGCTGAGCCAGGCACCCAATGCCGCTCTGTTCCTGCACCCGTCTGCCCTCGCGTCCCGTTTCAGCCGGCGCGAAGGCATCTCACGGGAGATCGGCATGCCGTTGCATGCCCGCGCGGCCATCGAAGAACGGCGGCCTTCGATCACTTGGACCCGGGGACCGACAGCAGTCGGTCCCGGTCTCTTCGTGACGGGTCCGATTCCGCGCCGGAGTGCCTTCGAAGACACGGGCGGCCCGTTCTTTCTCGATGCGGATGGCACAATGCCGGATCCCATCGAGGACGACCAGGCAATGTGGATTGAGACCCCGGGCGGGGTGGTGGTGCTGCTGGGTTGCGCGCACTCAGGCGTGGTGAACACACTCGACTTCATTCGGGAGCAGACTGGTCGAAAACCGCTGTGTGCACTGGTGGGCGGCATGCACCTGGGTTCGGCGTCGGACGAACGCATGGCGCGGACCATCGAAGCGTTGAGTCAACTGAGCATTGTCGGCTTGTGGCCATGCCACTGCACCGGGGTAACGGCAATGGCGCGGTTGATGACCGCCTTCGGCACCCATTGCCATCCGTGTGGCGTTGGAACGAGGATCGCATTCTGACATTCTCTTATTTCTTGGGGACGTGGCCTCCTTCGCCGTATGTCAGAAGCAGGTAGGCATGGAAATCGTTCAGAAACTGCCCGTATTCGGCTTCGGTCAGGGTCCGTTCCGGCCCGTCGAGTTGCAGTACCGGAAGACAGTCCCCTGGCAACCGTCGCACAATGTCAGGAGTGAAGCGCACCGTCACCATGGCATTGGTCGTTGATACACGAATGTCGGCATTCGTGTCCGTGCCTTCGCGCAAGCGCAGGACGTGATAGGCGCCGTTCACTCCGGCAGCCTTCAATTCTGCCGCCTGACTGCGATCAAAATCGCCGACATTGGCCACTGATCTGAACTTGCGGATGGGGGGCACGCCATGGTAGATAATCCATCCTGAATCAAAGTCCACGCCACCTCATGAAACTGCGTTGCCCTTACTGCAAACAAACGTTTGGCCCTGAACCAACCACCCAATGCCCGCACTGCGGCAAAGCCATGCTGACACCTCGGCCCGTCCGCGAGAAACTTAATCCGGAGTCCGTCCCCAAGGCGGCAGGAGCCCACAGCAGGAGACGCCGTCATCGCGATCATGGCGATGTCTCAATCGCCGACCGCACCGCTTCCTTCCTCACCTTTACCCGGCACCCCCGCTATCTCGCCGCCCTGGTCATCCTGTTCGTCGTGTTGGGCGCCATGCTGGTCACGCGTACGTCCCAACGGAAAGAAGAGGGGCGCCGCGAGTTCCTGCCGGCGCAGCGCGCTTTGCACGATTTAACCACACTCCGCATCGCCCTCGAGGTGTTTCACAAGGATTGCGGACGGTATCCCTCCACGCGGGAAACCCTGCTCCCGCTCCTCCGCCCCTCAAAAGCCCCGGGCTGGGATGGCCCCTACATCAAAACCTTGCTGAATGATCCCTGGCAAACCCCCTACCGCTACTCGCTGTCCGCCGGCGTCGTTCATCTGTCATCCGACGGACCGGATAAAAAGCCGGGAACCCCCGATGACATCGAAGCCCCGGTCCCAATACTGGAAGATCTCTTCCCGCCGGAGACCACCAACTCCATCATTGCTTTGTAGGCCAATGCTGCTTGCCACGCCGTGGCATCATAGAGACTGTCACGTCTTCACCGGGTCCCGTTTTTTTATCACTCTTGCATTCCCCTCGCCGTTTCGACACCTTGGGCGCCATGAAAACATCTCACGCGCTACCGTTGGCCTGCTCAACACTGACAACACTCTGCTTCCTGTTCCCCTCCCTGGCGGCCCCCGTCGAATTTTATGTGGCCATCAATGGAAGCGATAACAACAGCGGCTCCATCCACGCACCGTTCGCCTCCCTGGAAAAGGCTCGTGACTCAGTTCGCGCCATTCAATCTTCAACCGGTCTGCCTCCCAACGGTGTCACCGTGTGGCTTCGCGAAGGCGCCTACGAAAGAACCAACACGTTTATCCTGAGCAATCTCGATTCTGGCGCAACAACTTCCCCTATCATCTATCGCGCCATGACAGGCGAAACCGTCCGACTGCACGGCGCCAAACAATTGAACCCTTCCTGGTTTTCCCCTGTTCCCAAGCGATCACCCGTTTGGTCAAGACTCGACGAGAAAGCCCGGGGCCACGTGATGCAGGTCGATTTAAGGGCACATGGCATCACTAACTTCGGAACCCTCCAGCCCCGCGGCTTCGGCTCATCGTCAACCATCGCCGGAATGGAACTATTCTTTACGAATTCACCCATGCCACTGGCGCGGTGGCCCGATGTCGGAGAGAACGGAGCCGCCCGTCGCCAAACACCAACGGACATCTCTCTGCAACTTTATGGGTCAACATCCCCTGATGTAGCCGGCGTCTATTCCACCAGCGGGACCAATGATGGCGTCAACACCTACAGGCGCGTCAGCCCTGTCGGCGGAAAGCAATACCACCTGTATCGCCGCACATGGACACAACCCGATGCACGAGTCCTGACCGCCTGGTTCCTCTCCTCCCAACCTTCCGGATACCCCTCCGCTCATTCCGGTCCCTTCTGGTATTCCTACACAAAGGACCTCGCGCAACTCGAACCCTCCCAGGGCGCCACCGGAACCGTTTTCTTGATCGATCCCGTGTCGATTGAAAATGGCTTCGTCCGTGTCGCCACCATCGCACCCTCTAATGCATTCCACTACTCGCAAGCAAGACCTGGCCGATGGACCCAAGCCGAGGAGCCCTGGTTCCACGGCTATTGGAAACACCCATGGGCTGACTTTTACCTCAAGGCTCTCTCCGTTGATACGCAAAACAAACGCATCACGCTGGCCGGCGCGCCGGAGTTCGGATTCGACAACGCCACGCCCTACTACGCCTTGAACCTTCTGGAAGAAATCACCGTTCCCGGCGAATGGTATCTCAACAGGCAATCAGGCATCCTGTACTTCTGGCCCCCTTCCAACCTCCGCCATCAGGACATCAGTGTCTCCCGTCTCGAAACTCCTCTCGTGCAACTCAGCGATGCTCATGATGTGACGTTCCGCAACATCACGTTTGAAATGACACGGGGCGATCTCGTCAACATCAGCAGCGGAGCCCGCAACACCTTTGAACACTGTGTGCTCCGCAACGCAGGCAATTACGCAGCGAAGATTTCCGGCGCCAGTAACGGCCTCATCCAATGCACGATCAGGGATACCGGCGATGGCGGCGTACTCCTTTCAGGCGGCAACCGAGCCTCCCTGACGTCTTCAGGAAATTATGTCAAACACTGCCGCCTGACTCGTTTCGGCCGGTGGTCATGGACCTACACGCCGGGCGTGCGCACCGATTACGGCTGCGTTGGAACCATTATTTCGCACAATCTTTTTTACGACGCCCCGCACACGGCCATTCTCCTTGCCGGCCAGGGCAACAACCATCTCGTCGAGTTCAACATCATTCACGATGTGTGCAAATGGGCATCCGACGCTGGCGCCATCTATCTCGGGCGCGACCTTGGCGCACGGGGAACGGTCATCCGGTACAACTTCATTTACAATATCGCCAGCACCTTCACGGGCTGCGGCACCCAGGGCATCTATCTGGATGACTGCATCAGCGGCATCCGGGTACACGGCAACGTCCTCTATAACATTGCCCACTTCGGTGTTCAGAACGGGGGCGGCCGGGACAACGTCATCGAAAACAACATCATGGCACGCTGCGGTGGAGCCATGGTGGCCGACGCACGCGGCCTCGGATGGATGATGAATAACGGCGGAAGCGCCACCGCCTGGCGCGAACTCCAGAAGCTGCCTTACCGTGGAACCGTTTGGTCAAACGCATTCCCGGAATGTGCAGCCATTCCAACGAATTGGACAACCGTGACCAATGAACGGTGGATGGCCTCAGCAAATGGTGTTTTTTCGAGGAACATCGCCTTCAGCAATACCGTCTTTGTTTCCGAAAATGACAACTGCTTCATGGATTACAGGGAAATCACCAACAATCTGCCAGATTCGGATCCCCTGTTTGTTGACGAGGGAACACTGGATCTAACCTTGCGCGAAGACTCGCCCGCCTATTCCATTCCAGGCTTCAAGCCGATCCCCTTCAAACAAATCGGGCCGGACGAAACACCCTCGCCGTAAGTCAGCGTAAAGTTGGCTTGAGCAACATAACACCAATCATCATTCGTCCATCGTCAGCATGGTGTCTTTTTCCATCTCCCTCAGGCGCGTTATTCCCGGCCAAACTTCTTCGCCAATTCCTTGAAGGACATATGGATCAAGGTTGGCCGGCCATGTGGGCATGTATAGGGCATTTCGGTTGACGCCAGCGCCACCACCAACCGCTCAATCTCCGCCAGGTTTAGCCGGTCCCGCGCCTTGACCGCCGCCTTGCAGGCCGCCTGCGCAATGGCCTCTTCCCGCCACCGGGTCCCGCTTCCCCGTTCCCCAAGCAGCTCAAGATGCCGCGCCACATCAATCAGCATGTCCTTGATCGCCACCGCCTGGAATTCCGCAGGGAGCGCATCCACCACGAACGCATCCCCTCCGAATTCCGAGACGCCAATCCCCAACTTGCGCATAATCTCGATGTGCTTGCGGACAAACAATGCATCGCGCGGCTGAAGTTCCGCCGTCTCGGGCGTCAGCAATCCCTGGCTTTCCACCGCCCCCTTCTCCACCGCCGTCATGATCTTCTCGAACAGCACCCGCTCATGCGCCGCATGAGGGTCCATAATCACCAGGCCATCTTCCGTTTCCAGCAGCACATACAGACCGCCCACCTGCCCCACCACCCGGCACCACGCCCATGGACTTCGAGGCGCCCCGCCGCCTCCGGGCGCCTCCCCCGCCGCGCGCCTGCCCTCAGCCACGGGTCCCGCGCCGGTCACAACAGACTCACTCCCTGCCGCTTTCCTGGCAACAAAAGCCTCGGGTGGCGGCAATTTCGGATAGGCAAAAGCCCGCGCTGAAGGAAGATCATCAATCCGGAGCTGGGGCTCTGCCGGAGCGCGGGGCATCACAACCGGCACGGCATCCCGCGACTCATCCCGCCCGAGAACAAACCCGGAACCCCCGCCCTGCAAGGCTGATCGTATCGCCCGGATCAGCGCATCACGCACGTCCGAAGGCCGCCGGAAACGCACCTCGCGTTTCGTCGGATGCACATTGACATCCACCTGGTCCACGGGAAGTTCAAGAAAAAGGAAAACATAGGGATGCCGCCCATCCGCCAGCATGGCGTGATACGCCTCTCCAATCGCATACCCCACCACCGGCGCCGTCGCGGGCCGCCGGTTGATGAACATATACTGTTCCGTCCGGTCTCCGCGATTCAACGTCGGCCGGCTCACAAACCCGGAGACCCGCCCCTCGCCCGCCTCCAGGCTCACCTCGCAAAGCGACCCCATCACCTCCGCGCCAAATAATTCCCGGATCCGCTCGCTGAGACTCCCGCCACCCGGCAGCATCCACGTCAGACGTCCATCAATGGTCAGCTTCATCCCGATTCCCGGCCACGCCAGCGCATGCACAAGGAACATCTGACGCAAATGCGTGACCTCCGTCTGGGGTGACCTCAAAAATTTGCGCCTTGCCGGCATGTTGAAGAACAAATCGCGAACCTCAATCAGGGTCCCCACCGGGCATCCGGCGTCCCGGACATCCAGCAGCTTTCCGCCACTCATCACCAGTTCCGTGCCCGCCAGGTCGGCGGCACGCCGGGTGCAGATACGGAATCGCGAAACGGCGGAAATGGCCGCCAACGCCTCGCCGCGAAATCCCAGCGTGTGGATATTCTCGATGTCCTGCGCAGTGTAGATCTTGCTTGTCGCATGCCGCTCAACCGAAAGCAGCGCATCATCACGATTCATTCCGGAGCCGTTATCCGCCACGGAAAGAAGACGCGTGCCACCGGAAACAATCTCAACGTCAATCTGGGTGGCCCCGGCATCAATGGAATTTTCCACCAGTTCCTTGAGAAGGGAAGCAGGACGCTCAACCACCTCGCCAGCCGCAATCTTGTTGGCGACCTCAGGCGGCAAGAGCCGTATATGCCCGCCATCGGTCATGGGCCGTTACCGGACATCCACCACGACATCGTCCGCCGCCGTGCCTGCCGGCTTGGTATCAGGCGCCACTGCCGCAACATGTTGGAACGTCGGCAAATAGCGATAATACACTTCCAGCATGAGGCAACACAGGGTCGTCGTATAAACATCCCCACCGTGGTCTCCCCCCTCCCAATGCCCGTCTTTTTCCTGGCTCTGGATCAGTGTCCGGGAAAACGGTTTATTCCACTCATCCCAATGCTTCCCGCCTTTCTGAAACTTGGCCTGAGTAATATAATACCAGGCATACGTCGCATTCGATCCTGACTTTGTTTTCCCCTCTTTGGGATCCCCCTTTTTCCATTCAGGCACCACCGGGATTTTTTCAAGAAGATAGTTCAGCCCGGACTTCACTTCAGCCACATCCGCTTTCCCCAGCAGTTGCAGACAAAGCACTCCCGCTCCTGTCATGGATGTCGACGATCCCGTCCCCTGCTCGCCCGGCTTCCCGGAATACCCGAACCCGCCTGCCGCAGGAGCGAACGCTTCCTTACGTAAAAATTCAATCCCGAGACTGATGGCCTTTTCCAGATCAGGATGAGAGGCACCAGCCATTCTCGCCGCCTTCATGGCCTGAAACTGCCAGCCAGCCACCGACAAATCCCAGCGCTCCACTTTCCCATACCCATAGTTGTACCCACCCGTCAATTGCTGCCCCTTGATAATCCAGTCAATCCCCTTGTCCATCGAATCCTTGAGCGCCATGATCTTGGTCAGGGCAAATCCTTCGCTGATCGCATAGGTGCAAATACCATGCCGATAGTCACGCCCGAACGAACCGCTCGCCGCCTGTTTGGAAACAATATACTTCATGGCTTTCTCAACGGTCTGACCGAACTCCACCGATTCCGGAGTCTCGCCATGTGCCAGAAAACAAAGCAATGCCAATCCCGCCATCGCCGGCGGATCAGTTGCATCCGCCTTCGCCCACGATCCATCAGGGTCCTGATTCTTTTTTAACCACCGCAACGCGCGCAGCACCGCTTCCTCGCCCGCCCCGGATCCGCCATACTGTCTTAGCGCGCCGGAACGCCCCCCTGCCGTGCGGTTCGCCATCGACCCGGCCAAACCCTTGATAATCAGCGGACTCTTGGTCATGATCGGCGTCGTCACCGGCGTCACATCCGCTCTCGGCGCCGGCGTATCCACCGGAGTATCCGAAATCGACGGAGCATCGATCGCCACGTCCGACGTCACATCCACATCCTCCCGTACCTTCTGGATCTCCTCCTTGATCTCATCCAGCTTGACCGTCTCGGGCGTCATCATCACCACTTCCACCGCGGAATCCTTCTGCACCGCCTGCCCGACGGCAAACGTAATCAGGATCAGCACAATCCCCACACTGATCCCGAGGGAAATCCCCCAGGAACTCAAAAACCGCGTCATTTCAAATCGGGCAAACCGGTATTCACCCGAATCCCTGGGCGCACGCAGTCCCTTTAACACCTTCTGACAATGTTTCCAGACACTCTCGTCCATCATCATCAGGGTCGTGTCTTTTTCCATCTCGTTCATAGGATCAACCCCCTTGCGACGTCACATGCTCATCACGGAAAGATTCTTCAACCCAAGTTTGCTGCACAGATCCAGCACTTCCACCAGCATCTTGTGCGGAGATTCCAAGGCACATTTGATAACCACGGTCTGCGTTTTGCTGATGTTGGAAAGCCTCACCAACATCCCCTCAAGCGTCGCATAACTGACCGTCCTGTCATTCAGGGTATAGCCTTCCGCATAAATTCCCACCTGCAGGATATCAATCTTCTGCGTCGTCGCACTGGCATCTCCCGCTGGCCGGTTCACATCCAAATGCGCAATGACATCCTCGGGCTTCAGCGAAATAATGAAAAAAATCAAAAGCTGAAACACGCAGTCAATCATCGGCGTCATATCAAGTACAGGGGCTTCGCCCTTGGCTCTAGCCATAACACACCTCTTATCCGCTTTTCTTTTTCAACGCCGCAAACTGGATACGCCACACCCCGGCCCGCGTACAGGCATCCATCGCCCGTTTTACATAGACATGCTTGGTCCTCTTGTCGGCCCGGAGCAATATCTGCACATTGTTGTTCCCGATCCGGTTGCCGGCCTGCTTGATGATCCCGTAGAGCATGTCCTCATTCAACGGGACGCGACCAATGGTCAACGCCCCCTTGTCATCCACTTCCACAATCATGGTGCCGGGAATCTTCTCTTCAATTTTCGGTCCGTTCGGCGACTTCGCCAGTTCAATCTTCTCGTTGATCTGGTCGTTGTCGAGCTTGAACGTCACGATAAAAAAGATCATCAACTGGAAGACGCAATCAATCATTGGCGTCATATCCATACTGAGACCATATTCTTTATTTCTTGCCACGGGCATTTCTCCTGTGACTTACTCCGCCACCACTTCTACATTACGCAGATCCTTGATCAAATCCATCGTGATCGCCTGCATCTGCAGCGTCATCCGGTTCGCCACATTACGGAAAATCGTGTACGACGTAATGGCCGGAATGGCCACGCACAACCCGGCCGCCGTCGTCCAGAGCGCCTGCGAAATGGCCAACGCCAGCACGCCAACGTTCCCGGCGCCCATCGTCGCCAAACCGGAAAAGGCCCAGATCATGCCTTGCACCGTTCCCAGCAGCCCCAGCATGGGCGCCAGCGACGCCGTCACCGACAACCACGCAATGTGCTGCATCAACCGTTCACTCTCGAAATCAGCCGCCACCTGGACCGCTTCCTGAATCGTATCAAACCCTTCCTCGACATGCCCGAAGGCCGCCACAAGAATATTGGCCATGGGCCCCGGATCATCCTTGCACTGCTGCAACGCCTTGACCACATCCCCTTGTGCCATCGCCTCCGTCACTTTGGAGACCAGTGTGGGCGGAATAATCCGCTTGGCTCTCACCGTCATCGAACAGTCGATGGTAAAATAAATGCACGAAATCAAACTCCCCAGCAAGCCAAGCCAGATCAACACGCCCAGCACGCCGCTACTCAGAACCACCGCCATAAACCCGGTATCAACTGGCGGCGCCTTGCTGTCCACCGCATTCTTGTCCAACTCAAGCGTTCCTGCGGCTGCTGGTGCTCCCGCTGCCGCCGGCGCCGCCGCTGCCGGCGCCGCCGCACCCTGCGCAAAGCAAGTCGCCACCACGGACATGCCAAAAACCGCCACCAACGCCAAACTGACCCATCGTGCCATGTTGTTCTGCTTCCTCATGCTGTATTACTCCTTGCTGTCCAATTATTACAACCAATCCTCACTTTTTTTACATTCCGCCATTAAACAATCTTCAACCGCCGCTCAGATCTTTCCGCTCAACTTCGCGGCATAGTCACTATCCTTGTATTCCTGGACAAGTTTCTTGCGCAATTCATCCGCCCGCGGATCACGCAACTCTTCCAGAATCTCCGCCGCCTTGTATAGCGCCTCCGGCTGGACTTCCCTGATGTTCTCAAACAAAATCACCACACGCAGGTAGTCCAGCAAGGCCACTTCCTTCTGGCCGGATTCGCGATTCATGTTGCCCCGCATGACCATGGCCGTCGCCACCATGGGTCGCGCCCCGGTCGCCACAACAGAGTCCAACTCCTTCTTCAGGGCACCGCCCTGGTTGGACTGCAGCAACGCCGTCCAATAGACCTGGATCAATTCCGCCGGCACCTCCGACTTCGGCACCGACGCCATATACCCATCCAGGACGCCCGCCGCCTTCTTGGGATCAGGCAGCGCCAGATAGGTCTTGGCTAACAACGTCCGCGCCTGGTTATCCCAATTCAACATCTTGTACTTGATGATGATGTCCTCAAGGATCGGAATAGCGGCCGTATATTGCTTGGCCGCCAGCATGGCAACCACCTTGTCGTAGTCCGTCGGCTTGGCGATGGCAAGCCCCTGCACCTGCGCCTTGGGAAGCGGAAGCACCGATCCATCCATCATTTCCACGCGATACTTCTGCTCGCTCTCAATCCAGCGGATGGAACGAACCTGGAATCTCTTTCCATTGGTCAACTGCACCACATCCTGCGCCATGACCGTCCATGCCGACATGCAGCACGCCGCCATCACCACTACAGCCAAAAAGCGTTTGCTTCTTCCAGTATTCATGCGTTCCTCCCTCTTACTTGACTCCCGCTCCTGCCACGGGTTGCGCTGTAACCATCTTCACCTTGGATTGGTCACGCCACTGCCGGACTTGATCCGCCAGCCGCCCCTTCGGAAAAGCCTTGAGATAGGCCTCGCCACTATCGATAGCATCACTGTACCGGCCCATTTCAATCATCAGCGGCACACCATCCTCCACCGCCCGCTCAAACCACGGCGCCACTTTGACGTCACTGGCGTCGAGCAACAGGATGATGCGGACATACGAGGCCATCGCGTCGTTTTTCTTGCCCTCGAGCATCTGTAAACGGGCCGTTTCATAGTCGGCCCTGGCGCTTAACCCCGCCTCCTTGATAAACTTGCGGGCCTGGTTAATGGCGCCCGCCGCCTGAATGAACGCCGCTTTCTTCTTGGCGGCATCCGTCTCCTTGGCGGCCACTTCGGCATAGGAACGACTCAACAGGAAGTTCGCCGTAACGGTAAACCCGGAATTCGGATATTTGGCCAGCAACTCTTCCGTTGTCTTCACCGCCCCGGGCCAGTCATTCATCGCCGCCAATGTCTCCGCCAACCCGATCATGGCAGGCTCCCATACAGCCCGTTGATCCACCGCCTTGGCCGCCTGCCGGTAAAACTTGGCGGCCACCTCGTACTGCTTGAGCCCGTAAATCAAAACAGCCGCCTGCTGAAACTGGCCCGGCGTAAACTTGTTCGCCGTGACCAGCATGTCCTCAAAGGCCGCCACCGCCCGATCCACCCGCCCGAGATCCATCAGGCTCTTGGCCGTCGCAAAGGCCACGTTCTTGGCCTGTTCGGAATCAGGAAATTCCCTTTTCAGCCGCGAAAAAGCCTTTTCAGCCTCGTCCGACTTCCCCTGCAGGAAATACAGGGTCCCAATACTGCTGAGCGCCGTCACCGCCAGCTCGGACTTTGGAAATTGATCGATAAACACGTTGAATCCCTCAATCGCCTTGCCCTGGTACAACGGCACCTGGTTCTCCGGAGTCTTCAGCCGTGAATAACAATAAGCCTTCCAAAACAAGGCCAACTCCTGATGATTCTTGTTCTTGCTCTGATCCTCCGGCGACGCCCCGTACTTGTCCGCTTCCTCCGTCAGGATCTTGACAATCCGGCTGTACTCATTCAACGCGGGAATCAGCGAGTCGGATTGCCTCAGGCTGTCCGCCAGCCTCAATCGCGACGCTATCTGCGGCGGGGAAGGCGGTAGAATCTCAATGTGCTTTTGCAACAGGGGAACGGCATTGCTGTACGCCCCGAGCATCATGTGGCAATAGGCCGCACGACCAAGCGCATCCACATACACCCGCTCCTTGGGGAACTTCTCCATGACCTGCAGGTAAAAGGCCAGCGCTTCGGTGTAATTCTCCGCCCGGAGACGGCCCTCGCCTTCCCGGAAAACCACTATGGCGGCCCGCTTATGCGTCGGGAACTTCTCAAAGAAGAAGGCATTGATCGCCGCCGCCCTCGTCTTGTCACCAATACTTTCATACTCCGCCGCCGCCGCCAGCAACACGCTCCCGGCTTCATCCATCAACGCGTTCGACGCCCCGCCATACCGCTCCCCTAAATATCCCGTCATGGCATCCGCCGCGTAAAAATCCTTTAACTGGATATACGACCGCGCCATGTCCCCCAGTGCCGGAACGGCGCCTTCGATGTCCGGGAACGTGTTCAACACCGCCCGGTACTTGGCAATCGCCCCCTTGAAGTCCTGCTGCTGGAACAACACCCGCGCTTCCTTGAGCAACACATCCACAATCGCCGCCAGTTTCTCCTTCGGCAATTTCCCCACCTGAAAGCCGCGATCACCAAGCCACGTCGCCAGGCTATCCCCGCGCTGACCCGCCTCCGATGCCCATGAATTGGCCGGATACTTGATCAACACGGTGTAGTAATGGCTCAAGGTCTGCTTGGCCAATGCAATCACCTGTTCCCGGTTGGCCGGCGCCTCCGCCATCACCAAATCCCTGATTTCCTGATCACCCATCTGCCCCAGCATGTAACGGCACTGCGCCATGGGACTGAACCGCATCCCGTCCGGCATCTCCTTTAGCATATCGTCAATCTGCGTAAGAATCGGCATGTAATCGGTGATGATCTTGCGGGCTTCCGCCTTGTTCCCGTTGATCAACTGGATATGGGCCAGCATGACCACGGTCTTCCCGAAGGCCACATCCACCCCTCCCCATTGAATCTTGGTGGCGATTTCCTTGGCCTCGTCAAAGTACTTCTTGCGCGGCTCTCCGGAACTCTTCTCGCCCAGCTTCATCAGCAACTCGGCCATTTCGGTGAGCACCGTCCGCTCAATATCCCGCTCCGGCTTGCTTAACAACACATAGCGATACGCCTGCACCGCCCCGGGCAGATCCTGCGCAAACAACAGCATCTGGGCAAACTTGTAAGCCGCTTCACCATAGAATTTCTTCAGGTCTGGCGGCGGCCCTTCCGGGTATTTCTTGAAATACGCGTTGTAATAAATCTTGGCCTTCTGCATCTGGCCCACGGCGTAACAGGCATCGGCAAACGATAGCCTCATCAATAACGCCTCTTCCGTATCCTCCGGCAGACTGTTAATCAAGGCTTCCGCTTCGTCATACTTTCCATTGGAGGTCAACAGGCTGATTTTGACCTTGGCGGATTCAGCCTTCGCTTCCGGATAGTTCCGGAGCAGCGCCGCCATAACCTTGTTGGCATAGTCCGGGAACCCAAGGTTCATGAGGCCGTTCACAAACTCAATCTCCCGCTTGGCCTCTTCGGGAATCTCAGCCCGGACAGGGGCCACAGACGCCACTAGCGCCGCAACGCAAAACGCCAGCAGCCATCCTTTCCTGCTTTTCGACTCATGACATTGTCCAGTAGACGAGATCATGCGCTTACCTTCCATGAGGAGCGGCTCCTGTCTTGTTTTTTTCTTTTTTCCGGTCCCGCGGCGGCGGCGTGTGACGCGGACACGCGGGCTGAACTCGTAACACTGTATCCCGTGGCGCCGCCAACCGTCCATCCGAAAACTCTATAACATGCCCCTTCTCCACCAGCCAGCGCATTTGCGAAATAATGTCCGTCACATCCGGCGCCACTCCACCCTCCGGTACCGGACGCAACCCCGCCTGCAATTCCAGCCGCGTACACCCGGGATGCGCGGCCACATAATCAATGATCTCCCGGACCAGCGGCACCGCCGAGGAAAGATCAATGGCACTCGGCTCCACCGCCGTCAAAAAGGTATGCCCATCCCCCGTCTTGAACGTGTGCAACCCCAGATGCCGGAACGCCAGACGCACCGCCACCGAAAGCCTCAACGGGAACCGCGACTCACGCTGAATCGCCTCCTCCACAACACCCCTCAGGCGGGAATCCTCCAGCCCGGGCACATCGGAACCGGGCATGACAAAATTAACCCCCTCGTGAATGGCCTCCGCCAGGCAATGCTCACGGAACCACGCCTCCGCCTCGGCAAACCTCGTAAAGGTAACCGCCCCCTCCCCTTTCCCAAAGAAGTAGGTCACCTGCCGCCTCATCTCCTCTTTCCATTTCTCAATCAGGGCCGCATCATGAACCGTCTCCACCTTCGCCCGGAACTCATCCACCGGCATATTGGGAAAACGGGTCTTGTGCACTTCCAGCAACCGGTCGGAATATCCGTGGTAATTGGGCGGTCCCAACAGGGTCCCCGACATCCCGCATCGCGCCACACAAACAAAATTGCCCTTCGGCGGCTCGCCTTCCTGCTCTTCCTTCCGGCAGTACCGCTCAAAATGCTTCGCGAACACATGACTGGCCGCCTTGTCCCGATCCAGAAATACCGCCTTGCACTCGGCACATTGAAACAAGGGAAAGGAGGGCGTGATCCCGTCCTTAACCGAAATGCGGACCGCAAAGAATTCCGGCTTGCTCAGGAATAGGGTCGCCACTTCAAAAAGCGAGTACGCCCGGAGGGATCGCGCCAGACGGTGCGCCAAGGGCGCCAACCCCCGCCGTTCAGGAAGAAATGAAATGTCCAGCGCCGAGAGTTGCTCGTCTGTTTTCCGTTCCGCTTCCCGACCCGCCGCTGTGCCGCCTCCGCGCGATTCGTTCTGCCGGTCTCGCGGATCACGCGACGCCGAACGCGGACGGGGAAGAGGCGGCCGTCGATCCCGACTTCTATCCCGGTCTTCACGCGGGCGCCGTTCCGCTCGAGAACCGGAATCCTCTCTGAAACCGCCTTCAGGCGCGCCCGTTGGCGGGCGCCGAGCCCAACTCGGCACAAAGCTGAAATCAATGACCAAACTCTCTTTGTTATCTTCCGACTCGACCATGGCGGTGGATTATAGGGAGGCTCGCAGGGAAAAGAAACCGTTTTTTCGATGAATTATTCCTTTAATTACGCTAGGGTTCACTCCCTTGATTGGAGAACGTTTTTATGTCAACCACCACCTCTGAACCCCGAAAATTGCCTCCCGTCGTCAAAGCCACTGGCTTCGTCAGTTTCTTCACGGATATGGGAAGCGAAATCATCTATCCCATCATGCCGGTCTTCCTCTCCCAGCTCGGGGTTTCCCGCGCCATGATCGGGTCCATCGAGGGACTCGCCGAGGGACTCCCCGCCTTTATCAAGCTTTTCTCCGGCGCCCTCGCCGACCGCGTCCGTAACCGGAAATGGCTCATTTTAACCGGTTACGCCCTCTCCACCCTCTTCAAACCCCTCGTCGCCTTTGCCCGATCCGGCCTCTTTGTCCTCGCCATGCGCCTGTTGGACCGCGTCGGCAAGGGACTGCGCTCCGCCCCCCGCGATGCCCTCGTCGCCGATAGCACCCACCCCTCCATCCGCGGCCATGCCTTCGGCTTCCAACGCGCCATGGATCACGCGGGCGCCATGGTGGGAGGCCTGATCGGGTTCGGTCTCCTGTCCTGGCTGGGCTCCGACCTCCCCGCCATGCGCAAAGCCATCGCCTGGTCCTTCATCCCGGGAATCCTGTCGGTACTGACCATTCTCTTCTTCATCCGCGACAAGCCTGACCGCCAGACATCCGCCACCCCGGTTCGTAACCCGCTCGCCGGCATCGGCTCCCTCCCCCGTCCCTACTTCCTTTATATTGCCGCCGCCTCGGCGTTCGCCCTCGCCAATTCCAGCGATGCCTTCCTTCTCCTCCGGGCAACGGATATGGGAGTGGGCATCGCCTACCTCCCCCTGCTCTGGTCCATGCTGCACCTGATCAAGTCGTCCACCTCCGTCTGGGGCGGAAAACTATCCGACCGCATCGGACGCCGCCCCGTCCTGATCGCCGGCTGGTCGCTATATGCCGCCGTTTATGTCGGCTTCGCCCTCTTCACCAACGGCTGGCAAGCCTGGTCACTCTTCG
The DNA here is from genome assembly GCA_964609375.1 of uncultured Verrucomicrobiota bacterium. GTDB lineage: Bacteria > Verrucomicrobiota > Kiritimatiellia > CAIKKV01 > CAITUY01 > CAZDUS01. The sequence goes on along the minus strand of CAZSSA010000048.1, from coordinate 328 downwards.
TCACCTATGGCTTCTTCTATGGATTGACGGAAGGGGCCTCCCGCGCCGTTATCGCCGACCTGATCCCCGAGGGCCAGCGCGGCGTGGCGTTCGGCTTCTGGGGCATGATGGAAGGTCTGTTATTGGTCGCCGCCAGCATCCTGACCGGCTGGTTATGGGATTACACGGGCAGCGCCACCATCCCGTTCCTCTTCTGCGGCGGCATGAGCCTCGTCGGCGCCATTCTGTTATTGTTCCTGGGCGGCCGCCAAAACATCACCAGGGCCACCGGCTGAAATCCAATCAACCTACTTCGCAAGCCATTCCAACGTCACATTTTCCGCAATCA
>CAZSSA010000047.1:5868-18510 GCA_964609375.1 uncultured Verrucomicrobiota bacterium | reverse complement strand
GGCCCGGCCGCGCCGGTGAGCACAAGCCCGGCCCGGTTGCCGAGCGGCCGCACTTCCGCCGGCGCCAGCGTCCATCGCAGATGTCCATCCCTCCACTCGCCCGGCGGCAGCCAACGGCCGTTCCAGCGGGCCGCCACCTGGGCCGGATCGTTCAATTCAGCCATGCGCATCCGCAATTCGATGCCCCGCACCCCTTCCAGACTGCCGCCGGCATCAATCGGGACCTCGGTCATCTCACCGCGGACGCGGAGCACGCCACCGGGAACGTACTCCGGGGAGAGCACCGGCAGGCGGCGGTAGTGGTGCACCTGCGGCACCCGCCACATCGATCCGCCCATGCCGCGCGCGGACGCCAGATGGATACGGTTGAGCCGGCCCAGCACCTCCGCGTCGCCCGCCTCGCGCCAGAACGGACAATGCGGGTCGAACAGGTTGAACATGTGGATTCCACTAACGCCTTCCTGCCAGGCCGTGAGCGCCCGCCCGCGCATGGATTCGAGAGTCTGACGCAACGGATCAGGTTTGCCGGAAGGCAGCTTCAGCCGGGAATCGCTCAGGCAGGCAAAGACCGGAACGCCGTGATGCCGCCCCAGTTCCACGGCCTCCGCCCACGGCGTCAGGCGGTAGTAGCAACTCACGGCCAGCAGATCGATAAGCCCCTCCGCCATCCATCCGCGCAGATCCAGGCCGAGGTCATAGGCCAGATCCACGGAATCGGGCGCGCGGACGGCCAGAAGCAAGGGCTTCCCGCGCGCCGCGGATACCTCGTCGAGCAGGGCCCGCACCCGGCGGAGGAGACCGGTCATGGCCGCCCGCTCGGCATCCGTGCACGGCTCGCCGGCCGCGGTGGAGGGAAAGAACGTCTCGTGACGGAGGAAGTCGCACTCGACACCGTCAACGTCGTAGTTGCGGCAGACCTCCTCGATCAGGCGGAAGACGAATTCCCGCACCGGCTCCAGTGCATAGTTGCACGCGGTCCACAAGCCGTACCTTGGTTTCCGGCCTGCACCGCCGAGAAGATATTCCGGGTGCGCCCGCCGGAACTTCGAGATTCCATAATGCCGGTCGTCCGTGAAATTCCCCGGCTCTCCCCAACCGTCATGGGTGTCGTTCATGCGGAGCGACCAGAAAACCTCGCGGCCATTCCGCCTGCCCCACTCCACCATCACGCGCAGCGGGTCCGTCCCCCGCGCCAGAAGGTCCGGCACCAGGTTCTCCCCGTAACGATCGTCCCGGCGGGTGAAGATCTCGCCGATCGCGGTCCGGTGCGAAAAGACGCCCATTCCGCTTCGGTTGGTGCAGTAGAAAATCGAATCCACCTGCGAGTCTGTCAGGCTGCTCGTCCGCGCATCAAGCAGCACATCCACCGGATCCGTCCGCGTCGAAGCGCGGGGACGGTAATAGCAGTCGCACCCGTCGTTGTTGAAAATGACGCGGCGCCGTCGCTCCCGCGCCGCGATCCGTTCGGTTTTCATGGTTTCCTCCCTGTGGGGCGTCGGGGCCCCCGTTGCAAGATACGTCGTGGCCCGGCGGGCGCCGGATACGGCCTGTTCATTAGCGCAATCAGGCTTTCCGGATGCGTCAGCCGGAAGGAGCGGGCCGGCGCCTTTCCGTCCGCGCGCAGTCGCACGGACATTTCGTAGGGTGGATTGAGCGCCGGGTAGCGGAAGGCGGATGGATTCGCTCGGAGCGTTTCCATCGCGGAACACGCTCCCTCCCGGATGAGCTGGCGCGCGCGGACCGGGGCAATGTGCAGCGCGCTGAGCTTGGCCGCGCGGTACGCCTCCGCATCGAGCGACTCCAGCCCGTCCTCCAGCAGGCCGCGTTTGACCGCCACCCCGACAACCCCGGGAGTCAGCGCGGCAGCCTCCTCCACCAGCGCCTGTTCCCCACACGCAAGGATGGTGGGCACGCCCAGTTCCATGGCGCACAGGGCCAGTTGACCGTACTCTCCGATCGAGACACCGTTGACCGTCATGTCAATATGATCGAACCACTGCGTATGGGTAATGTGCGAGAAAGGCGTTCCCGCCTTCGCGTGCTGTCCCACGAACGCCAGCCCGGCGAAGGTCCGGTCCAGGCCCCAGGGCCAGGCGGGAGACGTCGCCCCGCGCAGCAGTTGTGCCCGCCCGTCCAGCAGACCGGGCTCGATGCCTCCATAGCCGTGGCCGTCGATCACAACCATCTCCGTCGCGCCGCCGTCCGCCAGTCCCTCCACCGCGGCATTGACTTCCATCGTCAGCAGCCGGCGCCCTTCCAGATAGAACCGTCCTTCCGGGCGCACCCAATCGTCATGATTCAGGACGCCCGCCACACCTTCCATGTCGGTCATGATGGCAATCTTCATCTTTACCTTTCCTTGCGCCGGTCCGCCGCACCCCGCCCTGGAACCGGGCGGGAAACGTCGTGCACCGGCATGCCGAAGATCCGGCAAAGCCAGGGCACGGCCACGTCGCCTTTGAAATAGTGATCTGTATCGTAATTCCCGTACCGCATGTAGTCCTCCAGTGTCAACCCCTCTTCCGGCATGCGGCGCCGGCACCGGGTGGCGGGATCAGCGAAACGCGGCATGAAAGCCGACTGGAAACCGCGCGGGGCGCCGTCCAGGCGATAGGCCTTCCGGATCTTCGCCAGATCCTTGGCGTGCCCGCCTTCGGTGACCAGGAGCGGCTTGGGCGCCAGGGCGCACATGAGGTCAACGCAGTCGAACCAGCGCGCAAATCCAGGGACATGGTGCCAGGGGGCCGCGGGTGTGAGATTCAGGGCGAGAGCGCGTTCGCGGTCGTCGGAGGCGTGGCCGTTCCAGATCACAGCCGCCACTCCGGGTTCGAGCACGCCAAGGTGCAGGGCTGGCTTGGCCCCGAGCGAGTGCCCGCACACCGCCACACGCCACCGGTCCACAAACGGCAGTCCCGCCGCCCAGCGCAGGGCCACTCTCTTCTGGAACGTGGAGAGCCCCTCGTAGCTGCGCCCGAGCCAGAGCAAATGCTCCGCCTGCCGCGCCCAATGGGACTGCGAGGGATCGAACAACGAACACGTGCCGGGATTGTCCATCGCCAGCGCAACGAAGCCTGCCCTGGCGAATTGCCGCGCCATGAACTGCCGTTCTCCAAAAGGCGTCGCGCCCGGGCCATCCCACGGCTCGCCGCAGAGGAACTCCTTGGGATGCTCCGATCCCGGAAAGCAGAGTACGAGCGGAGCCGGCCGCGCCGCGGACGCGCCGTCGGGCACGAGCATAAGGAACGGCACGACCGATCCCGGCTCGGGGTAAAGCTCCCAGCGCTGCAGCCGGTATCCGTCCCGGGGAACTTCCTCCAGTTGCCGCGGCGGCGGCTGGCGCGGTACGCTGGGAAAAGCCAGCAGGCGGCGCAGCCGGTTGCGCACCCCGTCCTTCCACCCTGCTAAAGCCGTTGCCGGCATCCGCGGCGGAAACGCGAGGCAGGGAGGCTGACGGAGAAGATGCCGCACGAAGCGGGCCGTGAGCTGATGACGCCCGTCGAGCCGCGGCCGCAAGGCGGGAAACGCCGCCGGGGCGGGCTTGGCCTCGCGTCGTTTGCGGCCGGCTCTGGAACGGATTTCGCTCATGCGTTGAGAAACCTCCCGGATTCGCGCTGGATGGCGACGGGATCGGCGGAGTCGAAAGGAACCCGCCCCATGTGCCGCGCCCGCGCGGCGCGGAATGCGTCCGCATACGCCGCCATGGCGTCGCGAATGAATGTCCAGTCCGGCGCCGCCTGCATGTCGCGATAACGCCCGCCGAGGATCAGGTCGAATCCCGCCACGGCGGCGAGCGCCCCCGCCTCGACATAGCTGTCCACCAGATCGGGACGGATCCCGCCGGTGACCAGCAACGGCAGGCCGAAGTGTATCGGCCCGCAATGCATCATGGTGCGAAGATAGGCAGGACCGCCCCGCAACGCGGGCGCGGAAATCTTCACCAGCGACGCGCCCCGATCCATTTGCGTCTTGGCCTCCTCCGTCGTCTCCACCCCCGGAATGATCACCCGATCCGCGTGGTGGCGGTACGTCTCTCCGCGGAACCCGATGAGGGATACCAGGAAATCCGCGCCACTCTCCGCCGCTTCCCGAACCGAAGGGAACCGCGGGCCGCGCCGTTGCAGGAAGTCGTAGTACGGCCCGTCCTCCACCAGGCTGGACACGCCGAAGGACATCGCCGGGAACCGGTTCTTCAAGTCCGCCAGCACCTTGAGGGTGTCGTCGCGGCGGCAGGAAATCTCCATCGCGCGTAGCCCGGCTTCACCGGCGGCGTCGGCAAGCCCCGCGGGATCGAGGGTGTCGGGAATGAAATTCGGGATGAATCCGGACGCCAGAATGCGTCCGAGGGTCCGATGTTTGTTTTCGATAGCGTGTGTGTCCATGTCATGCTCCATTATGAAAACGCCTCCGGCAGGTGCCGGTGCGCCGCCTCCTTCATCGCCGCATACAGGTCGTCCGGGACCGACAGATACGGCGGCCGGAGCTGGCGGCTTCCCGTGAACCCGCCGACCTGCGCCATCGCCTTGTCAATGGCTCCAGCGATGATACCCCGGTCCCGCAGCGGTTGCACCGCCTCGTCATAGAACCTCTGCACCCGTTCATGCCGGGCCTCCGCCTCGTCCCACCGGCCCGCGTCCATCATGGCCCACCACTCCTTCGCGTACTCCACGCTCACGCCGGCCAGCGCGGAGTAGCACCCCGACGCCCCGGCCCGGGCGGCCGTGACAAGTTTCTGCTCGTGTGCAAAATGGCTGTGCCGTTCGCCCTCGATGACATCCCGGTACAGTTCGACCGTGCCGCCGTCGGTCTTGGTTCCGATGATGCACGGCGCTTCCGCCACGAGACGGCGGTAGAATGCCGGCGTCAGTCCGATCTTGCCCCAATTGGGCGCATAGATGATGACGCCCAGGTGTCCGGCGTTCGCGTTGACCGCCGAATAGAAATCCACAATCCCTTCCGGCGGAAGCGGCAGCCAGTAGGGCGGCGAAAGGTGGATCACCTCCACCCCCAGGTCGCGCGCCTCGCGCACACGGCGCAACGCCCCCTCCTGGTTCGTCCAGGTGCATCCCAGGCCGATCGGGAACCTGACGTTCGCGGCACGGCACCGCTTGACGAAACGGCGGGCGATTGTCCGCCACGCGTCGAACTCCAGCGTGTAGAACTCGCTGGAACTGTCGAGCGTGTACAACCCGCCCGGGTCTGACGCGATCAGGCGGTCGAGGTTGGCATCACAATTCCGCCCGTCGAGCCGCCACCGCGAATCCCACGGTAGAAGCAGGGGCAGCCAGATGCCTCTGATTTGCGAAGGTTCGATTCTCGAATTCATCAGCGCTCCTTCTTTTCAGGGGGCGATCCGGTAAGCGAGACTCGCGGAGGCCGGCATTGCGGCCGGTTTCCCGTCCGACTCCAACAGATCGATCATCAACGTTCGCGTGAATCCGTTGCCGCGCTTGACCGGCTCGCCCGACATCCGCGCCCGGCGTCCGCGGTCGAAGGCAATGGTCACCGGCTTCCCGAAACGCGTGATGCGAACCGCGGTGACCTTCCCGGCCGGCTCGTTCCCGGCGGCGGTCCACGCGCCCCCCGCCTGGAACTCGATGACCGCCGACTCCTTCTGCCCGTCGTGCCGGACGTATAGGGGAATCATCTCCCACAGTTCCTTGACCTGGTCCTGGCCATCACCGGTAACCGTGGTCTTCACCCCCACCCCGTCGCGGTCCAGTTTGATCTCGCGGGCATAGCCGACCTTGCCGGTGATCGCGCCATTGGGGGCCGACATGCCTCCATCGTGCGCCCCGATCCAGCCCTCGAACGCCACCGTCGCGCCGGTGTTTCCCTTGACTCGATACACCACGTTGGACGGCTCACGGTTGCGGGCGCTGCTGAAGGGTTTCCCATCCGCGTTCTCCCCGGACACGGCATGCACGGCCCACGTCCGCCACTGCTCCCACCGCTCGTGTGTGGGCAACTGGGATCCGCCGTTCAGACCGAGAATGACCGTGCCGCCTTCAGGGGTCCAGAAGGCCGATACCCCGCCCCCGCCCAGCCCGGCGATGTTGCCCGCCCATTCGTTGCGCACGACATCGGTGTGCAGGATGACGCCGTAGCCGCCGATTTTGGCGCAGAGGAAATCGTCGGCGAAGGTCCGGATGAAATCCCCCGGCCGGGCGAAGGGCGGCAGGGTCAGCGGTTCATTCGATCCCGCCAGTTTCGCCATGCGGGGGTAAAATCCCGGGCGGTAGAGTTCCAGGGCATAGTTGATCCCACTGGTCCAATGGATCTCGCACCACTCGGGCGGCTGCGCATCCAGCGGCTTGGTCAGCCCGGCGCTCATCAACGGTTCGTCGCTGATCGTCGAAGCCCAGCGGGCGATGTCCGACCGCATGGCCGTTTCGTCCTTGATGCCGACCGGGCCGAAGTCCTGCGACCGCCCGCCGAACATCAGGTAGAGGGCGGCGTCGGTCTTCATGGCCGCGGCGGCGTCGCGGAAATGGGCGCCCCAGAGGTCGTCGGGCGACCCGAACGCGGTCCCCGTGCTGAAGTGGCTTGGCCCGCAATACAGCCCCTGGAATCCCTTGCCGCCGGGCTCCGGCAGGGTCAGGTGGGATTTCAGGAGCATCATGTTTTCCAGCGTCTGGTCAATCCGCGGATCGTTGTGGAGCAGCGCCGCCCAGGTGACGAATCGCAGCGCGATGCCCATGTAGGCCGCATCGAAGGCGTGGCCGTGGTGCTCGTAGCCGGCGGGCTTGATGATCCGGTCGAGCACGGCATGCGCCCGCTTGAGCGCCCGCTCGTTCATTCCCGAGTCGCCGATCGCGCGCGCGGCATACCAGAGCCCCACCAGTTGGAAGGTCTCGATGTCCGCCCCGCCGCCCCCGTACGGGGTCAGCGTCTCGATCCGGTCGAACATCCGGCGCAAGCCAGCCCGATAGGCATCGGCCACCGCCGGCGGAAGCGTATCCTTCACCGCCAGGAACGTGTAGGAGAGCCAGATCAGGTTGCCCCCCATGAAGTCCGACCGCATGCCGCCACCCTTCTCGTGCAGGGCGTCCAGCATCAGGAGGTCCACGGCGGCGCCAACAAACGCCCGCTTCTTCGCCGCCAGCGAGTTGGCCGTGCCGGGGCGGAACGGGTTGCCGGGATACGTCCACTGCGACCACCAGGCCACCGCCATGGGATCGAAGTAGCCGTTCTGCGCCGGCCGCATGTTGATTTTGCCGTCCGCCTCGATCGCCGTCAGGAGAAAGCGCGAAGGCGGCAGGCGCAGCCCCTTGGTTTCCGTGATCTCGTATCCGCGGTTGGACATCCAGACCCACACGCGGTACACCTCCTCGGCATCCTTCAGGAACTCCGGCTGGTAGGTGAACGGCTCCGGCGTCACCGTGAAATCCTTTTCGGTCAGGGACCCCAGATGGTTCCGTATCGTCACCTGCCAGGCATGGCTGGTGGGCAGTCCGGCCGCGGCCCGCTCAACGATCCCCGCCCAAACAACCCACGCCATCGCCACAATCCATAGACTTCGCCGCATACGACCTCCTTATGTTTACACACATTCCGAATCAACGACCCGCCACAACGATTCCCGCCACCAGCGCGGCCAGCACACCAGCAGCGACGACACTCCAAGCCATCCGCCGTCCGGGGCCCACCCCCCCTGCCGGCGCCAGGCTCCACAAAACCCCGGCCACAAGATGCGCCGCGAGCGCGGTGGGAATAATCCATTGAAAACTCAATCCGGGCCGCCCGGTGATGACATCCCAGTAGGCGATCAGGCTGGCGGCCGCGAGGCCATAGGCGGCGCCCCACAATGCGCCAAACGCGGTCGCCCCGCGGACAAAAAGCGCCATGACAAAGAGTCCGAACAATGGACCGACAAACAGTCCGTTGGTCTTGTTCGTCACCTCGAAAATGTTGCCCGGCACCTTGTCCATCAGGAGACTGGCCAGGACAACGATCAAGCCGATCACAAAGACGAGGAGCTTTGTCATTTTTACCCGCCGGGCGTCGTCGTCGAACGCGCGCGTGAAGCGCGGGATGAAGTCGGTGGTGAAGACCGCCACCGTCGAATTGATGCCTGACGAGAGACTGGACATCGCCGCCGAAAACATGCCGGCGACGATCAGGCCGGCGATGCCCACCGGGGCATAGTTCGCGATGTAGTGGGGAAAAAGATAGTCGGCGTCCGAGATCGCGTCATGCCCCTGCCCGAACTGGCCGTGCCGGGAGAAGAAACCCAGCAGGGCGAAACCCGTCAGGGACAGCAGGATGGCGACCGATACTTCGGCAATGCTGTTGATCAGGAATGCGCGCCGGGCCCGGGACGCATCGCGCGTGGCGAAGTACCGCTGAATGGCCATCTGGTCGGAACCCGCCGTACAGATCCACCAGGCGGCATACGATACCAGCGATCCGACCACCGTCACACGGATGCGCGGATCCAGACTGAAGAAGGGTTCCGAATCCCAGTGCGCCGCCCAGGTTGTCGGGAACCAGGCACCGACTCCCCCGAGCGTCCAGGAAACGGAGACAATGGCAAGGAGCGGGCCGACCATCAGGATGAAGAACTGGATGGTGTCGGTGACCACCACCCCCCGCAGCCCGCCCAGCGTGGTGTAAACCACGGTGATGACACCGGAAATGATGATGATGTACAGAATCGCCTCACGGGGCCAGCCCATCATCACCGCCATGGCTTTGCCGGCCAGGTAGATCAGCAAGGCCATCCACACCAGGCGCGTAACGATAAAGATCGCCGCCGCCGTCAGGCGGACGCCCGGGCCCAGGCGGGCCTCAAGAATCTCATACGCGCTGGTATAGGGCAGTTTCATGAAGTGCGGTATCAACGCATATCCGACCACCAGGAAGATCACGGGGATGGCCAGGTAACCCAGCAACGGCACCGGCCCATGCTTGATCATTTCTCCGGGCACGGCGAGATAACTGATGGTGCTGAGCAGGGAGGCGTAGAGCGAAATGCCCACGAGGAAGGATCGCATCTGCCGACCGCCCAGCAGGTACTCCTCCGTCGTCTTCTGGCGGCGCGAATAATACAGTCCAACGCCCAGCATCGACACGGCGTACACCACGATGATCGTCCAGTCAACGGGAGTCAGCCCGCGAAGTGGCGGCGCGGCGGAGCCGGCGGCTTCCCCGGCCCGCGCGGTTCCCGCGGCCAGCCAACCCGCCACCACGCCCCACATCGTCGCAATCCGGTAATGTCTGGTCATCATGTCCCGCTCCCTTCTTTTCGGGGAAACATGCGCCCGGAATCGGCAACGAGCGCACGCTGGGCCCCGGCGTTCGCCTTGTCGAGCGGTTTCCACAAGGTGGCCACCAGTCCGTGCCCCCCGCCGCGGACGATATCCTGCGCCCACATCGCGATATTGGCCCGGTCCGGTCCGGTGCCGCCCCAGACCTCGAACCCCATGCCCGCCAGCATCCGCACCCAGCGCCGCTGGCTGCGCGCGTCGTAAGTCCAGGGCATCATCACGATGTCCTTGGGCAGATCCGGGAGCACGGCCCGCGTCTTGGCATTGCGGATGGGAGTCCAGGAATGGCCGATATCCGCCCACATCACCGTGCGGAGTCCCCGCTTCGCCAGTTCCCGGTGCAGTTTACGGATGACCGTCAAGTAGAGCGCCGTGGAACGGCAATCCTCATCCATGCCAATATGGAAATAGCGGAGGTCAAGGCCATCCACCAGTTCATCCACGAGCTGCAGGGCATGCTCGAAATACCGCCGGTGCGTGTCCGGCATCTCGTTGTAGGGGCTCATCCACGCGTTGTGCATGTCAACACCCTTCGCGAAATTCAGCTTGGGAATCACGGTCAACCCGCAGGCCTTCGCCTGCGCCACGAGCCGACGGTAATCCTCCATGGGGGCCGTGTACGCGCGCTGGAGTTCCGGATGGGTCCGGTAGGTCACGGCGTCCTCGACATCGAGGATCAGGGTGTTCAAACCGGCCTCGGCCATGTCGTCCACAAGCTTCAGCGCCAGTGTCAAATCGAAGCGCTTTTCCAGATGCTTGCGCTTGATCCACTCGGAGTCGTAGTGCGTCAGGTGCATCAGGTATCCACGGATCATGGTCATGTCATTCCTTTCCCCATGGCGAACAGTTCCATTTGGCCGGGCGCCAGCCAGAGCTTGATCCGCGACCCCGCCTCCGCGGAAGGGATCCGCCCGCGGCGGGCCGCCGTGTCGGTCTGCGCCCAGAGGGCATACTGCTCATCGCTATACCGGAAGTTTACGTAGCGCGCTTCCATCCCCGGCGCGAAGACCACCTCGGCCTGCGTGCTCTCCATCTGCGAGTTGTTGACCACGGCGGCATAGTCGCGGCCCTGCGGATCGGCGAAGAAGGAGACGATCAGCGGTTGTTTGGCGGAAGCGGAGCGGATCGGACCGCTGCCGTCAAGCGCGGGGAATCCGGCCCAGGACTGCCCGACATGGTGGACGCTCTTTAGAACCAGGTCCCGCATGACCGGCGCGTGCCATTCGAGGAAGGTCCGGTTCGCCCGGCTGAGTTGATGGAATGTTTCGGTTCGTTCCCCGTGTTCATCCACCGGCGCCGACCGGTAGTTGTCGCTCGGATAACGCTGGTAGAAGAAGAACCAGAGCAGGCCGGTGGCGCCATGCGCCACCGCGGTGTTGATCTGCCATCGGAAGCCGTCATCGCTCGGGCCCCGGAAATCATAATGACAGACCGACAGTTGCGTCACCCAAAGCGGCAAGTTGTGACGGGCCGCCGCCGCCTGGAAGTCGCGCAGATTCCGGTAGTATTTTTCCAGAGCGCCGGGGCTCGTCTTCATCTGAGAGTAGCAGTCATAGGCGAGCACGTCCGGACGGGCCAGCTCGATGTAACGGTCAAGGTGGGCGGGAAAATCGGGGACCGTCTCGTCCGTGTCCCAATGCCAGCAGTCCATGTTGAGGAACGGGGAGTGGCTCGGGGACATCTCCTTCTGGATGCGGTAGGCGCGGCAGGCAGCGGGGAGCGCTTCCACGCTGGGTTCGTCGCCCACAAAGAATCCGCTGACCGCCGGGTGGCTTCCAAAATCCTTGAGGGTTTGCGCGAAGGCGCGGCGATAGGCAGCCTCGTCATTAGCCGCCTCACGCTGCCAGCAGGTGCCGCGTCGGTCGTACAGGATGACCCGGATCCCCGCTTCGGCAGCCGCATCCAGAATGGCAAGCATGGCCCGGGGATCGTCGCGACCCGCGATGAATTCCGGGCTCATCGCCATGGTCATGCCGGCATCGACCCAGTCTCGCACACACCCGGGGCCCACACCCCGCATATCCATGAATGTGTAGTTCCAGAATCCAATCGGGAAAGGCGGCGGCGGACTGGCATTGATCACGACATTCATGCTCAGGGCTCCTTCCTTCTCAAGGCTTTCGCAAATCATAACACGCCACACCGTGGCCATGGCGGAGATACAGCCGACCATCCACGATGGCGGGCGAGGGAATCCAGTTCGCGGATATCCTCGCTTTCCCCAGCAGGCTGAACCCGGACGGCTTCGCGGCGATCATCAGAAGATCCTCGCCCTGCCCCGCCGTCCCGATCAGCTTCCCGTCCGCCACCAGCGGGGACACGATCTCGCCCGGGAACTTCTCCTCCCATTTCAGATCGCCCTTTTCGAGACCATGGCAGGCGGCCACCGACCCGCACAGACTGTAAACAGCCCCCTGGTAAATCACCGGCGTGCTGCCCCGGTCGGCGAAAGGAACCGACCACAGCTTCTCCGCCCCCGCCGCCGTCAGGCGATACGCCGCGAGCCCGTCCGCCTTGTTGTTGTTCAGGAACACCGCGATATCCCCCGACACCACCGGGGTGCTGTTGCCTTCCGCCTTGGCTTTCCACAACACCTCGCCCGTCGCGAGCTTGACGCAGGCCAGACCGGCCTTGGTTCGGCAGAGGACGTATTTCGCTCCACCGGTCGCCCAAAGCACCGGGGAGCAGTTCCCTCCGCTTACGCTGGAGGTCCACCGCACCGCTCCCGAAAGGGCGTCGAATCCGGTCAGCGTCCCGGCCAAAATCACCACAATGCCGTCCGCCACCAGCGGGCTTGAAGCGCTTTCGGCCTCCACCGGCGCCTGCCACAGTTCCTTGCCGCTCGCGGCATCGAGGCAATAGAGCGTCTTGGCGCCATTCACGTAGCAACGGCCGTCCGCCACGCAGGGCGTGCTGTGACTGCCCTTCCCCGGCCAGCCCGTGCGCCAGACCCGCTTGCCGTCGCCGTCCAGACAGGCCGCACCTTCGATCGAGCCGCCAGCCTTGATCGCGGCCGTCCAGGAGGGCGGCCGCCCGTCCGCAGACGGCGGCGGGGGATTCGACGGCCATATTCCTGACAGGTACACTTTCCCTCCCGCGACGCACACCGAGCCCAGCGAATCGTTGCAAATCAGGTCTTCGCTGACCCACACCCGCGGCGGACCGTTTGAGCCCCACGATTCCGCCAGCGGCGGGCTGTCCGGCGCCACGCCGTTGCGCGACGGGCCGCGCCACTGGTTCCAGTCGTCCGCAGCCGCCGTCGCCGCCACAATAGCCATCGCCAGCGCACACAAAAACCGATCCGTTATCGTCATAATCTTTCCGTCTTCCGTTTTCCGTTATTACGCTTTACATCTTCCGTTTTCACGTCTTCACG
>CAZSSA010000047.1:0-5768 GCA_964609375.1 uncultured Verrucomicrobiota bacterium | reverse complement strand
CTTCACGTCTTCACGTCTTCACGTTTCACGTCTTCCTTCCCCATTTCTCCCGCGTTCACGGGGCCACGGGATATCCCACAGCCAACCGCATCCCCACGTTCGGCCGGTGCTTGTCGGGCCAGATATTGCCCCACTGGGAGGCGATCCGGATGGAATCGGGCCCATCCTGTCCGGCGTAGGATCCGCCCCGCACCGCCGCGGCCACCGGATCGTACGGTTTGAGGTTGACGGGGTCAACGGAGACTTTGTTTGTTGTGGTATTGTCCGGGCAGAAATAATCCCGGCACAGCTCCCAAACGTTGCCGGTGATGTCGAAGAAACCCCAGGCGTTCGGTTTTTTCTGGCCAACGGGCATGGGCTGGGTGGCGTTTCCGCGGTGCCAGGCATAGTCGCCCAACAACGCCGGATCGTTGCCGAAGTAGTACGCGGTCGTCGTCCCCGCCCGCGCCGCATATTCCCACTCCGCCTCGGTCGGGAGCCGGAACACCATGCCCGGCGGCAACTGGGCCGCGAAGCGCTGGGTGAGCAGGGCTGTGAAGTTGGTGCATTCCTGCCATGAAACGCCGTCCCTTGGACAGTTCTCCCGTCCGACATACCGGGGGTGCATTCCCATCACCGCAGCCCACTGGGCATGGGTGAGCTCGTATTTCCCGAGGTAGAGGGGCCGGCTGATCCGCACGCGGTGATAGAACTCGCCCTTCGGGTCATACCGCGGCGGGGCGCCGTCCGGATTCGTCCCCATCATGAACTCCCCCGCCGGGACGCCGATCAACTCGACCACCACGGCAGGATTCGTCCCCTGCGCCTCCGCCAGCGTGATGGCGAGCGTTTTCGCAATGGGGGGAGGGGTTCCCTCGCCGCCCATCGCCATGCCAGCCGCCACCAGCCACAAAAAACCAACCGATACCCATCCTATCCTGCTCTTCATTTTCTGTTCTCCTCGTTATGGTTTGCCGCGTGACAATCCGACGGTTCCATCCGGCGGGCCACGGGCGCCGACTCCTTCAGTATCTCCCACGCAAGTTCAGGGCTTCTCCATGTTGACCGGGTATCCGACGGCCAGTCGGAAGCCCACATTCAGACGGTGTTTGTCGGGCCAGATGTTGCCCCACTGCGCCGCGGTTCGCAGCGATTCGGGACCATCCTGACCATGGAATGAACCGCCGCGGACCGTCGCGGCAACCGGCTGATCCGGCGTGAGGTTGATGGGGTCGATGGAAACCTCGTTCGTGGTGGTCTTGTCCGGGCAGAAATAGTCCAGGCACAGTTCCCAGACGTTGCCGGTGATGTCGTGGAAGCCCCATGGGTTGGGTTTCTTCAAGCCCACGGGCATTTCATTGGTGGCATTGGCCCGGCACCAGGCATAGTCGACCAACTGGGTCGGATCGTCGCCGAAATAGTACGGCGTCGTGGTCCCCGCGCGCGCGGCGTACTCCCATTCGGCATCGGTCGGAAGGCGGAAGACCATGCCTTTGGGCAGTTGCTTGCCGAATCGCGCGTTGAGATCCGCCATGAATCCCTTGGCGTCCATCCAGGAGATGACGGTGGCAGGCAGTTGTTCGCTTGCAGCGGGGATGGGCTTGCCCCAAAAGGTCCACCATTGCTTCTGGGTAATCTCGTACTTCCCAAGGTAGAAGGGACGGCTGATCCGGACCTTGTGGTAGAATTCTCCCTTGTTGGCACGGGGGGCGCCAGGCGGGGTCCCCATCATGAACTCCCCCGCCGGGACGCCGATCAACTCGACCACCACGGCAGGATTCGTCCCCTGCGCCTCCGCCAGCGTGATGCTGAGCGTTTTCGATACCGTCAGATCTTCGCCCCACGCCGTAGCGCTGAGCACAATCAATGAAATCAATACCAATGCTAATCCAAGTCCATTCTTCATGTTCAGCTCTCCTTTATCCTATTTTAACGAGTGACGAAACGAAACGCATACAGGTCCGCCTCGCGCATAACGAAGCGCAAGCGGATTGGCTGCCCGGCCAGTTTGCTGACATCCGAGCCCTGCTTCCACGGGACAATGCAGCCGCGGTTGTTGTCACGCAGGTCCTCCTTCATGTCCGCCGCCGAGAACCCCGGGATGACCTTGCCCGCCGCATCCTGGATCTCGACCTGGAGGAATCCCCCGGCGCTCGTCTCGAAATTCACCATCAACTCCTTGCCGGAAAAGACCAGCGGCTTGGTGATCATCTCGCCCTGTTCAAAGGACGCGTGGATCGAGGCGAATCCGTCCACGGGCAGATAGTAGATCCGGTCGCGCACCATGATGCCCATATATTCCAGGACGGAATACCGCCATTCGTCGGGCATTCCCGGCCGATCATTGCGCAACGGGAAGACATTCAGCGCGGCGTAGTTCCCGCGGTTGCCCCAGCTATCCCGGGTCGGGGCCGGACGGATGAACGCCTCCTTCAGCATGCGGTCGAACGACCTGCCGTCGCGGGAGGACAGCAGGGTGATGTCGGTTGAACTACCCTGCTTGGGGAAAAACCTCGTGGCAAGTCCGATCGTGATATGCGGCGCCCGGAAGTACGGATGGGCCTGGCTGGTGTAAAGATGTTCGTTCTCAAGATTCGCCGGCACGTACTCGAACGGACTCCACGCGAGGAAATCGGGAGAGGTCGTCCGGACGATCGAACGCAGGTGGTTCGTGTACAGGCGGCAGTACGCGACATACTGCGTCTCCACCGGCGACCAGAACGCGACGTTCTGCGAATCGAACATCGGTTGGGCCGGATCGCATTTGAGCACCGGTTCTTCGCGCACCTTCTTCCACCGGATCCCGTCGGCGGACACAAAGGCCACCAGGCCGGTGGACTTGTCCTGGGTGCCGGCCAACGCCTTGAACCGCTCCTCCGGCGGGCACCCGGGGCGCGCGTCGAGGAACGGGCTGAAGTTGTGGCTGAAGGGCGACATGTCCGCCAGGATGTAGTTGTTCGACCGGGAACCGTTCACCTCGAACAGGCCGAGATTCGGCTTCGTCCAGTTGATGCCATCCGTGCTCTCCTCGTAGGCGGTAACCTCGCCCGGATTGCCATCCTCATCGGTTCCCTTGTAGCCGGGAATCTTCTCCCGGCAGTAGTGGCGGTATTTGCCCTTTTCGAAGATGACGGTGGAGTAGTAACCGTCTGAAGGCGGATGCGCCAGGTTCCGGATCTCGATCGGACGCTGGAACTGGTGCGAGACGCCTTTCATCTGATCCACCAGATACAGATCAACAAACGGCTCCAGGCGGCCTCCGATCGCGATCGGCGGTCCCCCACCCCCCGCCGCGCCAGCCGCGCCCGCAGACCCCACCCATGCGTACAACCCGATCCCGCCGGCAAGCGCCAGCGTCATTCCCATGTGCTTGCAGTTCATTGTTCCTCCTTTGTATTCGACGTTCCCTTGCCCGTGCCTGCTTCGGCCGCCACGGCCTCAGTCGGCATCGGAAATCCCACGGCCAGCCGCATGCCCACGTGCGGACGCCGCTTGCCGTGATACATGTTTCCCCATTCGGATGTGACGCGAAGCGATTCCGTGCCGTTGTTGTGTACGTAGGAGCCGCCCCGCACCGCGCGCGCGAAGTTCGACACCACGTTGACCGGATCGACCATCAATTCCTTGTCCGTCGTATGGTCCGGCTGGAAGTAGTCCAGGCACCACTCCCAGACATTACCGATCGTGTCGTGAAAGCCCCACGCATTGGGCTTCTTTTTCCCGGCAGGCATCGGCGCCTGGGCGTTGTCGCGCATCCAGGCGTACTCGCCGATCCCGGCCGGATCGTCGCCGAAATAGAAGCGCGTCGTCGTCCCGGCGCGCGCCGCGTACTCCCATTCCGCCTCGGTCGGCAGGCGGAACACCATCCCCGGCGGCAGTTTGTCACGGAAGCGCCCGGTCAGGATTGCCGCGAATTCCGCCGCCTCGGTCCAGAGAATCCCGGTGACGGGCCCGTCGTCCGTTTCGCCCGGGCCTGCGGCACGCTGGGTGGGCATGACGGTATTCCACTGCCGCCGCGTCACCTCGGTCTTGCCCAGGTAATACGGACGGCTGATCCGGACCCGGTGCCGGAACTCCTCGGTCGGCGACGCGCGCTCATCGCCCGGGGAGGCCCCCATCATGAACTCCCCGGCCGGCACACCGATCAGTTGCAGTTCCACGGCCGACCCCGCCCCGCCATCGCCCAGCGCCAGCGTAATGGTTTTTGGCCCGGGCGCTTCGGCAAAGCACGAGACGGCCAACCCGATTCCAACCGCTGCATTCATCATCCGTATCTTTGTTTTCACAAACGTCATTCCTTATCTTTTTCGATTTGCTTCCGTCAAACCTTTGGCGGATCCAGGCATTCGTCCAATGCCACGGAAACCCCCTCCACGCCTAGACCCGCCTGCCGGGCTTTCCGATAGGGTTCGTTGCCGGACGGACCGCCGCAGACGCGCCACTCGGGCGCGGTCTCGAGGCCGGTCCCGTTGCCGCAGATTTCCGTCGTGCACCGGATGGCGTCGTAGAGCCGCTGGATCAACTCGCGCGCGGGAAGCACGTCGCCATACCGCAGACCCAGCCGGCGCAGGGTGTCCATATCCTTCTTCTGGTCGCGCAACCCCATGCTCCGCGCCCCGATGCAGAGGTTGGTGGCCGGATGGTAACGCGCGCAGGGCGGGCAGATCATGCACGGACCGGCGACGAGTTCCACCGGGATCAGCGGGTTGCGCTGCATGGCGATGATACACTCGAACAGGTTGTCCTTGGGGATGGGCGCCAATTCCTCGCGGCGGCGACCGCCGTGAAAGCAACTCATGCACATCAGATGGTGGGGCCGGATCCGCAGGCAGGCCGCGCCGAGGCAAGCGGCCGCCGTGGCTTCCTTGACGGCCGCCGTCTCCTGATCGGTCCGGCGCCCGATGAATGTTTCGATACCCCGGGAGATCCCACGCTCGTAGTTGCCGCTCGCGGCGAACGGGCATCGCGGCCAGCCGGGCGCCTCGGCCCCGGGGTACGCACAGATTCCCAGGCAGGCGGGAATGGCGGCCCGGACGCGTTCGAACCACTCCACCGCCGGCCGCGCATCGCCCGGCACCGCGCC
Source organism: uncultured Verrucomicrobiota bacterium (assembly GCA_964609375.1). Lineage (GTDB taxonomy): Bacteria > Verrucomicrobiota > Kiritimatiellia > CAIKKV01 > CAITUY01 > CAZDUS01. Next base: position 706 of record CAZSSA010000047.1, on the reverse strand, counting down.
CAGCTTCTGAAGGATGGTGAGGTCGCGCAAGTCGTTGAACGCCTCGCCCCCGGGCGTGTCGAAGGCCCGACCGGGGTTCTGGTAGCGGTACACCGTGTCGGTGTTGCAGCGCAGCCTCAGCGGCACAAGGGGGTCGCTCCGGACAGCGGCTTCAATCGCGTCAAGGCGCTGTTCGTGGAAATACGGCGTGCCGGTGTCCTGCCGGCCCTGCCTGCAGATCAGGCACATGAGCTGATAGGGCCGCACCTCCATACAGGATACATTGTTCATGACTGAATCCCCGCTCATCTCGACTCCTGTGCCATTCGTTCCATCTGCCTTTCTTCCTCCGGTCATGCCCCGAACGGCGCCAGGGTATAGCTCAGGCCAACCTCGCCGGCCGGAACCGGTTTTCCGCCGGCCGGAACGGGCGCCACCACTTCGATCATGACCGTGTTTCCCGCGCCCCGCTTGACCCGGCGCGGCTTGTCGAACCGGATCTCCACCCCGAACCCGCCGCGATCAATGCGCACGGACGCGGTTGTCGCGCCGGCCTCCGTCAAAGTGCTCCCGTCGGCCGCCGTGACCACGGTCGCCGTCTTGCCATCGGGCCGCAGCGGCAGGAACGGCAGCATCTCCCAGGCCTCACGCACCTCCGACCAGTAGCGGCCATGGCTCCAGATGGAGAGCACACGGGAGTAGTCCGAGGGCGCCAGCCGGACCTCGC
>CAZSSA010000046.1:0-18629 GCA_964609375.1 uncultured Verrucomicrobiota bacterium | reverse complement strand
AAAGCATTGTTCACCCCAAAAATTGTATTGCGCTCCCATAGACAATCCTCTATGTTCCCGCCTCAGGATAAGTTTTAGAGATTGTGTAGCACGGAGGTGAACGGACAGGTTGTTGAGAGTACTAAGTAAGTTGTTTGTTGTGTTTTGGTTGAATGTATTAGTGTAGATGAGGAACTAAAGTGAATATTTACGTTGGAAATCTTTCTTACTCAACGACGCAGGAAGATCTGCGTCAGGCCTTCGAAGCGTTTGGTACCGTGGAGTCTGTGAACATCATTCAGGATCGTGAAACCGGTCGTTCAAAAGGTTTCGGATTCGTCGTTATGCCTGACAAGGCCGCCGGCGATGCCGCCATCAATGGGTTGAACGACAAGGATATCGGCGGACGCAAGATCAAGGCTAACGAAGCCCGTCCCCGCACTGATCGCCCTGCCGGCGGCGGTGGATTTGGTGGCGGCGAGCAGCGCGAACGTCGCTGGTAATTTGCCTCCCTATAGAGATATTACCGACGGACCGGGGTTTACCCGGTCCGTTTTTTTGTGCCCGCATTCTTGGCGATTTTTGCGAGTTTCGCAGGGGTGCATCAGTCAGAAATTCCTTCTACTGGAAGAGCGACATCTGCCCGTTATCCTTGGCGCGTCGTTTCTGCTTCGCCAGTCGCGGTTGACCCGCCTCGCCAAATTCACCCTCTTCAAGGTTCGTCAGGATTTCTTTCGCCCGGTCGATAACATCAATCGGCAATCCCGCCAACCGCGCGACCTGAATTCCATAGCTCTTATCCGCCGCTCCCGGCACAATTCGTCGCAGAAAAACCACCTGGTCGTTCCGCTCACTGACCAGTACGTTGTAGTTCTTGACCCCGCTCATGGTCAGCGCCAGATCGGTCAACTCATGATAATGCGTTGCAAACAGCGTCTTGGCCTTGGCTTTTTCCGTATTATGCAGGTACTCCGCGACGGCCCAGGCAATACTGATGCCGTCAAAAGTACTGGTCCCTCGCCCGATCTCATCAAGAATAATCAGGCTTCGTGGTGTTGCATTATTGAGGATGTTGGCCGTTTCCTGCATCTCCACCATGAACGTGCTGCGTCCCCTCGCAATATCATCGCTGGCCCCCACCCGCGTGAACACCTGATCAACCAATCCCACTTCTGCCTCGGTCGCCGGCACAAACGAGCCCATTTGCGCCATGATGACAATCAGTCCCACTTGTCGGATATACGTCGATTTTCCAGCCATGTTGGGTCCGGTAAGAACAACCAACTGATGATCGTTCCCGTCCAGCAAGGTGTCATTCGCGACAAACCGCTCCGCGGTTGACATCTGCTCAATGACGGGATGTCGCCCCTCCTTGATCCAGAGCCTGTCGCCGGAAGTTATCCTGGGTCGCGTATAGCGGAATGTCACAGCTCGATCCGCCAAGGCGGCAAGCACATCCAGACGGGCCAACGCCGCCGCTGTCTGCTGGATTTCCGCCGTCACTGCCGTCACACGATCCCGGATATTCATGAAAACATCGTATTCCAATGCCGCCGCCCGCTCCTGGGCACCCATGATTTTCTGCTCATGGATTTTAAGTTCCGGTGTGCAGAACCGTTCGGCATTTACCAGGGTTTGCTTCCGGATATAATCTTCTGGCACATTGGCGAGTTGCCCCTTTGAAATCTCAATGTAATACCCGAAGACTTTATTGTGGCGAACCTTGAGCGTCCTGATTCCCGTGCGCGCCTGCTCCTTCGTCTGGAAATCAGCCAGCCACTGTCGCCCTTCCGTCGCCGCCGCCCGCAAATCGTCCAACTCCGGCATAAAGCCGCGCCGGATCATGCCGCCTTCCTTGAGAACCGCCGGCGGTTCATCTTCAATCGCCCGTTCGATAAGGTCAACCAGTTCAGGTTGCAACACCATCGTCTGCCCCAACACGCGCAAGGGATCACAAGATGAAGAATCAACCAGACCTCTCACACCAGGCAAGGCCCCCAGCGACTGCCCTAACGACCTCAAATCGCGGGCGTTTCCCCCGCCGGCACTCAGTCTGGCAACGAGACGTTCCATGTCCCGTATGCTGGTTAACCCTTCCCTTACATCACGCAGCAGCACCCGCCCCTTCACCAGCGCTTCGACAGCATCCAATCGCTCCTCAATAGCATCCTTTTTCGCGAGCGGACGCAATATCCACTCCCTCAACAGGCGTGCTCCCATAGGCGTCGCCGTGGAATCCAGCACCCCCAGTAATGTCACCGACTCACGCCGATCATCGCCCCGCCTGGGCAGCAAATCCAAATTGACCGATGTTGCCTCGTCCAACGTCATGAAATCGGTCGTCTGGGTTACGCGCAACGAGCGCACATGCCGGACATCACGCCTCAACTCCTCCTGAACATAATGCAGGATCCCGCCAGCCGCCCCAACAGCCGCCGTCTTCCGTTCGCACCCGAACCCATCCAGGGAGTGAACGCCGAAATGCCGCAGCAACCGGTCCCGCGCCACGTCAAAATGGAAAATCCAGTCCTCCGTTCCAGTCACCACCACCCCGTTGGTCTGCGACATTAATCCCTTAATCACTGGATCGTTCAATTGTTCCGAAGGCACCACACATTCCCGGGGCGCAAATTGGTGCAACGCATCCGACAGCGCGGATGAGGAGCCGGATTCTTCGATCCAAAACGCACCCGTCGATATATCGAGCATGGCCAGTCCAATCATATTGCCATGTTTGCACACTCCGCTTAAATAATTGTTCTGGGCTGATGTAAGAATCGTCTCCTGCATGGCTGTGCCCGGAGTCACAATTCCCGTCACTTCGCGCCTGACGATTCCCTTGGCCTCCGAGGCGTCCTCAACCTGATCACAAATGGCCACCTTTTTTCCGGCGCGAATCAACTTGCCTAGATAGCCATCGGCAGAGTGAAACGGAATGCCGCACATGGGAACCCCCTGCCGCTTCGTCAGCGCAATATCCAGAATATGCGCCGCCTCCTTGGCATCCTCAAAGAACATCTCGTAAAAATCGCCGAGCCGGAAAAACAGGATCGTCCCCGGCGGCAGTTTGTTCCTGATCTGCCGATACTGCGACATCATCGGGGTTAACGTTGTGCCACTCATCAGCTAAAAGACTCCTTTGCCGGCAGAATCAACCGATCCGCCAATGCCTGCCACTCATCATTCGTCAACATCTCGGGCCGCGTCCGGGGATCAATCCCCAACTCTCCCAGAATGCTCTTCATCGATGATTCATCCATCCCCGGGGCCACCCGGCGCAAAATAGTGCCCAGTTGCTTGCGCCTGAAGGCAAACACATCTTTTGTAAGCCGCCGGAACATATTCCGACTTTGCTCATGTATCAATGGCAACCGGACCATTCCCACGACAGCCGACTTCACTTTCGGGGCCGGCCGAAAACAGGTTGGGCTGATGATCTTACGGATTTTAACATCATAAACCCGTTGGGCCCAGACCCCTAGTAATCCTCGTTCTCTCTGACCGGGTCCCGCCACTAGACGCTCCCCGACCTCGACCTGCACGGTAACCGTTATTCGCTCCGGAGGATTTGGCAACGAAAATAAATTCATCAGGATTCGACTTCCAACTGAATAGGGAAGATTGGAAACCACACGGGTGACCCCCCACTCGGCCAACATGTTAAAGTCCAACTCCAAGGCGTCAGCCTGGATGATCTGCACAAACTCCTGGCCCTCAAATTCACGCTTCAAAAAGTCGGCCAACCGGGCATCCTTTTCCACGGCAATCAGCTTCCCTGCCCGCCGGGCAAGCACCTCGGTCAACACGCCCAGTCCCGGCCCAATCTCCAGAACTACATCATCCGGGGTTGGGTCCGCATCGTTGACGATAATATCCCGTATATGGACATCGATCAGGAAATTCTGCCCCAGGGATCCTGACGGCTCCACATTCAACTCGCGTAGCAACCCTTGCACCTGGGTCGGACTGGTAAGATTCACCAAGTTCACCCGCCCCCCTATCACGGCATTGCCGAGTCAACAACCTCAATGAACGCATCCTTCTTGAGGCGTTCAATCCATAGTGTAAATAACCGGCGCGATTCCCGCCGCCGCAAATCCTTCTCGATCGCACTCCGAACTTCATCGAACGGAATCACTCCCGCCTTTTCCCGATCATCCACCTTTAGCAGATAGTAATCCCCATCCATCGTGGCCACCCCGCTAACCCGCCCGCGCTCCAGTGACGTTGCCATAATCCTCAACTCCTGCCTGAGGTCTCCAACCGCCATCCATCCCCATTCCCCGCCCTTCTCCGCGCTCTTGTCTTCCGAGAATTGGCGTGCCGTCTCGGCAAAGTCGGCCCCCGACTGCAATTTGGCCTCAATGGACTTTGCATGCTGCTCACGAACAACTCGATCCGTTTCGTTGGTGGCCCCTCGTACAAGAATCACGCGCAACTTGACGCGCTCAGGACGTTGATACTTCGCGCTATCCCGCTCGTAAACTTTACGGACCTCACGGGGCGAGATAACGACATGACTATCCACCTCCCGGCTTCGCATCAGCCCCACAACAATCCGTTCCCGCAGTCGCTTCCGCCACTCTTCCATGGGCATACGCTCCGCCTGCAAAGCTTTGAGAAACTCCTGACGGTCCCCATTGAAACGCTCCTGGATAAACTCACTTACTTTACCTTCAACATGTTTTTCCACCGCCGCCTTGTTGAGTTTCGTGTCGGATTCATACGACTTGAGAATTAGACGGGTCGCCACAAGCTCATCCAGAGCCTCCTTGTGGAGTTCACGCAACTTCCCCTTCAATTCCGCCCCCTGGTAGTTCTGCTGCAATTCAGGAATGGCAGGCGCGATCATCTCCCTCACATCACCCAACGTAATGACGCCGTCATTCACGTAAGCAGCCACACCCTCGACGGTAACGGGAGCAGCCATGACTCTCAATGCCAGAAACACTATAAATAGACTGTAAAACATTCGCTTCATCGGGATTCTCCAGACTCCGTATCAGAAAGCATCTCTCCAGCCAGCAAATCGGCTGACTATCTCACATGCCTCCCTTGCCCGCAATCGGAAAAGGCTTGCCTTAGCTGCGGATCAGGAGCTGATGACGATAATAATTCATCTCCGCCAGTGATGCATGGATATCGTAATAAGCATCATGCGCTTTGGCATCCGGTGCTGTGAATCCCGCCGGCAGATTCCCATGAATAGACTCTGCGTTCTCCTTGTCAAAAACCGGTCCATCAAACGAATCGTTCCAAAAAATCTTAAGCGTCGATACATCCATCAATCGATAATGAAGGCGCCGGCTGAACTCGGGAAGAAACCGCCGGACCAATCCCAGATCCATATGAATCGTATTACCAGCAAGTATCGGACGACGTTTGATGTCGGACGAACTAGTGCCGACCACCGCATCAACCCGCTGCGCAAGAATCCGATCTGCGTCTTCAATGGACACCGCCTTCTCCGACCGGCACTCCGCCAGCAGCCCGGCTAGATTCTCCGCAACCCACGCACTGACCGGAACAGTCGGGTCGAGCTTGATGCACAGAATGACATCGCGTTCAGGAGGTGTCAGGCGACACAAATTGGCATCCGTAATGATCATTGCCACCTGTAACAGACTCGCGCTTCCCGTGTCTAATCCTGTGAACTCGGTATCGAACCACAGATACGCCGGGGTAATGATGCGTTCTATCGCCGTGGTGGCACTGGATCTTGAAGATGTTGTTTTCATTTCAACTCCAACAGGGCAAAACATGTTTGTTCATGCTTCGGTTTCACACTCGCCTCGTAAACGGAATCCGGCGGCAATGCGCCCCCCTGGCGGGCTGCCACCGCCAGTTCGTCGCACCGCTCGTTCTCAGGATTGGAATTGTGCCCTCTCACCCATTTAAAGGTGACGTTATGAATCACGCAGAGATCCAGCAACTGACCCCATAGATCTGGATTCTCCGCACGCTCCCTTCCGTTCCTCATCCATCCATGGTCTCTCCACTGTTTCGCATAACCGCCATTCACCATGTCCACGACGTAGCGCGAGTCACTATACACCGTGATCGTGGGAGTACCATCAACGGCACGCAGCCCTTCGATAACCGCACACAACTCCATCCGATTATTCGTGGTCTTCCGGTATCCTCCCGAAAATTCAACACGCTCGGAATTTTTCAAAATAATGACACCATACCCACCGGGACCGGGATTCGGCGAAGCAGCACCGTCAGCATAAATTTCAACCATCGAAGACTCATCATTCATGCGGCGAGTATGGCATGAAGAAAATGTGACGGCAAGATATGGTGCAGGGTATCCCCGATAACAGATGACTTTGCAGCCATGGTTATGACCCACCCCCTGATGGATGACGATGCCTCCAGCTTAAATAGCAGACCTTTAGCGACCTATAGTTTTTGCTTTACGCTAGTAGCTTACTAATATAAAAGCGCAACTAACACACAGTTAACCTTTATGACGTCAAGTAGAAACGATAACGGAAATATATATGGAAGTATTAACCATTCATCTGATCGGTTACTGGGGGTATCTCTGGTGCGTGTTCTTTCTGGCAGGTTTCGCGGGACTCAGGTTGGTTCACAGGTTTTTTCCTCGCCTATTGACATCCTATAGGACGGGTGACGTCGTCTGGTTTGGAATTGCAGCCATAACGTGGCTTGGAACGCTCGCGTCATTGTTGATTCCACTGACTGATCCATTTCATATCACGGTGGTGGGAACACTTGCTGTATATTCGTTCTTGGACCGACGAGCCTTGGCCGCATTTGCCGCAAAACATCTTGATGCCTGCGGAAGGCATGGAAAGACGCTGGGGTGGCGCGTGTTGATGGGCGGCACACTGGCATTCGCCATCGTCATTTTTGCCGCTCTTGGCGCCAATGGCGATCCAACCGCCTATGACACCCTCCTCTACCACGCCCAGGGCGTCCGATGGCTTAAGGAATACGGCACAGTCCCCGGCTTGGCCAATTTGAATACAAGAATCGGATTCAATAATGCCTGGATGATTACATCCGCATTCGTTGATGCTGGACCATTCACTTTCAAATCCTTTCATGTCATCAACTCGTTTGTCTTTGTGTTCACGCTGATAACTTTCACGGCACGCTTGGCTTATGGACTCGGTAAACCGATTTGCATGAGCTGGGTGTTCGACGCGATCATGATGACCGCTCTTCTGCGCTACCGGTTCGGCACCAATTCACTTTCAACAGATGTCGCCACAACCATGGTGGCCGTCTATATCATCTCCTACTTCCTTCATCGGTTCGACTCCGATTCCCGCCGACAGGACGATCTCTGCTGGGCGGCAGTCGTCGTCCCTTTTGCCGCCACCATCAAGTTAATCAATCTACCATTGTTGCTTTTGCCAGTACTGGTATTTATGACAACAAAACTGTCATCTCGTCTATTCCGGGATTTATTTAAAGGGGAATCACTGCGACAGGCGGCATGGTATACCGCACTCGCCAGCCTGATCTTCCTGCCTTGGTTCGTGCGTGGGTATATCCAGTCTGGCTATCTGGTGTATCCGCTCCATGAGTTGGATCTCTTCTCGCCAGACTGGAAGGTTCCGCGCGCCCTCGCTATTAACGAGCAGAACTGGATTAAATGTTGGGCCCGCCTGCCTCATGTTGCCCCTGAACATGTACTAGGCAAGGATATCTCATTCTGGTTTGAACACTGGATGAAACGTTCCGAAGCGGCCATCGGTCCCCTCCTGTATCTTGTGGTCATGTTGCTCGTCGCCTCCGCCATCTTCCTCCAGTCCGTGAAACACCACGTCAGTCGTTCCTGGCCCGCCTTCCTCACGCTTATCGCCGGGTTGTTGTATTGGTTTTTTCAGGCCCCCGATGTCAGATTCGCGTTCGGGTACATAACGGCCATGCAAATGCTGATCATCTCTCTCTTGCTTGTGGCCGCCTTGGAAACACTGGCGGAACGTGGCCGTCTTTTGCTGGGTACACTGTTTGCAACCAGCCTGGTCATATTTTTGCATGGCGCCTTGGGCGGCGAATTGCGCAATAACGGCAACTTCCTCTGTCAGGAACTCACGGATTATCCTCGCTCCAAGCTGCAGCCATATACTTATCCCTCCGGTCTGACCGTGCAGGTTCCTGCATCCGGTGATCTTTGCAATAATGAGCCTTTGCTCTGCTCTCCCGGAGTGGATCGAGATAAATATGATATATCGCTCCGTGGCGAAACGCTTAAGGACGGCTTCCGCGCAAAGCCAATTGTAGCGCCTCACTGATGAGCGGATTCACGTCGACGTGGACACCGGACTCTGGACAGCTTGTCCAGATGGATTCTCATTTCACTCGTCCACGTTTACTCACATTGCTTTTTCGGCCCATGTTCAGTAATGTGGCTCCCACGTGGAGACTCTCATGTATAAATGGAATTTGGAACGTCCGCTCGCTGTTTTCGATATTGAATCAACCGGAACCAACCCCCGGGCTGATCGGATTATTGAACTCTCGGTAATCAAACTGCTTCCCCCTAAAGGGGAACGGCAGATAAAGACATTTCGCATTAACCCGGGCATCCCCATCCCCGCTGAGGCCTCCGCCATCCATGGCATCACCAACGAAGCCATTGCCGATGCCCCGCTGTTTAAAACACTGGCACCCGAGATCCTGCAACTTCTGGAGGGCTGCGATCTTGCCGGCTACAACGTGATCCGTTTCGATATCCCTATGCTCATCGAGGAGTTCCTGCGTGCCGGGGTTGCTTTCGATATCTCAACCAGGCGAATCATCGATGCCCAGCGGATTTATCACAAACGCGAACCTCGCGACCTCAAGGCCGCCTTGGCTTTCTATTGCAACGAGCTCTTTCTTGACGGTCACCAAGCCGAAGCAGACGCCCTCGCTACTGTCCGCGTCCTTGAAGGCCAGTTGGAACGCTATCCCGACCTGCCCACCAACATGAATGACCTTGCAAAATACTGCGACATGCGCGACCCAAGCTGGGTTGACCGCGATGGCAAACTTCGTTGGGTTGACGGCGAAATTGCCATCAACTTCGGCAAGAAGAAAGGCGAGAAACTGAGCTATCTGGCCAAGAGCGATCCGAGCTTCCTTAAGTGGATCCTCCGCGGCGACTTCGCCAGCGACACCAAGGCCATTGTCACCAAGATTCTGGAAGGAAAAAAAATCGACCCCTTGGGCTCGGCCCTCACCGATCAGTTGGGACCGCTGAAGGATGCCGAGTCCGAGTAGACCAACCCGTGCATGGGAAACCGCGAATGACCAACCCTGCACATATGGATAATCTTGATGACCCGGTCATGCGGCATGCCAGGACGGATTTCGTTGCGCTGAAGGCCCACCAGACCGTCAGAGAAGCGCTCGATCATATCCGCATTTCAAACGTCAACGGCTCGTTCGTTTATGTCTATGTGATCGGTAACGAGGATCGCCTGATCGGGGTGCTGCAGATCAGGAGACTGCTCACCGCGCCGCTGGAAAGCCGGGTGGATTCCATCATGACCGCCAACGTCATTGCCGTCCCTGATTCCTTTACACTGCTGGATGCCTGCGAATTTTTCGTCCTGTACCGGTTCCTGGCCTTCCCGGTCGTGGACAGCGGGAAAAGGATCCTGGGTATCGTCGATGTCAGCCTGTTCGCCAAGGAGATGTTCAACATGGAGGAACGTGAGCAGGTCCACAGTGTCTTTGAAACACTCGGCGTCCGCCTCACCGAAGTCCGGAGTAAATCCGTGTGGAGTGTGTTCCGCTACCGCTTCCCATGGCTCCTGGCCACAATCCTCAGCGGAACGGTGTGTGCCATCATGGTCGGAATGTTCGATGTCACCCTGGCCAAAAGCCTCATCCTGGCCTTCTTCCTGACGCTCGTGCTGGGCCTCGGGGAAAGCGTCTCCATGCAAACCATAGCCATGACCACCCACGCGATCCACCACGAAAGCCCCGACGGCGCCTGGTACTGGCAACTGTTGCAGCGCGAGCTGAAGCGAACATTTCTCCTGGCCGTCGCCGCCGGCGGCATTGTCGGGTGCATCGCGCTCATCTGGCAGAGGAACCTTCCGGCGGGAATGGTGATTGCCGGCGGCATCCTGCTCTCCTTGATGCTGGCTAGTTTTCTAGGCGTCAGCATTCCCACGCTCCTGCATCGCCTGCGTCTCGATCTCCGCGTGGCCTCAGGCCCCCTGACCCTCGCCCTCGCGGATATCGGCACCATCACCGTCTATTTCTCGCTGGCCGCCCTGATCCTTGGAGAGTAAATCGCCGTCAACAGCAATCCCAGTACCACCGCCCCCGCCGCCCCCGCGCCCAGCAACCGGCCCCACCATCCGCTTGACGCCTTGAATTCAATGGCCATCTCACTGTCGGGGTGAATTTGCAGTTCACGGTGAAACGCCAGATGTTGGCCCAGGATCGGCATCGTGATCCGGATCGGATTCGCCCGAACCTGCGCTGCCGCCTGCTGTTCCAGCAGCTTGTCGGCCACCATGTTGAGATTGCCGATGTCCTTCGCATCCATCTGCTGCTCCACCTGCCGCCCGTAATCCGCCGTCCATTCGCCCTCCACGATCTGCCGGGCAGGGGCGTTGGCCGCCGGACCTTGCGCCGACTCATCCCCGTCCTGCACGTTTCGCGCCTTCTTGAGCGCCGACCGACGGTTGAAGAAACCCACGACCGCCTGTTGGCGCATCAGGTTGCGGTATTGGATCCGGGCGTCTTCGTTCAGTCCCTGCTGACCTTGGGAGAATACCACCGCCTCCTTCAAGGCCTGCTTGGCTTGCGCCTGCTTGCCGGCTTTCCAGAAGGTCTCGCCCTGCTTCAGCACTTCCTCCGCCCTGGCATTGTAGGCCAGCATCGCCTTCCGCGTTTCCTGCTCGTAGTTATATGCCACCACGCCATCCTGATGCCACTCGGGCTTGTGCAGCAGCGTCCCGCCGAACCCATGATAGCGATAGCCTGAGGGCAGGTACACGTCCCAGCGCACATCCGTCAACGGCACATTAAAGCGCGGACCCTCCAGGCGCTGCCGCCCGAACCAGTGTCCCTTGCCCGCCATGGTCGCATAGGTCAACTCCACCGCCGCCTCGCCCGTCGTCCGGACCGACTCCAGCGGCACCAGCAGCTTCCCGTCCTTTTTCAACGGCATCACCGCCGCCCCGTTGACAAACACCGACCACGCGACCGACCCCTCGGGTAGCACGGTTTCCAGCGCCCTCAGGCTGCCCGCCTGCATCTGTATCTCCACCCGCGTCACCCGCTGGCCGTCCTCCGATTCCACCGTCGTCAATCGCACCGACTCCACCCGCGCCGGCAGCATCTCGGCTGAATCATGCCGCACCACCGACAGGGCCAGAGCATAATCCGCTCGCGTCGTCCGATAACACAGGATCGCGTCCGAGAGATCCCCAGCGCCAAACGTCCCCGGCACACTCCTCGCGTCGTCCGGATACAGCCCGTCGGGAACCCCGGTGGGCTTTACCTGCAATCGCCCCGCGGCAAATACGACCACATATCCTTTCTGTGAATCGGCCCCCACCGTCTGGACCGGCGCCATATCCATCCCCGCCGCCTTCGGATCCACCGGCTGCTGGTAGCTGACGTCCAACGCATAGCGGTTTTCCACCTTGCCCTGCAGTTCAACCTCCCACAAACCCTGCGCCTTGTCGACTTCACTGACCTTGGCAATGTTCCGCCCGGATACCGTCAGCGACACCCCTTTCGCCGGACTCTTGAGCCGGAAAATTTTCACGCCCGCCTGGTCTATCTTGTAGTGGATAAAGCAACGACCATGAATCATGCCCTCGGAAATATCCGCCCTCTGAAGAACATCGGCGCGCACCACCGGCGCCAGCGTTTCGGTCTTGAGCGTCACGGACCAGTCCGGTCGCAGCAACCGGTACGCCAGATATCCGGGCTGCTCGATGCCCAGTTCCTTCGGGTGCACTTCGCTTACCCCGTCCCGTTCGTGCGTCAGGAACCGCACCCCGCGCTCTCCAGACACCGCCAGGGTCCCCGCATGCTTGACCGCATCCTGCACTCCAATCCGCGGCACACTGACCAGCGACTCCACCCCCTTCCCCATCCGGCTCAGAACCAGATTGATGTTCCGCACACCCAGCGCCTGCTTTTTGAAGTGGACAAGGACGCCCCGCTTGCCTTCCTTGACCTCGTCCCAGTGGCTTACATCGTCGCCGGTCAGCGTCTCTATATCGAACCGGTCCGGCAGATCCAGCCGCAAATCAAACACACCCGCGCGGTTGATGGTCACCGCCAGTCGTGACGTCAGCACCAGCCTCTCATCCGAGATATCAAGACTGGCGTCTTCCGACACACGCACTTCCGGCAACACCTGCTCGGCATGGACCGGCACCGACATCGGCAATTCATGGTAGCGGTAGGCCAGCTTGATCTCCGGTAACCCCGTCTCCATCACGCGCCGCTGCATCAACGGAGAACTGTCCTTCGAGAAATCACTGATGTTCATCCGGTTGACGCCCTTGAGCGACGTCTCGTCAACACGCAGTTGGACCCCGTTCCCCGCCGCCAGTCCAACACTGCCCCGCTGGCGCGCACAACCTTCCACGGCAGGCGCCATGACCACCACATCGTAAGGCAGTCCTTCCCGTGCCATCTGGGTAACCAGGGTCACCACCAGATCGCCGCTCACGGGCTTGTCAAGCAACGCCTCCACCATGCGCGTCTCGGCATCAAACCGCCACGTCACCAGGCCCGGCGCCTCAACCGCCGTCACGCTGTTGCCTTCCGGGATCCGGTACCGCAACGCCTGAACTTCCCCCTGCGCTATCTGGTATCGCGCCACATGGGCCAGACTGATCAGTCCCGGCGATACCACCGCATATGTCTGCAAGTCGCAATAGAACAGCGCTCGCTCAAGCTTGGTCGCCCTCTCCCTCGGCTGCCAGGCAATCACCGCCTTCCGCCCCTCGTATAACATCATCGCGGCAATCGTCCGCCCGTCGCGCTCGGCCACATCAAGGCGCGCCGCCTGCTCGGAACTCACCGCCCATCCCCCCGCCGGCACGGTCAGGCTGACCTCGTTCTTCAAATGCGGCGGCAGGCTCACCGGCAAACGCCAGATCCCGCTGCTGCCGCTGACCGTCGCCATCCCCGTGAACTTCAGTACATGGCGCCCCGCCTTCCTCAGGACCACCGAATAACCATTGGTGTCCGCCGTCAGGTCCGACCAGCGCGGATCCAGCGACGAGGACGTCAGCACGATAGTTGGCGGAAATACCTGAAAACTCACCGGCTTGTCACAGTCGATCTCCAGCGTCAGCCCAACCCTGGCGATTCCAGTACGTTCACGCAGCGGATCGGGCGCTTCAATCTGCAAGGCAACCGACCGGATATCGCTGGCGCAAGCCGGTGTCACCACCATCGGTTTAGCCCATGACCACGCCAGGCAGGGCACGGCCGCAAGCATCATCAGAAGCACCAGCATCCCGATCCGGATCCCGCCCCCGGTCCCACCCTCATCACCGCTTCCGGACGTTTTCCTCGGGGCAAACGGCGCAGACAGCTCCTCCAACTCCCGCGCCACACGCCCCTCCTGGACGGCGGCTGTTGTGCGATAGGCCACACCCCTCTTGTAAACAGCACGAATCAAGGCAATCCAGTACACCAACGGCAACGCCATCACGAGACCCGCGCCGGCCACCAGCACCACCATGGGAATAACCGCCACCCCCCACAGGGTCACCGTTAACCCCAGCGCCACCCACACCGGTTTCCGTTTCCGGATCAATGCCCACAGGGTCAGTCCTGCCCCGGCCACGCCGCCCAGCAACAGCCGGACCATGCCTCCGCTTCCTCCCATCCAATGGGGAACCACCCGGATCTGGACCGCCAGCTCGCGATCGGACAGCGTCACTGACTTGGTGAATTCCACCTGCCGCGATACCCCGCTATCCCCGCCAGTCGCATCAAAGACAGCCCCTGCCAGCGGATTAAGCCCAGCCAGGGTCACCACACAGGCAAGCAAGCCGATGATTAAGGTTGTAATCACAAGCCCCACAGCCGCCGCCGACCCCATCCCGTTTCTTCCGATCACATAGGCGCACCCTGCCGTCATCAGCGCAAACATCAACGCCGCCGCCAGGATACCCCTTCCCGTTTGCCAGACTCCCGCCACCATCCGGCCCGCCGCCTGGCATACCGCCGTCAACCCCACCCCCGGCATCGGCGGCGGCGCCATGTTCCCGCCGGACGGCAGCAGTGAGAGCGTCTCCGGACCGGTCAGCACCCATCGTGCAAACACCGACTGCGCCATCGAGACCGGCGACCGGAACGTGTGCGACGAGAACCACTTCATCTTCGGATACCCCTCGGCATACGTCAGATCCACACGCAACGGCGTATTGGCATCCAACAGCCGTTTCATGGGAACCAGCAGCATCCCTTTCCCGTCATCCAGGACGCGCACCACTTCGCTGTCCACCTTGGCCGACCACAACGCCGCCGTCTTCGGCAACGTCACCCCCAGGAATTGCTGCGCGGTGTTCTTCACGAAATACGTCGCCTCGGTCACCGCTTCCCCATCCCGGCTGATCCTCGTCTGAAGCGTGATGTGATCCGCCACATGGTCCAACAAAGCCTGGGTCCCGATCCGCCGTACCGCCATCTTGATCACGTGGGGAATCCCGACGCTCTTGTATGCCTTGAGGACCGGATCATTGACCAGCAGCGCATACTCCCTGGGCAACTCCTCCGGCGTAATCCCGATCACCGCCGCCTCGCGCTTCGATTCCGGCTCGAACGCCAGACTGGCCGGCCCGGCAATCGCCACGTAGCCAACCTCGCTGGCGGCATTCACCGCCTCCACTCCGCCCGCGGTCAATTCCGCCCCTTCATACGCGAACGGCTGGTCATAGGTCATCAGCAACGTATAGTCACCCAGCACCTTCTCCTGCAGCGACACCGTCACCAGTTCGCCTTCCCGTTCCCATCCGCGGATATCTCTTCCGGTAAAATCAACATTCTGGCAGGTCGCAGGCACCTTTACCACGAACCGGCGGACCGGGGCCCCCTCAATCCGGCACGTCAGCGTCACACTGCCGTAGAGCGCACCTTCCCCGACCGACACCAGATGGAACAGTTCCGCATGCATCGCCACATCCGCTTGTTCCACCAGAACCTGCAAATCCCACCCCGGATCCTTGAACCGGTAGGCCCTCTGCGCATCCGGCGTCCGGAACGGCACCGAGCCCGTATGCACTTCGGTCAATCCCGCCGCCTTGCCCTCCTTCAGCCGTACCCCTTTTTCCGCCCGCAGCACCACATACCCGCGCTCCACCCGGGCGTCGCGCACCTTCAACCGCGGCACCGTGAACAACGCGCATCCGTCGTTCCATGTTCGCTCCATTCGCACCGACAGCAGCGTATGACCAAGCACCGCCTCCTTGAGTGTAACCACAATCTGCCGCCCCGCCGCTGTCTCGCGTACGTCATAATCAGCCACGGCGGCCCCCTGCACCTGCGCCACCGACCACCCCGGCACCGTCTCCAGCACCAGATCCCGGGTCGGGGCCTCGCGCACGTCCACGTCCAAAGCCGTATCCACCGTCACCCCGTTATCCTCGTAGGACACCGTCACCCGGTCATCCGCCGTCAAAACCGTCACTACATCCTCTGCCGCGATCCGCATCTGGAACGGAAGGTGCGCATATTGGTACGCCAGAACCGACCGCGTGGGCAGGGCCACCACGGCCTCTGTCAGTTTGGGGAACGACGCCGCATCCA
This sequence comes from uncultured Verrucomicrobiota bacterium, assembly GCA_964609375.1. Taxonomy (GTDB): domain Bacteria; phylum Verrucomicrobiota; class Kiritimatiellia; order CAIKKV01; family CAITUY01; genus CAZDUS01. Next base: position 2,885 of record CAZSSA010000046.1, on the reverse strand, counting down.
CCTGATTCAACCCCGCCGACTTGTCGACCAGCAACTTGATCGCGCTGTCCGTTCCCATCAGCAGGAACCCGCTCGCCCGGATGACATCGCGCGGCACAATCACCGGCATATCAAAGCGACACGGGAACGCCGCCAACACCCGCTCCCCCTCGATACGTAGCGTATAGACCTTTTCCTTGGGTCGGCTGAGACTCACTTTCAACAGGCGCTCGCCGGTCGGCAGCGTCTCCGTACGCCATTCCCGGATGTCTTCCCCTGTCACCTGAGTCACGTTTAACAGCTCGGGCAACGCCAGCGTGGCAGAATCCATCACCCCCTGGATGATCCGGTAACTGAACACTGTGTTCATCTTCAACGCCCCGACCCCCGCCACCGCAACCGTCCGCCCATCACAGGCCACCGCCAGTTCACCTTCCAGTTTCTGCACCTGGGGTTTCCATCGGACATCCACCGGGGCCCCCGGCGCCAGGAAGACTTCCGCCTCCGTCCCGCCTCCCGCCACCGGCCGCTTCGCCACCGGCACCGCCTCGCCGAATTGCATCTCAAGGTCGTCACGGTCGGACGTCATCGTTAATCGCCGGATCACGCTGCCCGGCACCGTAAACGACGCCTTGCGCCATTCTCCCTGCCGGTCCGGTGTCACCGCAAAAGAGAACGTCATGGCCTGCTCGCCCCGCGAGGCAAACCGCACGGAATACATCGTCCCCTCCCGGTCAAGGGATACCCCCCGGGGCAGGGTCCCCTCCGTGAACACCACCTTGCCATCGACCAGCGGCAGCGTCGCCCCCGCCTGGGCAACATCCACCTTGACCGCCAGCGTGAACGTCACATTCTCCCCCTTGACTCCACCCGACACTTCAAGCAATTTGACGGTGATCTCCGGCCGGCTCTCCGCCATCGCATTCACCATCGCCATCATCACCGCCGCGACTGCCAGGAATAATCTCTTCATGATGAACTCCTTCCATCCATCTATACGTCTGTTTTACACACTGCTCAGGTGGCGTTCGCCGTCCCGGCGAACGCATGGCCTACTTCATCAGCCGCTGCGTCGCCATCGCCATCTTCACCAGATCTTGAACCTGCCGGTCTACCTTCATCTCCATCCCAACGGGCCCCAGCACCGCCACAACCTCGGCCATCCCCGTCGCTTTGGAAATCGGATCGTTCCGCAAGGCGCCCGCCAGTTCCGCCACACCCGCCGCCAACCGGAACCGCACTGGAGCCGCTCCGAAATCCGCATACCGCTCGCCCGCCCGGATCGGCTCGGCCAGTTCCTGCACCTGCCCGGTCGCCACATCCTGCCACCGAACCCGGACCACCCCCAACGCATCCCCGGTATTCCCGGCCAGTTCAACCTCATATAACGCCGTCGCACTCTGCCCTGATCCCACCTCTCCTGCATCGACCCGGTCATCTCGGAATTGTTCTTTTGTAAGTTGCCGATTCTCGTATCCGAGCTGACGATAGGACTTCACGCGGCTGGGATCAAACTCCACCTGTATCTTCACATCCTTCGCAATAACCTGGAACGATGCCGAAAGATCATCCACAAACGCCCTCCGCACCTCCGCCGCCGAATCGATGAACCGGTAGACGCCATCCCCTTTGTCCGCCAGGGATTCCAACATGGCATCGTTGTACGTCCCCTGCCCAAACCCGTAGACCGAGCAGTAGATTCCCTGCTTCCGGTAACTTTCCACTTGCCTCAGGATTTCATCCGCCGTCGCTGCCCCCAGATTGGCAACCCCATCGGATAACAGAATCACTCGGTTAAGGCATCCACTCCCGAAGTGCCGTGCCGCCGTCTCATAACCCAACCGGAGCCCTCCCTCAAGGTGGGTTGACCCTTGAGTTTCCAATCCCGCCACTGCCGCCAGTACCGCCGTCTTGTCCGTTATTGGAGTCATCTCTAACACTAGCCGGGCACCCGATCCGAAGGTCACAATGGCTAGACGGTCCGCCGGCCCTAATCCATCCGCCAGCATGCCTATTGCCTGCTTCATCAGCCCGATCCGGTCCGGCGTATTCATTGAGCCGGAGGTGTCCACCACCAGCGTCAGGACCGACGGTTTTTGCTGGTCCCGGCCAAGCACCTTGCCGCGCACCCCGATCCGCACCAACTCCAACCCCGGCCGGAACGGTGATCGAGCCCGGTCGGCAACCACGGCGAACGTCTTCTTCTCCGGCGCCCGGTAATCCTGATCAAAGGCGTTGATGAACTCCTCCACCCGCACCGTTGCCGGTGTCGGCAACCGCCCGCTCAGCAAAGCCCGCCGCGCCATCGTAAAGGACGCCGTATCTACATCGATGGCAAAGGTAGAGAGCGGCATCGCCGCGGCGTCGATAATTTCGTTGTACTGGATCGGCACCTCGACATCCTCGTTCACCATCAGTAGTTCGTCAGAGGCTTCCTTCAGTTCCTGCGCCTCCTCACAACGCTTCTCGTCGACCAACTCCGATTTGGCGGCGGCAAGCTTATTAAGGGCTTCCGTGCTTTTTTGGGGAGCATCGATGACACGGGACTGCCGTTCGACTCTGGCAAGGCAACGTTGATTCTCCTTCACCATCATAACGCCAGCACCCAAGCTCATCAACCTCTTCCTCTCAGGCGCTGCTTCCAGGCGATCACCTTCGTCCCTCTTGCGATCCGCCCATTCCATTTCCACACTTGGCACCCCGTCTTCCTTTGCCATTTCACAGGCCAGTGCCGATTGCATTTGCACTAGTGGCGGCTTTTCTCCTGTTGCTTCCTGCACCGCTTGACATGCCTGTCCTGCCTGTCCTGCCTGCTTGAATTGCACCTCTACTACTTTCTCTGCCTTGTCCGCTAGTTTTTGCTCGATTGGCACCATTGCAATCATTTGCTCCGCGATTTTCTCTCC
>CAZSSA010000045.1:0-18641 GCA_964609375.1 uncultured Verrucomicrobiota bacterium | reverse complement strand
GCCTTTTTTCGCCACAGTTCCTGGAGGGCTTGCCGCAAAAAGGCACCGCCGTTTTTGCCTTCAGCGCGATGCCGGCCTCGCAGATTGCCCTTGCCCAGGCTCTGCTGGGCGTCAACAAAAGGAGGATAACGTGATGGCGTTCATCATGCGAGATGGTAGACGAAGTGTGTTCCGGGTGCATGCGTGTAAACGGCTGGCGGCGGTAACGGCGGTTTCGATGATCACGATTGCCACCGCCGCTCCGCTGCCACCGCCTCCCCAGGATCCGGATCCGGTGGCTTTGAACTGGGCGACTCGGGCCGCTATCGCCAGGGGTGTGGCCTACCTCAAGGATCGCGCCGCTGCCGACCCCGACGGGTGGATCGCTCCACCTTACCGCACGCGTGTTGCGATCGGGACCACGAACTTGACCCTGCGCTATCGGGAGCAGAAGACGCCGAAGTACGAGTATGAGACCTACACGGCCTATGAGCGCCGTCCGGGTGCAAGCTCCGTAGACACGGCCGTCGTGCCTGTCCAGCGGCAGCGCATCAAGCGGGTGATCGATCTCGAAGGCGGCCCGGTTACACTGGTCGAGGATCCCAAAGGTCCCATTCAGAAAACGGTGACCCGGTCCGTTTTCGGCCCCGGTGGTTACGACTACTGGCGCTTCGGCATGCTCGGGCAGAACGCGATGGCGCTTTACGCACTGCGCGTGGCCGGTGTGGCCGCCGATGACGCGGTCGTGCAGGGCACCGCCGAGAAGCTGAGAACGTTTGTGCAGTCCTATGGGATGCCTGACGCCACGTGGGAACTGGCCTGGTTTGCGGCGGGATTCGCGCGTATGCCGGGGAAGGACGCTGAGGAACTCACGCAGCAACTGGCCTCCAAACTGCTCGACGGGCAGATCACCGAGGGCGCGGCGCGCGGCTTGTGGGGACCGGTCTGCATCAACATCCCCTTGCTCGCATCCCTGTGCCTGCGGGAACCTGCCCTCGTGCAAAGCCTGCTGAAGGCACGGGAGGCCGAAAAGGGCCTGCCGGAGCACAAGCGGCCGGGGCCGCGCGTGGCCAAGATGGAGGCGGAACTGGATGCTTTGCAGGCTGATATCAGCCGGGTGTCCACGCTGGCGTCCCAATACGACCGGATCGACAAGGAGGCGATTCTGCTCGGCAAGAACGAGGCGCAGATTTGTGTGTGGGGGGTGCCCGACTACATTTTCAACCAGACGTCCGCCGACATCGAGAGCACGGCCCTCGTGTTGTTTGCCCTGCGCGAAGTGGCGCGCGCGGGCCGGATGCCTGATCAGACCTGGCGCCCGGAAGCGGGCCGTAAATCCGGGACGAGCGGGGGTTCCCAAGCGGCACGTGGCGTGAATCAGGCCTCGGTTCCGCCCGAGTCCGCCGAGCCCGTGATGGCGCGCGCCGCCAACGCCATCGCGCAGTTGCAGAAGCCTGACGGCAACTGGACGGAGTCGAGCATGCACCAGCCGGTCAAGGCGTTCGACGGACTGGGCAAGCAGGTTGCCGGGGTCCCGGTGAAGGCCGGCAGTTTCAAGCCACTCCCGTCCGCCCAGACGCCCTTCAGTTCGCTATGCGGGTACTCGGCGCTCGCCGATGTTGCGGACATTGTCGGTTACGCCAAGATGCGGGGCCGCTTTGAACCACGGTTTGTGCTCGGTGCCGTCCAGGCTGGCACCAGTGCAAGGACCATTCCGGATTGCCGGCCGGAAGCGAAGGTGGGTGGCTTTACTCCGCCGTTCGATGCTTACTTCTTTGCCGGCAGCGCCCTTGTCGATCCAGGCACGTCCCGCCTGGCGAGCAGCAATGCGGTGCTGCGCATGGTCGCCGACGTCGTCAGCCGGCTGGGCAAGGACGGTGCCTGGTGGGCGGTGGATGGCACCGAGCGATCCTCGTTGATATTCGCCAGCACGCGGGCACGCATGGCCACGCTGGATGTAATGGATCGGAAAAAAGGGGAGATCGTCATGGATCGGAGCGTGGCGCACATTCGTGCCAACTGGGGCTCCGCCCCCCACCGCACCGTTCAGTCCGATGTGCTGGCCACGTCCTATGCCCTGGCCTTCCTCGCCAACCATGCCCGACCGCCGCTCACGGTTTGCCGTGTAGGCGAAGGGGCCCTGCCGGCGACCACGCTTGAGCCGGCGTTGAGAGCGCTGGAGAAGCAAGTCGGAGTGCCATGGCTTTACAGGGAGCTGAACTGGCCGCCATCGCCTTCGGATCTGGACAACACCCCGCTTCTGTTTCTTTCCGGCACCAGCACGATTTCCGTTGATGACTCCACGCGGAGCGCCCTGGCGGGGTTCTTCAAGCGTGGCGGGTTCGCGATCCTCCAGGCCCCGGCCACGGCGGAGGGCGAGGCCTTCCTGCGGTCCGCGGGTTCCGTTCTCGCGACCTGCGGCGAAGGCGCGGCACCTGCTGATCTGTCCTCCGATGCGCGTGTGCTGGGCGACATTGCAGGCAAGCTGGGATGCCCGCTGCGGGTCGCACGGCGACCGGATGGCTCGCCAGTGACCGTTCTGATCCCCGTGGCAGGTGCAGGCGCCGCCTCAACCGGGGCCTTCTCGCCTGCCGCGGCAGCCAGACTGACGCAAGTCCTGATCGAGCGGCATCTCGATCCCGCCATGCTCGCGCCCGATTACGCCTGGAATCTGGGCGGCCTTGGCGACGCCACGAACGTCTATGCATCGGCGATGGCCATGCTGCGCAGCCCCAGGGAGATCAAGCGGGCGCCTGTTCCCGCGCCCGCGATTACGAACGCGCCGCCGGCCGCTGCCGCGCAGAATCCGCCAGAGCCGGCGGAAGCGCAGGAGCCTGCACCGTCGCCGCCGCGCGCCGCCGCGCCGGATGAAACGTTTTGACAAGCCAATGCCGGGCGAGGCTCGGTTGAGTTCGAATTAATAGCCAAGGAATAGGTGAACGATATGCAGCGAAAAGCGATTGACAGTGGACTGGATTGCCAGCGGTGGACTTCAAGCGATGCGGATATCAAGCGAATGGGCGCTCCGCTTTGTTCGCGGATTGCCTTTCAGACGATGCTCATCAATGCGTTTGAAGAGGAATTGCTCAAGCTTTCGACGGAAGACTGCCTTTATGGGCCGGTGCATGTCAGCGTGGGGCAGGAGGCGGCGGCCGTGGCCACCCTGGCGGCCATCGGCAGGGATGACCTGATTACCGGCAGTCACCGTGCGCACCATCAGTTTCTGGCCAAGTCGCTGAATGCCGTGCTGCCGGACGACTGGGACCCGCGGCACCAGCCGTTGCCGGCGGAAGCGCAGGAGGTGGTGCAGCGGACGATGGGCGAGATCATGGGGCTCAAGATCGGCTACTGCGGCGGCCGGGGTGGTTCGATGCACCTGCACAACAAGGCGGCCGGGGTGATGGGCACCAATGCGATTGTCGGCGGCGGCATTCCGGTGACGACCGGGCTGGCGTATGCGCAGAAGTACCGTGGCAGCGGGCACATCGCGGTGACTTTTTTCGGTGACGGCGCCGTGAATATCGGTTCATTCCATGAGGCGCTCAATCTGGCCGGCCTGTGGAAACTGCCGGTGATTTTTGTGATTGAGAACAACCAGTATGCGGTGGGGACGCGCGCCGACCAGGCTACCGCCATCCGGGACATCTGCCTGCGCTGCGGCTCCTACGGCATGCAGGGGCGGCAGGTCGAGGGCGATGATGTTGCCGCGATGTACGGCGTTTTCCACGAGGCGGCCGCCTCCCTGCGCCAGGGGGGGGCGCCCTACCTGGTTGAGATCAATTGCTATCGCCATTACCACCACAAGGGGGAGAAGACCGGCAGTGCATACAGGTACCGCACGGTTGAAGAGGAGGAGAAATGGCGGCATCGCGATGCCCTGAACACGTTCCCCGCCACGCTGGTGAAACTGGGGTTGGTGCAGGAGGCTGATGTCGGGCGGATGCAGGCCATGGCGAGGAAATCGGTCGGGGAGGCGGCCGGCGTCTGCACGACGGTGGATGCCGCCGGCAAGCGGATGGTCCGGCCGGAACTCTGGCCCGATCCGGCGTCGGCCGCCGAGTTCCTGCGCAGTGATGGGAAAGAGCTTGAAGGACTGCCATGGCTGGAGCGGGACCAGATGACGACGGTCGAGGAGATGAAATACTCCGATGCCATTGCGGCGGTTACCGGTCAGTGGATGGCCCGTAATCCCGAGGTGATCGAGTTTGGCGAGGAGGTGGCCAATTTCGGCGGGGGTGCCTATGGGGCCACCCGTGCGCTGCCGCAGAAATTTCCGCTCCAGGTGGTGAATACGCCGATCGCCGAGGCGGGGTTCACCGGGCTGGCCTACGGGATGGCCGTGGTTGGGATGCCGACGATCTTCGAGTTGATGTATCCGGATTTCTGTCTTGTGGCGGCTGACCAGCTTTTCAACCAGATCGGCAAGGCCCGCCACATGTACGGCGGCAATGTGGATCTGCCGATCATTTGCCGGACACGCATTGCCACGGGCACGGGGTTTGGCGGGCAGCACTCCATGGATCCGGCGGGGCTGTTCGCGATGTTCACGGGATGGCGGATCGTGGCGCCCTCGGACTCGTTTGACTACATCGGGCTATTCAATACGGCGATGCATTCCAAGGATCCTGTGCTGATTCTTGAGCATCACACCCTGTACGGCAAGAAGAGCCCGGTTCCGAAAGGGGACCTGGATTACTGCATCCCGTTCGGGAAAGCCCGTGTGTTGAGCGAGGGTCGGGATCTGACGGTGGTGGCCTACGGGGCCATGCCGGGGCGGTTGATGAAACTCAAGCCGGAAATCGAGACGCGCGGGGGGGTGACCCTCGAGATCATCGACCTGAGAACCCTGGATTTTCCGGCGTTGGATTTTGAGACCATCGGGAAGTCGCTGAAGAAAACGAAAGTGCTGGCCATTGTCGAAGAGGCGGCGGCGGGGCAAAGCCTTGGCCCGCGCATTGCCGCCACGGTCACGGAGCGTTATTTTGATCATCTCGATGCGCCTCCGTGCTGTCTGGCCTCGCTGGATGTGCCGAACTCGATCTCCAAGGTGCTGGAAGCGGCGGCGATGATTCAGGACGCGCAGATAGTGGAAGGACTGGTGGCTGCCGCGCGGCTGGCGTGGAAGTGAGCGGACGGCGAGAGCCGTCGAGGACCCCCGCCTATCTACCCACGATGGAATGTGTTGACGCGCATTCTTGTACGATATATACTCCGCCATTATTTATCAGCAGAGAACTTTATGGCAACAAAGCGTCGTCTGAACGATAATGGCAGCAAGGATCGGATGTATGATTTTGCGATTCTTCGCGAGTTGCGCAAGAGGGAAGGGTGGACGATTGCCGATTTGTCCGTCAAAACGGGTGTTTCCCCGGCGGTGATTTCCAAGCTGGAGCGTAATCAAACGTCGGCCGAATTGAGTACCCTGTTCAGTTTAAGTCGGGCCTTTGGCATGAATGCGACCGATTTGCTGATGCTGGCCGAGTCACGAACCGCCCATCGTGCCAGTGAATCCAGCCATCGATCCGGTGCCTTTGTTTTCAGGGACATACACTACGGCAACATCCGCGCCCTGTTGGGAGAGGCCAAGGCGGGCGGGAAAGTCTCCAATCCGGAGATTCATCAAGATGATCTGGAGGTGTGTTGGGTGTTGCGCGGGACGGTTCGAGTGCAACTCCCCCATGAGCATCCTGTTCTCAAGGCGGGTGAGTGCGTCCAGTTTGATGCCATTCTCGAACATTCCTATGAAGTGATTGAAGACTGTCAGATCCTGATCCTGCACATCAAGAAAGGGAAGCGGTTTTAATATGATCATCGCTGATTTGAGTAAAATTGAAGGTCGTTGTTACCCGGCCCGGCGTCGCACCCAGAATGTGGTGGGCGGGGTCTCGCCGATCCAGGCCAAGCACTTTGCGGTGGGGTTTGTGACGCTCGATCCCGATGGCGGCCAGGTGCCATGGCACAACCAGGAGCAGGAAGAAGTGTATTTCATGCTGGAGGGTCAGGCGGAGATGTGTCTCGGGGGCGAGCGCCAGATGCTGGCAGCGGGGCAGGCGGCGTATATTCCCGGCGGGGTGTTCCACCAGATTTCCAACCTTGGCGATACACCGGCGAAGATGATGTATATCTATGGGCCGGCGGGTGATGTGGCGCATTGGAAACAGGAGTTGGCAGGAACCCTGCCCAAGGCGGGAGTCGAGGCGCCGCTGTTGCCGGCGGGGGCGGCTCCACAGTGTACTGAGAAACCAAGTTGAGGATAAACAATGAGTTTGAAAATCAAATCACGTGATGCGTGCAAGTGGGATGCGGTATCACTGGGCGAAGTGATGTTGCGACTGGATCCGGGTGAGGGGCGTATCCGCACGGCTCGGGAGTTCAAGGTTTGGGAGGGCGGGGGCGAATACAATGTGGTTCGGGGCTTGCGTCGCTGTTTCGGGATGAAGACAACCGCCGTGACGGCGGTGACCGACAATGAGATCGGGCGGTTGCTTGAGGATCTCATGTTGCAGGGTGGCGTTGACCTGTCGCATGTCAAATGGGTTCCGTTTGATGGTATTGGGCGGGATGCCCGTGTGGGCCTGAATTTTACCGAGCGCGGGTTTGGTTTGAGGGCGGCGGTCGGCTGTTCCGATCGGGGTCACTCGGCGGCGTCCCAGATGAAGCCCGGCGATATTGACTGGAAAAAGATCTTCCAGGAGGAGGGTTCCCGCTGGCTGCATTGCGGAGGGATATTTGCGGCGTTGTCCGCCACGACGGCGGCCCTGACGATTGAGGCGATGGAGGCGGCCAAGGCCGCCGGGACGGTGATTTCGTATGATCTTAATTTCCGGGCGTCGCTGTGGAAGTCGCAGGGGGGGACAAAGCGAGCCGTTGAAGTGAATCGCCGGATTGCGTCCCTGGTGGATGTGATGATCGGGAATGAGGAGGATTTCACAGCGGCGCTGGGGTTTGAGGTGCCGGGTTTGGATGAGCATCTATCCAACATTGATCCGGCGAACTTCAAGAAGATGATCGCCAATGCGATCACGATGTATCCGAACTTCAAGGCGGTGGCCACGACGTTGCGGAATGCCAGAACGGCGACGGTGAATGACTGGGGCGCCATCCTTTATATCGATGGTGAGTTTTATCAGTCGATCATGCGCGAGCATCTGGAGATTTTCGACCGGGTGGGTGGTGGCGATAGTTTTGCGTCCGGCCTGATCTACGGGTTTCTCGCCGGCAAAACGCCACAGGAGGCGGTTGATTACGGGGCGGCACACGGGGCGTTGGCGATGAGCACGCCGGGCGACACCAGCATGGTGACCGTGAAGGAAGTTGAGGCGATCATCCAGGGGAAAGGAGCGCGGGTTATCCGCTAAAGGAAACACCATGAGCGATAAAATGAAAACAATGCTGGCTCGCTTTTCCGGCAAGCGTATTGTGCCGGTGATTGTGCTGGATCATGAAGAGCAGGCTGAGCCGCTGGCGGAAGCTCTGCTCAGGGCGGGGCTTGATATCATGGAAATCACCTTCCGGACGGCGGCGGCAGAGGCCTCCATCCGGCGGATTGCCCAGCGGTTCCCTGAAATCCTGGTGGGGGCGGGAACGGTTCTTGGCGCGGATCAATTGAAGAGGGCGGTGGATGCCGGGGCGTCCTACGCCCTTGCGCCGGGATTGAATGAGGCGGTGGTAAAAGCCGCCGAGGCGTGCGGGATCCTGATGTTTCCCGGTGTGATGACGCCATCGGAGGTGGAGAGGGCGCTGTCCTTGAATTGCCGGATCTTGAAATTCTTCCCGGCGGAGACGGCGGGCGGAGTGAACATGATCAAGGCGTTGGAAGGGCCCTATGGTCACACGGGGGTTAAATTCCTGCCCACGGGCGGAATCGGGCTCGCCAACATGCGAGCTTACCTGGAGCGTCCGTCCGTGGCGGCGATTGGCGGCTCATGGATTGTGGAGAAGAAGATGATTGCCGCCAGGGAATGGGGGACGATCGAGCAGTTGACCCGGGACGCCCTGGCCATCGCGGCTTCCGTGACGGTGCGTTGAATGGATAATGAAAGGACAAAGGATGAGTGAAATAAAGGTACATACGGTCGGGATTATCATGAACGGGGTGACGGGACGCATGGGGACGAACCAGCACCTGTTACGTTCCATTGGCGCCATCATCAAGCAGGGCGGCATCAGGATCAGTGACTCGGAACTCATCATGCCGGATCCCATCCTGGTTGGCCGGAATTCCGTGAAGCTACAGCAGCTGGTCAATCGCACCGGGCTGACCCGGTGGACAACGGATTTGCAGGCGGCGCTGGCCGACAAGAACAACATCATCTATTTCGATGCCCAGACGACGGACCGCCGTGTGGCGGCGGTGAAGCAGGCAATCAAGGCGGGCAAGCACATCTACTGCGAGAAGCCCACGGCGGTGACGACCAAGGAGGCGTATGCGCTTTACGCGTTGGCGAAAAAGGCCGGGGTGAAGAATGGGGTGGTGCAGGACAAGCTGTGGCTGCCCGGCCTGATGAAGTTGAAGGAGCTTATTCATCGCGGTTTCTTCGGGAAGATTCTCTCCGTGCGTGGCGAGTTCGGTTACTGGGTCTTCGAGGGCGACACCATTCCGCTCCAGAGGCCGTCGTGGAATTACCGCAAGGAAGACGGCGGCGGCATGATTATCGATATGCTGTGTCACTGGCGCTATGTGCTGGACAACGTGTTTGGCAGTGTGCAGGCGGTGTCATGCCGCGGCGCCACGCATATTGAGAAGCGGTTTGATGAGGCCGGCAAGCCGTACCCGTGCACGGCGGATGACGCCGCCTATGCCACCTTCGAGCTGGAGGGTGGAATTCTGGCGCAGTTCAACTCCTCGTGGTGTACCCGCGTCAGGCGGGATGACCTGTTGACGATCCATGTGGACGGGACACTGGGGTCGGCGGTGGCCGGCCTGCGCGACGTGGTGATTCAGTCCTACGGGGCGACCCCGCGTGCGGTCTGGAACCCGGATGTGCCACAGCCCATCAATTTTTTTGAGGGGTGGCAGAAGGTGCCGGAGCAGCGCGAGTATGACAATGCCTTCAAGATCCAGTGGGAATTATTCCTGCGCCATGTGGTCAGGAATGAGCCGTTCCGCTGGAGCCTGCTGGAGGGGGCCAAGGGAGTGCAGTTGGCCGAGAAGGGGCTCGAGTCCTGGGCGAAGCGGGCATGGGTCACGGTTCCGGAGTTGAAGGCCTGAATCACGGCTTGATGGCAAGGAGACCGAAAGATGAAAAAAGTGGCGTTAATCACGGGGGCGGGTCGCGGGATCGGGCTTGGGATTGCCGAATGTCTTGCGAGGGATGGGGCCGACATTGTGGTGTGCGATATCCATGAGGCGTCGGTCGTTGCCGAGGCGATGGCGGGATTAAGAAAGCACGGAGCCGAGGTGCTTTATTGCAGGGCGGATGTGACGGAGGCAGCGGCGCGCAAGGCCATGTTGGAGCAGATCAGGACGACGTTTGGCCGGCTCAATGTGCTGGTCAACAACGCCGGTGTTGCCCCCAGGGTGCGAGCCGATATCCTGGAGGCGACCGAGGAAAGTTTTGAGCGCCTGATCAAGATCAACCTGCAAGGGCCCTATTTCCTGACCCAGGCGGTGGCCGCCTGGATGGTTGACCAGAAAAAGGCGGATCCGGCGTACACGGGGTGCATCATCAATATTTCCTCGGTGTCTTCCACGGTGGCCTCGGTCACGCGCGGGGACTACTGTATTTCCAAGGCAGGCGTGAGCATGGCCACCAAGTTGTTTGCGGCCCGTCTAGGGGAATATGATCTTCCCGTCTATGAAATTCGTCCCGGCATTATCAAGACGGACATGACCTCCACGGTGACGGCGAAGTATGACAAGTTGATTGGCGAGGGGTTGCTGCTGCAGTCGCGATGGGGGTACCCCGAGGACATTGGCCGTGCGGCCGCCATGCTGGCACGCGGGGATATTGCCTATTCCACAGGGCAGGTGATCATGGTGGACGGGGGTCAGACGATACAGAGACTGTAAGAGGGATACTATGCAAAGTGAAACCTTGAACGCGGGGGGAAAAGAAGTGCCGGTCTGCCGTGTCCATACGCTGGTCATTGGAAGCGGAGCGGCGGGGCTGAATGCGGCGCTTCAGTTGAACCGCAAGGGGATTGAGGATGTGTTGATCATTACCGAGGGACTCCAGAAGGGGACGTCGATCAACACGGGGAGCGACAAGCAGACCTACTACAAGCTGGCGATGTGTGGAGCCGACACGGATGCCCCGAAGGTCATGGCGGAGACCTATATGGCGGGTGGCAGCATGCATGGTGATTTGGCGTTGGTGGAGGCCAGTCTTTCGGCGCGTGCCTTTCTGCATCTCGTCAACCTGGGGGTTCCCTTCCCGCAGGATCGCTTTGGCCAGTTCGTGGGCTATAAGACGGACCATGATCCCCGTCAGCGGGCCACATCCATTGGGCCCTATACGTCCCGGGAGATGTGCCGGGCCATGATCAGGGAAATTCAGCGTTGCCAGATCCCCGTCCGGGAGGGCCGCGTGGTGGTGTCGTTGCTGACCTCCGGTTCCGGTGAGCCGTCCCGCGTGATCGGGGCGGTGGCCCTGGACGACAAGGGCGCCCTCGAGGCCTATATGGCTGAAAACATTGTGTTGGCGGTGGGAGGACCGGGTGGTTTGTACAAGGCCAGTGTGTATCCCAAGATCCATACGGGGGCGATTGGCGTGGGGCTCATGGCCGGCGCGGCCGCGCAAAGCCTGCCGGAGTCGCAATACGGTCTGGCCTCGATTGCGTTCCGCTGGAACGTCTCGGGCACCTATATGCAGGTGGTGCCCCGTTTCATCAGCACGGACGCCGACGGCAGGAGTGATGCCCGGGAGTTCATGCCTGAGTATTTCAACTCGGTGGGCGAGATGAATTCGATGGTATTCCTCAAGGGGTACCAGTGGCCATTTGATTCCCGCAAGATCACCGGTGGCTCGTCCATTGTTGACATCCTGGTGTATATCGAGACGGTGCTCAAGGGGCGGCGTGTGTTCCTGGATTTCCGGGAGAACCCGCAGGGGTTCCGGTTCGAGGAGTTGAGTCCGGAGGCGCTCCAGTACCTGACGAATTCCAGGGCCTTGCTGGAGACCCCGATTGAGCGGCTGGAGAAAATGAATCCGGGAGCGATCGACCTGTACAAGGATCATGGCATCAACATCCGGAAGGAGCCGCTGGAAATTGCCGTGTGTGCCCAGCACAACAACGGCGGATTGGCCGGCAACCTGTGGTGGGAGTCGACCACGGTGAAGCATCTCTTCCCGGTTGGAGAGGTGAATGGATCCCATGGGGTATATCGTCCGGGCGGCTCGGCCTTGAATGCCGGACAGGTGGCAGGATTCCGTGTTGCCGACTACATTGCGGCGCGGTATGGCCAGTGGACCTGCGAGTCGAAGGACTTCCAGGATGCCGCCCGGGTGGCGGTACAGGAAATCAGCGGGCTTATCGGGCAACCCGCTCCGACCGACTGGCGGGCCGAGCGTGAGGAACTCCAGAAGCGCATGAGCCGCTGTGCCGCCCATATCCGTTCAAGGGAGGAATTGAGGAAGGCGGCCAAGGATGCCTGGGCGCAATGGAGGCGCCTTGAGAAAGCCGGTTGTGCAGGGGCGACTCCCAGGGATGTCAGCGAGGCGGTTCAGAACCGTCAACTCTGTTTTGCGCATGCGGTGTACATTGAGGCGGTCCGGTTTGCCATTGAAAGCGGTGTGGGAAGCCGTGGTTCGTGCATTGTTCTGGATCCGTCCGGCCAACGCGCCCATGGGAAGCTCGATGCCGCCCAGTGGAGTTTTGCGCCGGAGAATCCCGGGTTCCGCGACAACGTTCAGGAAACGGTGGCGCACCGGGATGGGAAGGTCGTTTCGACGTGGGTGCCACGCCGTCCCATGGCGGACAGCGATGCCTGGTTTGAGACAGCCTGGGCGGCCTACCGGAAGGGCGAGATCTTTAAATGACGGCAAAGGATGCCGGCAGCGATCAGTAATCTTCAACAATCAGGCCCTGAATTTTGCGGAAATGATTGTCGCAACCCGCCAATAGCGGCATACCGAAAGACCTGGCCTGCACGCCAATCAGTAGATCCATGCAATAACTGGTATCCAGAAACATGTCAGCTAATTTCACCTGTAATCTCAATTCATTCACAGCTTCTGAGAGGTTACTCATCGCATAACATTCCTGTTTATCGATTAAAAACAATGATATATGGTATGCCCCATTGTTGAACAAATAAAACCTCTGCCACAGGAGACATGAGCATGGCCAAGATTGTATTTATCGGAGCGGGAAGTCTGGGATTCACACGGGGGCTGGTGCGGGATTTGTTGACGTTTCCCCTGTTGCGGGACGCGGAGATTGCTCTGGTGGATATCCATGCGGGGCGTCTGGATTTCTCCCGGCGTGCCTGTGAAAAGATTGTCGCCATGGGCGGTTACCCTGCCCGCGTCACTGCCACCCGGGACCGCCGTGAAGCCCTGAAGGGTGCGGATGCCGTGGTGGTCACGATCCTTTGTGGCAACACGGATGTCTGGAAGCATGACATCCTGATTCCCCGTCGATACGGGGTGGATATCAACGTGGGGGACACCCGCGGCCCGAGCGGTATCTTCCGGGCCCTGCGTACTATTCCCACGATGCTGGACATCTGTCGGGACATGGAGGAGCTTTGCCCCGAGGCCATTCTCCTCAATTATACCAACCCGATGGCGATGTTGTGCCACGCCATGCAGCGCCAGAGTTCCATCCAGGTCACGGGTCTCTGCCACAGCGTGCAGGGAACGGCCTCGATGCTTGCCACGTGGGTCGGCCTGAAGGCGGATCAGGTGGATTACGTCTGCGCCGGCATCAACCACATGGCCTGGTATCTGAAATTCGAACACAAGGGGCGGGACTTGTATCCCAAGCTGCGCCGGGTGGTCGAGACCAATTCCAAGGTCTACAACGAGGAGCAGGTTCGCAACGAAATGTTCCTTGCGCTGGACTACTACGTGACGGAGTCATCCGGGCACAACTCGGAATACAACTGGTGGTTCCGCAAGCGTCCCGACCTGATCAAGCGGTACTGCACGACGGGGACGGGCTGGAATCCCGGTGCGCACGCCTACATCCTCAAGGAATACCAGCGCACGGACAAGACCTGGAAGAAAGGGGCCCGGGAGTGGTTGGCCAAGGATACCCCGATTTCGCTGGAACGGGGTCACGAGTATGCCGCCTATATAATCAACGCCAGAATGGGGGGCGAGTTGTTCGAGTTCAATGGCAATGTCCCGAACACCGGCCTGATAACGAATCTTCCGCAGGGTGCCTGTGTGGAGGTCCCGGTGCTTGTGTCGCGCAAGGGGCTCCAACCCATGCATGTGGGCGCTCTTCCGGCATCCTGTGCGATGCTGGCATCCCTGAGCGCGCAGATCGAGATGATGGTCGTCGAGGGGGCCTTGACGGGGGATGCCCGGCTGATCTACCAGGCGATAGCGCACGATCCGTTGACGGCGTCAGTACTCTCGCTCCGTGAGATCAAGGCGATGGTGAAGGAAATGTTCAAGCAGAACCGCAAGTACCTGCCGCGGTTCAAACGCGCCGAATCACTGTGAGGAGGGGGGCGCGGCTGTCGAGGCCGCCTCCGCTTATCGTTCCGGAAGTGGGGACTGTCGGGGAAGGGAACTTGTTGTCCTGCATTAGTCCGGGCTATGATGTGAACGTTCCTGTCTGGAAATAAGAGGGGAAGCGGATGCAGGTGTTTTTGTATCTTAGTCCGGCGTTAATGGACTGGATGGTTTTTTTTGTGTCTTTTGCCGTGTTTTACGCGGCAGGAGTCCGTGGGGTGGGAATTCAGGAGTGCGGCTGGCTGGGTATTCTTTTCCAGGCGGCCTATATGACGAGTAGTTTTGTATCAGGGCATTTTATCACGCAGCACAATGCCCGGAAGGTTCTGCTCGTGAGCACAATGGTGTGCGGGATCTCGAGTGTGGGAGTCCTAAGTTCCAGCGCCGTTGGGCTGCTGTCGGCCGGGCTGATGGTGTTCGGGGTATCATGCGCCTGGTTTTTTAATTCGTTCCAGGCATTTATGCGGGGAGAAGCCTCCGTTGGCAGCCTCAAAACCTCCGTGGCGCTCTATACCTTGTCGTGGTGTTTGGGGGCGGCCATGGGCAACGTGACGGCGGGTTGGCTTTATCAGTGGGGGGTGCCTGCGTTGATCCTGGCCGTGGTGTTGGCGACGGCGGTCATTGCGTTGATGCTGGTGCGGCCGGTCAAGAAGCCGGCGGGGGGCAACTCCATCGACGAGCCGGTGGAGCATGGGGTGCGTCCGGAATATCCGGTTTCAAACGCCTATATTGTGATCGGGTGGCTGATGATCTTCATGGTGACGTTTGTCCAGCGCCCCTTGTTTACGTTCCTGCCTGCGCTGTTCGCGTCGCAAGGGGTGAGTTCGCTGTGGGCAAGCCTGCCGTTATTCATGCATATGGCTGTTTCGGCATGTTTCGGGCTGCTGATGTTTCGGTTCCGCGATTATCTGTATCGTCGGGCGCCATTATGGGTTGTCCAAAGCAGCGGGGTGGTCGCCTTGTGCGTCATGTGGCTGTGGCCGACGTATTGGGTTTGTTTTTCGATGCTCTGCCTATTGGGAGTCTATGCAGGGTTTGTGTATTATTGTGCGGTCTATTATGCGGGTAATTCGGGGCGGCGTTCATTCAATATCGGAGTCAACGAGGCCCTTGTGGGGTTTGGCTCCATAACGGGGATCGTGTTGGATAACGCATGGATGCGGCACAGTGGTTCGACCACGGATATGTATCTGGTTTGTGCCGTCGGGTTGGGTGTGTCTATTGTTGCCCAATTGGCCGTGGTTGCCGGGAGGCGGAACAAGAGTCCTTATTAAGCCGGTCAATGAGCTCATGGACTTTCTGCTCAATGGTCGCCAGTGCAATGTCTGGCGACAGGGCCCAGAGGTCGGGAATGTTCCAATAGTCGATCCGGTCCGCCCATTCCGGATAACGCTGCCGCATCATGGGACGGTGTTCCTGCTCGTCGAGGGCGATGATAAGGTTGGCATTCTGGAAGTCCTTTTCCTTGACCTGCAGGGGAAGCCGGGAGGCGGAGTCGTGGTTAATGCCGAGCTGCTTGAGTCGTTGTCGGACATGGAGGGAGATGGGCCCCAGGTTATTAATGCCGAGCTCGGTCGCCACACCGCGGGAAGTGGCATGGAGCGGCCTGCGGATGGTGGTCGCCAGGGAATTGAACAGGATGTCGGCAAATCGGCTCCGGTAGTAATTGCCGGTGCATAGGAACAGGATGGTGAATGTCATGGGGGAATTATCATCACTGGATCCGTGAGGGTCAAGCCAAGGATGGCGACAATGCCCTGGACCGGCCTCTAGATCCTTGGTGGCGCTTCCATGCTGATCATGCGTTTTTCGCGCATCGCCTGGTCTGCACGGAAACAGACACGGTGTCCGTTGATTGAATCGGCAAGGCTGGTGGTACACAGGGAGGGCGCCTTGCCGCGCGCGAACCGGCAGAAGTCGGCGACCAGCCGCAGG
This sequence comes from uncultured Verrucomicrobiota bacterium, assembly GCA_964609375.1. GTDB lineage: Bacteria > Verrucomicrobiota > Kiritimatiellia > CAIKKV01 > CAITUY01 > CAZDUS01. The sequence goes on along the minus strand of CAZSSA010000045.1, from coordinate 3,099 downwards.
TCGCCCCCGCCATGGCCGCCCTGGGCCCCGGTCATGTCGCCGATGATCTTGAGATCAATGACCTCGTCTGCATACTCATGTCCCGGTCGTGGATCGATCCGGCGAATGGTAAACCGGCTGTCTTCGAAGTGGCCAAAGATTTCGCCGGTGGTGCCAAGGATATGGACGCCCCGTGATCCCTTGGAGGCGCCGCCAATCATGTTGTGGGTGGCGGTGGCCCCGCCCTCGAACTCGACCATGACCGACTGGTGATCCACCACGTCGTTGTCGCATTTCCAGATACAGCGGCCAAAGGGGCTGGTGGTTTTCAACGCCTCGATCTTTTCCTCGATCGGGGCATTCGGGCCGTTCTTCAGGTTGTCCCAGACGTAGAATTTCCAGCGGTTGGGATGATCGATATAGAGCTTTCGGGCGGAATACAGGCAGTCCGCCTCGATGGGGCAGTCGACCAGGCACCGGGTGCCCGCGTTATGGGGAGCCTTGTCGGCACGGAAAAACATCCGGCTGCCAAAGCTGCTGACATTGAGCGGAGCGCGCCCGCCCATCATCCAGACGATCAGGTCGATATCATGGCAGCATTTCGCCAGCAGCATGGGAGCGCTGACGGCCTCCCGGTTGCGCTTGCCACGCACATAGCTGGTTGACATGTGGTGATAGGAAACATGCTCTGTCGTCTGGATGTTCAGGATTTCCCCGATGGCGCCCTCGTGCAGTGTTTTGCGGATGGCCGAATAGAAAGGCGCATGGCGCAGGATATGGCAGATGGCAACCCGGTTGTGATAACGCTCTGTAGCGGAGGCCAGTTGGTTCATTTCGGCTTCTGAAACAGCAAAAGGCTTCTCCAGGAGCACATCATAACCGCAGGCGAGCAGGGGCAGGGTGGTGGGCACATGGTCGAAATCCCCGGTTCCGTTGATGATGACATCGGCCAGGCGCCCCTTGGCAGCCAGTGCCGTGGCGGAGTCGAAGCAGCGTTCCGGCGGGATGTTGAAATGGCTGGCCGCCTGTTCACGCCGGCGCGGGTCCGGATCGGCTACGCCGGTAATCTGAAGTTCATCGGGATGTTGGGTGGCATAATCCGCATAGACCATGGCCCGGTGCCCGGCGCCAACAATGATGGCGGTGAGTGGTTTTTCCGTCATGGTGTCACCCCAGGATGTCGCGGCTCAGTTCAGGCCCAAGCAGGTCGGCGATCCGCACGGGTTTTCCGGTGTCGATGGAATCGCGCATGGCGATTCCTATCAGTACAGCCAGCGCTCCATCCGCCAGCGGGGCCATGCGGCCAAGATGATCACCCGGATCCGTCCCGATCAGCAGTTCATCGCGCATCACGGCATCCGCCCCACTGTGATTGCCCTTGAGTGTCACAGGCTGGGTGGTATGCGTGGCGCCGAACAGTTCCATGACAGTGATGGCGCGGTTGCGGGGGCCGGCCGGCGGTTGGAACCCTTCGCGGAATTCCAGGGTTTCCGTCTCCAGACGGCCGTTCAGGCCGTTGATCCCGAGCCGATAGCCCTCGTAGGGCAGTGAGGCGTTGAGGCTGTAATTCAGGATCGCGCCGCCATCGAACTTCACAACGGCACTATAGTGGTCCTCGATGTCGATTTCGGAGTCATAGATGCAGCGGCGCGATTCCATGTTGGCGTAGTGGCTCAACCCTTGGACGCCGCTGACATGGTCATCGTCGTGTCCCTTGCTTGCCCCGCCCCGCCACTCGTCACGGTGCCAGCGCATATAGTAGGCGCAATTTCTGCGGTCGGTGCAGGTGGGACAGAACCGGCCATCCTTTTTCGCGGGATTACGCGGCCCTTCGGCACCGTAGTAGGCCCGTCCGCCGTAGGCGAAGACCTCGACCGGTTTCTGGCCCAGCCACCAGCAGATCAGGTCGAAGTGATGGCTGCACTTATGGGTGCACAGGCCGCCGGACATGTTGCGGCGCCGGTTCCAACGCATGAAATAGGAGCTACCGTGATAGGTGTCGAGGTAGTAATGCATGTCCAGGGTGACCACCCGGCCCACGCGGTCTTCCATCAGCAGTTCCTTCACCTTGGAGCTGTGCGGCATGTAGCGGTAGTTGAAGGTCACGGTCACCCGCCCCTTGCTCTTCTTCTCGGCCATGAGGATCGCCCGCACTTTGTCGGCATCGGTCGTGAGCGGTTTCTCGCACAGCACATCCATGTCACGGGCCAGGGCGGGGATGACATAGGTGTGGTGGGTGGAATCCACGCTGGCGACAATGACCACGTCAGGTTTGATGGTGTCGAGCATATGCTCGTACTGGTCGGGGAGAAAGGTGGGGATATTGGTGCCTTTGGCCTGATTCATCATATCCATCCGGTCCTGGGAGATATCGACATAGGCGACGATTTCCGCGATGGACTTGTACTGGTCAAGAAAGGCGTCGACAAATAAGCGTAGGGCGCGGTGGCTCATTCCGACAATGGCATAACGTTTTCTCATAATTTGATCCTTTCGAAGTACGATGGTATACCATAATGCGTAAAGTGCATCAATCAGTAAAAGAGACAGGACATTCCCCGATTTTTAGCTCTCTTGCCGCACTTTGTCGCGAAGCTACTATGGAGTGCGGCGACTTGACGCCGCTTTTCTTCGGTGCGGCTTGACGCACCGGGTGTCGGCCTGTCTCCGCCAAAGGCGGATCCGCCTTCGGCGGAAAGCCAGGCCTTATGAAAGCGGTCAAGGCGCCGCACTCCATAATCCATGCACAAATCAATCGCAGGCCGTGAGGAAAAGGTGGCGAGGGAGCACCGTAGGGCCGCCGCTTGTCGGCTGGCCGCGTGAGCAGGACGTACCTGCGGGAAGATGCCATGGCGATCCGCAAGCGGACGCCCTACGAAGAGGGAGAGGGAGACGGTGAAGAGGATCGAGGTTAGGCTTAGATGATAAAAAATCTGATTGGATTCAAAAGGAAGTTTGACGTCACTATGACAGTATGCTAGTATCTCTACATAATATTGTTATGAAGATGCCTGTACCTCAGCAGACAACGGGGGAAATTAGGATGAATTTTAAACATCGTTGGAAGATGTGGATGGTTGGTATTGCAGCGATGCTTCTGGCGGGCGGCGCGGCGCGGGC
>CAZSSA010000044.1:16356-18789 GCA_964609375.1 uncultured Verrucomicrobiota bacterium | reverse complement strand
GCGAAACGGCTGATGATCATGATGGCGTATAGCAGCAGGATTTCCCAAAGGGGAGGGGGAGGGACCTTCCAGTGGCCGCCGGGGATGGTGGATAAGAAGGCAATGAAGTGATTGAGGATGAAGGCCAAGGCCACATTGGCATGGTTGAAAATGTCGGCGAAGAAGAGCGCGCAGGATCCGAAGGTGAGGGATAGGGCACCTGTGAGAATGATGAGCGAGGAGAGCGGAACGGCAACCAGGTTGCCGAGTAAGCCGATGGGGGCTACGGAATTGAAATAAAGGGCAGTCAGGGGGGCTGTAACGAGAGTGGCGGCCAGGGTCATGGCAACGAGGTTGCCCAATCCCAATGCGAATTCGCGAGCCACGGTTTTCCATGCCGGGTCTGGTTGAAGTTGGAGCGGGTCTTTCTGGAAGTGGCTGTGGAACGGGGTGGCGAAGATCGGCGTGAACAGGGCGAGCCCGATAACGGCAATGAAGGAAAGCAGGAACCCGGCATCGGTCAGGTTGTCGGGTGACCATGACAACAGGATCATCGCGGCGGCGCCCAGTGAGGAGTGGATATCTGATTGGCGGCCAAGGAGCGGGGCGGTCCAGAACAGGATACCCATGATGCAGGCGCGGGTGGCACTGGACTGCAGCCCTGTCATGATGGTGTAAAGCAGCAATACGGGTGCCAAGGCGAGAATCCATCGCGTGCGGGGGACGCCGCCGGAGGAAAGAGCGAGCACCAGCACAGCGGCCAGGATGACGACATGAGATCCGCTGATCGCAAAGACATGTAGCGTGCTCGTATTGGCAAACGCCTGATAGATGTCTTGAGGCATTTGTCCGCGGACTCCAAGGAGAAGGGAGTATAAAATGGCGGACTCCTCCGGGAACCTGGCAATACCGTAGCTCAAGATTTCCAAAGCCTTGGTCCGTGCCGACAGGGCGAACTGAATGATGGCGTTGCCCTGTCCCGAGACGATCCAGTGAGCCGAGCGACCGGCCGACATAAACACGGGGGCGGGGTGGGCCGGGTTGCGTGTCGTGGCATTCGTGCCAGGAGTCAGAAAACCGGAGAATGACCAGCGCTCGCCATAGCGTGGCGGCTTGAATTGTTGTGGCCGTTGAAATCGAACCCAAGCAGGGCCTCCGACGGGTTGCCAGGGTGCATCGTTCGATAAGCGCAGTTGTTCCGCTAAGAGAGGTGCTTTCCAGGTCATGATATTGGTGGAGGTGTTACGGGACGTTGTTCGAACGCGGCAAGATGCCGCGTCTACGGGGACGGCATCGTCATCAAGCACCCCGATCAGGCCAATGCCGGTTGTTGGTGTGGATAGTAACGAGGCGATCGGCATTGGGCGGGATTCCGCTTGCATGGCGGCATGGAACCAGCCAACGCAGGCGATGGCCAGAAGCATGGCGGCGGTGGAGATGTTGCCAATGATGCCAGCTGTAAACCGGATGGTGGCAAGGGAGGTGATGAGGAGAACGACGCCTGCGGCAAGAGGAATGAAGGAGGGCAACGTGAAGTTGAGGCCAAGATAGATGCCGGCGGCAAAAAAGAGGGCGATGCCAGCTAGTGGTCGTCGGGGAAGTTGATTCATAGTTAAATAATTAATCTATTATTAACTACGAAACACGAGAAAAAGACGAAAGGGTACAACTAAGATTGAAAGAAGTTCAGGGGTGTGTGTTTGCCTGAGGGCTTGCCGGTACACAAGGCGTTGGTCACAAAGGCCTTGGCGATGGCTACGGCTTCATGCAGGTCATTGCCCGTGGCAAGGGCGGCGGTGAGCGCGGCTGAAAAAGTGCATCCGGTTCCGTGGGTGCCTGCGACGCGGGCACGGGGGAGGGTATAGAGTGTGATTTCGCCGTCCACACAGAGGACATCCACGACGCGGTTGCCTTCGAGGTGACCTCCCTTGGCGATACAGGCGGTGGAAAAACGGCGGGAGATACGACAGGCGGCCTGAGTCAGATCGTTAAGCGTACGGATGCGTCTGTCCGCAAGGATTTCGGCTTCCTGCAGGTTTGGTGTGATGACAGCAGCCATAGGGAGGAGGATGGTACATAGGGCTTGCATGGCGTCCTCGCGGAGCAGGCGGGCACCGGATGTGGCGACCATGACGGGATCGACGACGAGGGGGAAGGAGGGGCCCCGTTTGAGTTCCCTGGCGACGGCACGGATGAGGGGGGATGAGAATAACATTCCGGTCTTGGCGGCGGCGACGGGAAATCCATCGGTTACGGCCCGAATTTGTTTGGTGACCATGGCGGGGGATACTGCCTCGATGCCGCTGACCCAATCGGGGTTCTGGGCGGTCAGGCAGGTAATGGCCGAGGTACCGAAGACCTTCATGGCGGTGAAGGTCTTGAGGTCCGCCTGAATCCCGGCACCGCCGCCGCTGTCGGAGCCAGCGATGGTGAGAGCCACCGGAATGGAAGGGG
>CAZSSA010000044.1:0-16256 GCA_964609375.1 uncultured Verrucomicrobiota bacterium | reverse complement strand
GCCTTGGCGAGGGAGCGAGCTTCCACGCTTTGGATTTCGGCATACCCCTGGGAACTGACGGGGTTCAAGCCTTCGCTGGCTTCCATTGAGGAATCGGCTTCGTTATAGATGGAGGCGGGGCAGTTGGTGAGACTGACGAAGTGCATATTGCCCTTGTAGAGTCCGAGGGTGACTGAGCCGGTTGCCGGTGCGGAGAGGACATCGATGGCGGCACGCGCAGCGCGGGTGACGGGATCGAAGTAGCGTCCATCATAGATCTGGTCGGCAACAAGTTTGGATAACTGCATAAAGAGGAGCGAGGCGCGGCGGTCCATCGTGGCCTGGTAAACCTGGCGCAGGGCGGTGCCCAGCAATTCCATGCCCGGGGCCTCATAGACTCCGCGGCTTTTGGTGCCGATGATACGGTTTTCGAGTGCGTTCTTCATGCCGATGCCGTTACGGCCGCCGAGGCGGTTGGCTTCGACGATGGCCTCCAGCGGGGAGACCTTGCGTCCGTTGATGGCCACGCAGCGGGCCTTCTCGAAACGGAAAGAGACTTCCTCGGTTTTATCGGGGGCCAGCATGGGCCAGACGCCCATGGTGGGGACGACGATGGTGCAGGGAGTTTCAATGCTCTCCAGGTCTTCCGCCTCGTGCGAGAGGCCGGCGAGATTGGCGTCGGTGGAATAGCGCTTCTTGCTGCCGACCACGGCTTCGATGCCGAAACGGGCAAGGTAGGCCGCCATCTGGGTGCGGCCGGCGAATTCCGTCAGGAGGGACGGGTCACGCCAGGGGGCGTAGACCTTCATTTCCGGGGCCAGCACGTTGGTGTAGCGTTCGAAGCGCATCTGGTCGTTGCCGCGTCCCGTGGCGCCATGGGCGAGGACGGTGCAGCCGGCGGCTTTCATGCGGGGAATCAGGCCGCGAACGGTGACGGCGCGGGCGATGCCGGTTGAGTTCCAATAGCCGCCATCGTACATGGCCTGGGCTTGGATTACTTCGAAGCAGGCTTCGGCCATTTCCGCCTTGAGATCAACGATGTTTGTTTCCGCGCCGCAGGGGGCCATCTTTTTCTTGATATCGTTGATGTCTTTCTCGTCCGGTTGGCCGAGATCGGCTGAGAAGCAGGTGACCTTGACCCCCATCTCGACCAGTTTCTTGGTGATGGTCTTGCTGTCGAGTCCACCGGAAACACAAATGCCCACATGTTGTTTTTTAAGTTCGCTAATCACCATTGCACACCTCCTGTACTGACATAAAAAACCCGTCCCGGCGAGACCGGACATGCCGGCAGGGCGGGGACGGGTTAGGTTTCCCGGAACTCCTTGCCGGTTATTCTTCGGTTGTTTTTTCAACGCCGTGGAACTCGGCCAGGGCGTCATCAATGATCTCCAGTGCCTCGTCGAGTTCGCTTTCCTTGACGTTCAGCGGCGGGAGGAGACGGAGGACATTTTCCCCGGCGGTGATGGCGAGCAAGCCATTATCGCAGAGGATCTTGGCCAGTGGCTTGGCGGGAGTGTCGAGGACGAGGCCGAGCATCAGGCCACGACCGCGGATTTCCTTGACGTGCTCATAGGCGCCGACAAAGTCGCCAAGGGCTTCCTGGAAATCGGTGCCGATTTCGGCGGCGCGCTCCACGAGTCCTTCGCTCTCGATCACATTCAGGGTGGCGAGGGCGGCGGCACAGGCGAGGGGAGAACCTCCGAAGGTGCTGGCATGTTTTCCGGGCTGGAAGACATTGGCAATTTTCGGGCCGGTCACGATGGCGCCGATTGGATATCCGCTGCCGAGCGACTTGGCCATGGAGAAGGCATCCGGAATGACTTCCGTGCCCTGGAATCCGAACCAGTTACCGGAGCGGCCCATGCCGCACTGGACTTCGTCGCAGAAGAGAAGGATGTTCTTCTTGTCGCAAAGCGCGCGCAGTCCCTTCATGAACTCCGGGGTTGCCGTCACGACACCACCTTCGCCCTGGATGGCTTCGACGAGGATGGCCGCGGTGCGGTCGCTGACGACGCTCTTCAGGGACTCGAGTTTGTTCAATTCGGCGTAGAAGAAGCCGTCGGGCATGGGTTCGAACCCATCCTGATACTTGGTCTGGCCGGTGGCGGCCAAGCTGGCCAGGGTGCGGCCATGGAAGGAGTTCTTCATGGAGACGATTTCGTACTTGCCGAGGTCGCTGCCCCAGAGGCGGGCCAGTTTGATCAGGGCTTCGTTGGCTTCGGTGCCGGAATTGCAGAAAAACACCTTGCCACCCAACGACAGGGAGGAGAGTTTCTCGGCGAGAACCGATTGAAGCTCGTTGTGGTAGAGGTTGGAGACATGCATCAGCTTGGCGGCCTGCTGTTGAATGGCCTCGACGACTTTTGGATGGCAGTGCCCGATGTTCTGGCAGGCGATACCGCCCACGAAGTCCAGATATTGTTTGCCCTCGTTATCCCACACGCGGGTGCCCTTGCCCTTGACGAGCGCGAGGCTCGGGGTGTGATACGTTGGAATTACATACTGCTCGTACTTTGTGGTTATTTCTGCTGTGGTCATCATTCTGTGATCTCCGTTCCTACTCCTTTGTCTGTAAAAATCTCCAACAACAACGAATGGGGCAGGCGCCCGTCAATAATGTGTATCTTGCGCACGCCAGCCTCCAGCGCCTCCATGCAACTGCGAATTTTCGGCAACATGCCGCCGTCGATGACGCCGGTTTTGATCAGTTCCGCCACTTCGTGAATGCGCAGGGTGGAAAAGAGGGTGGAGGCGTCGTTCCTGTCGCGGAGCAGGCCGGGGACATCCGAGAGGAACGCCAGTTTGCGCGCCTTGAGTTCACGGGCCACGGCGGCGGCGGCGTCATCGGCGTTCAAGTTGTAAAGATGGCCATCGGGGCCACGACCGAGGGGGGTGACGACCGGGATGGTTTCCGTCTTGAAACATTCAAGCAGGGGGAGGGCGTGGACATGGCGGATTTCGCCGACGTAGCCCCAGTCAAAGGTGGTTCCGGAGGCGGGGTCCTTTTCGACGCGCTGTTCGACATCGAAGAGGCTATTGCCATCGATTCGGCAGGCCCGTGCTCCCTTTTTCTTCAGGATGTCCAACAGGGAGGCATTGACCTTGTTCTTGATGGTAGATTCGACCACCTGGATGGCCGCCTCGTCGGTGACGCGCAGACCCTTGACGAATTTAGGGACGAGCCCGGCATCGGACATGGCGCGCGAGATGGCCTTGCCTCCGCCGTGGACGATCACGGGGCGCATGCCGATACATTCCATGAAGGCGACGTCCGCGAGGATGTTTTCCACCTGGCGGGGGTCTTCCATGGCGCTGCCGCCGAATTTGACGACCACGATAGCGTCGCGGAAGTCCTGAATATAGGGCAGGGCTTCAATCAGGATATCGGCTTTGGCGATGGCTTGTTCCATCAGGTCATGTACTCCGCGTTGATGGCGACGTATTCCTTGCTCAGGTCGCAGGTATAGACGGTGATTTCGGACTTGCCGAGATGCAGGTCAACCTTGATTGAGAATTCCTTGAGGGCATAGACCTTGGCCAAGTCCGGGAGGGAGAAGGAGTCGGCGGCTTTGCCGCCTTGAACGGCAGGGACATCGTTAAAGGAAATATCGACACGCCCCTCCTCAATCCGGGCGCCGGAATAACCGAGGGCGGCCATGATGCGGCCCCAGTTCGGGTCGCCGCCGTTCCACGCGGTTTTGACCAGCGGGGATTTGGCGATGGCGCGCGCGCAGGCGCGGGCATCGTTCCGGCTGGGGGCCCCGGTGACGGTGACGGTGACGAACTTGGTGGCGCCTTCGCCATCCTTGACGATCATCAAGGCCAATTCGCGGGTAATGAATTCGAGGGCATGACAGAATTTCCGCCAGTCGTGATGATTCCGGTCGAGGAGGTTGTTGCCGGCGGCGCCGTTGGCGAGCATGAGGACGGTGTCGTTGGTGCTTTCGTCGCCATCGACCACGATTCGGTTAAAGCTGAGGTCGACGGCGTGAACGAGTTCAAGTTGGAGGGAGCGCTGATCCACGGCGGCATCGGTGGTGATAAAGCCCAGCATGGTGGCCATATTGGGAGCGATCATGCCGGATCCTTTGGCGATGCCTGCAAGGGTGACAGGGGTCCCATCGATCATGACGGTCACGGCGACCTCTTTCTTGACGAGATCGGTGGTCAGGATGGCTTCGGCGGCGCGGGAGCCGTTTTCGGCGGAAAGTTGTTTGGGGAGGGTTGGCAGGGCGGCCTCGATCTTAGGCATGGGGAGGGGGATGCCGATGGTGCCGGTTGAACAGACGAACACGAGGTTCTTGCCGATGCCGAGGGAAGTGGCGGTCAATTCAGCCATGTGTTCAGCGTCAAGGAATCCCTGATCTCCGGTGCAGGCATTGGCATTGCCGGCGTTGATCAGGATGGCCTGACCCTGTCCCCAGATGAGGTGGCGTTCGCAAAGTTTTACTGGAGCGGCCTTTACGCGATTGGTGGTGAAGGTTCCGGCGACAGAGGCTGGTGTATCGGAGACGATCAGGGTGAGATCATCACGCTTCCTGCTTTCCTTGATGCCAGCCCGCATGGTGGCCGCTTTAAATCCCTTGGGTGTGGTAATGCCGCCCGTTATAACGTTAAAAGTTTTTTTTGTCGCCATTTTCAACCTGTTGCCGCTTGGTACCATTGGTGCGGCATGACCAACCTTGATGAACCTTGGTTCACGTTCGCCAAAAGGCTGGGACTATCAGGCATATTCAGGGGAAAGTCGAACACAAAATAGGGGATGATTTAAGGGCCAGGGGAGGAGGGTGAATAGGAGGAAGGGTTGTTGTAAGATGCCAGGGGGCGAACGGTAAATGGCGGGAGTTTGACCTTGCATGTGGTGGAAGGGATACGGGCGCCTGAGGCATCCGGCAGGGTGCGAGCACGGGTGAAAATCAAGCGTCCATGTCTTCAGCCCCGCGCCTTGCCGACAGGGATGAGCGTTGGCGCGTTGGATACGAGAGGGTTATTTGGAGGAATAGCCCAGGATGATATTTTTGATTTTTACCGTTCCCGTGAAGCGCCCCCCCATCTTGAGTTGTATCCGTGTGCCTTTGGCTGGAATGACAAATTTACGTCGAGCCCGGCTCCAGCCGTCGGCCCGAGGTGCACCGGGTTCCTGAGTATAGAATTGATGGACCTGCTGTTGCTCGCCGCCATCGTTACGAACAAGCGAGACGGTGATTCCGGCGGTGCCGGAAAAGTTGGTGGATTTGCAGAAGGAGATGTCCGGATAAAACGACATGCCGGGGGATACATCGATGGGGGCGGACATCATGGCGATTTCCTCATCCGGATCTTGAGACGACAGGACAACGACGGCGGCCCCGTTACTATCGGGTGTTACGGTGATGGTTTGGCAGCGGGAATTGCCGATAGTCAATAGCCAGCCTGGGATGGGGTCTCCCGCGCGGGAGGGGATCGCCGGGGAGGGGAAGATATTCGTGATCTCGCCGTCGGGGCGAGCGAGAAGGGGGGTGACGATCTGTTCCCGGATAATCACGGGACGCTTGGTGGTCTTTTGCAGCCAGAAACCCCATGTGCCACCCGCGAGACCCAGAAGGGTGATGAGTAATACCGAAGCCAGTTTCCATCGGCGGGCGTGGCGTTGAAGGGTGCGGATGGAGGCGACATCGGCCACGCCGGTGGCCGATTTGGCGGCGGTGCTGGGCGGGGCAAAGTCCAGGCGTTCGCGCAAGGGGATGGTGCCGCCGCGCGGGTCGCTCTGAAGAACCGTGCTTTTTGCCGGGTCGCGACCCGCCTGCTCGTAGGCCTTTCGATGGGCATCCAGGTCATAGGGAATCCGGCGCCAAAAGACGGAATTGGATTTGGTGTCGTAGATGCAATAGGAGGCGCGGTGATCGTTATCGCGGGAGCAGCCGACGGAGCCCACGTTCACGAGATAGCGTTTAGAGGGCTCCAGTTCAAAGTCCTGCGGGGGGATCGAGCGAGGAATGCGGCTGGGGCCCTGAAGGTACAGTGCCGGCTCGTGGGTATGGCCCGCAAAAAGCAGTTGATGGTTGACGCATTTCCAGCAGGCGTCGGCATCATCCGGTCCAAGGATATAGTCGAAATATTCGGGGCGGGTGAAGTCGCCGTGGGTACAGAGGAACGAGCCGCCATCCAGCGTTAACGGGAAGGAAGAGAGGACTTTGATGGCGGCAGGGCCAAGCTGGCTCCGGGTCCAGCGGAGGGCCTCCTGGGCGTGATCGGAAAAGAGATCATCGCCCAGTTTGCCGCAGATGACGGCGTCATGGTTGCCCATCACGAAAGAGTGGATATTTTCGTGGGCGGACTGGAGGAGCGTGGCGGGGGAGGGGCCGTAGCCGACGAGGTCGCCAAGGCAGATGATGTGGTCGATGCGGCTGCTGCGGATATCGAGCAGGACGGCATTCCACGCCTGCATATTCGAGTGTAAATCAGAAACGATGGCATAGCGCATGAATTAGTTAATATATAGTTAAACCGGGGTGTGGCAAGTGGAATTACGAGTGTTGTTGGGCGAGTGTCGTTCGGGGGTGCGATTCTGTTCCCGCCGGAGGTGACTCCACCGGTGACGGAAAAGTCTGTCAATCTGCATCCTTACTCCGGGATGGGCGAATCGCCAAAACCCGGAGATGCGGCCCTCCGGGATGCCACTGCGAAAGAGTTGACAGGATTAGGGGGCAATCTCTATAGTCTGCGTTCCTTTGAGGGCGATTAGCTCAGTTGGTTAGAGCACCACCTTGACATGGTGGGGGTCACAGGTTCGAGTCCTGTATCGCCCACCAGCTTAAACGCCGGCTCACCCCCCAATCCTCATGGCGTACAAGGTGGAACAATGGCAATACTGAATATTTACAGTGCCGTGAGGCCGATGGATTTGATGGGGAAAGCGACTCAACTCCTTGAAACCGCTGCAACCCCTGATCATCCATTGCAGCCGCGCTGGGTGATCCAGCCTGGTCGCTTGTGGGAGAGGGATTTGCGGCGGCGGTTGGCGGATCGTGGTATTGCTGCCAGCCTGATGTTTGGCTCCCTTCGGCTTACTTTGGAGCGTGCCTTCGGTCTGGTCTGTCCCGATGCTCGTTTGATGACCGAGGACCAGCTTTTCTGGTCTGTACTCGGGCTTCTTGAAAAGCACAAGGGGGATTTGGGGTCTATTGGCCTCAAGGACTCCTCCGCGCCCCGCCTCTGGTTAGCCGTTAATACCCGTAATCCATCACTCGCCCGTATCCAGTTGGCCCGCTTGCTCACTGGAATATTGGATGATCATGCAACTCATCGGCCCGAAGCGGTTCTTCAATGGTTGGGCGGAACCATTAAAGAAGAGGGTGATACGCAGTGGATTGCCGAGCTGGCAAAGGCGTTGTGGTCGGGCTCCGGCTGTCCGCGTCCGCTGGCGCTTCAGTTACCAGTCTTTATCGAAAAACTTCAGCAACGCCATGGCGTATGGCCTGGGTTTCCCTCTCGAGTAATAGCCGTTGTGTCGGGTGCGCAGCCGGGAATTTATCTTCATGCGCTAGGGGCACTGAGTTTGGCTTGTCCTGTGCATCTATTGATGCTGGAGACTTGTGAGCGAGGACTATCGGACCAGTTGATCACCTGGCGGGACGTGCGCAACCGCTGGAAGACTTCCGGGTCGCATAAAACGTTGCCTGAGTTCGTGCGGGACGAAAAATGGCTGGTTGCCGGCACGCTGCAAGCATTCTGGGGTGAGGCGGGAATCACGTTGCAGCAGCAGGTGGTTGACTTGGAAGAATCGCTGGCGCCACTGGGGATCGACATAGCCGAGTCCCGGACCGGTGCGGGCGAGTCGGATAACGGTTCGATCCTCGCCGTGTTGCAGGGTGACGTCCGGCAAACCCGGGAGCCACGGGCGTCGAAGGAACGGCTCCCGGTCAATATCAATGACCATAGTTTAAGCTTGATTGATGCGACCTCTCCGTTGCGCGAATTGGAAGGGGCGAGGGATGCCATGCGTGCTGCCCTTCAGCGTGATATGACATTGCAGCCCTCGGATATATTGATGGTGCTTGCCGATACGGCCCGGTATGCACCACTCCTTCCGGCGGTTTTCGGCACGACGGAGCCCGGGAAGACTGATTCTGGACTGGATGGGCTACCCCGCATTCCCTGGCATCTGGCCGACAGGTCATTGCGTACTGACAGCGATATCATGGCGGCCCTTCAGGAGTTGTTGGCTGCTTTGGGTGCCCGGTTGAGTCTTCCCGTTTTGTCTGATCTGCTGGCCCAGCCTGCCATACAATCCAAGCTGGATTTCTCACTGACAGAGACCGCTGAACTTGTGGAATACCTGAAAGATGCGGGTTTCCGCTGGGGCTTGAACAAGGATGACCGGAAGGACGGCCAGCCGGGCGAGACTGATGGTATGTGGACACTGGATTTTGCGCTGCGCAGGCTTGTGGCTGGATTCACTCACCCTGATGCCATGATTGACCCCGTTGGGAGTGGGGCGGGTGTCACGCCCCTGCCCGCGTTTGAGGGGTTGGCCTCCGCAAAGTTGGTGCGTTTCATTGAATGGGCAAATACCCTTGAATCAGCGCGTGCAGAGTTCTGTCTGGAGCACCGTTTGGGGCTATCGGTCATTGAGGAGGGGACATGGTTGGGCTGGTTACATACATGGGCGCCCCAGTTGATAGAACTGGGCGGGGAAAGGGAGGGGCAGTCGGTCTGGTTGTCCCGTGTGACGCGGTTGCTTGCGGAAGGGGTTCGGTACGTCAATCCGGAGGCTCGTTTCTCCGCCGAGGCCTTTGTTGCCCTTTTTGCTGAAGCAGCTACCTCAGTTGAGGAAACCTTGCCGTTGGGCAAGGGCATAGGCGGCATGACGGTTGCCTCGTCCCGTATGGCCCGCATTCTCCCGGCGAAGATGATGGTTGTTGTAGGGCTTTCCGACGGGGCCTGGCCAAAACAGGAGTCCATGCGACCTCGCGGTTTGCTCAGGGAGGCGAGTCCGGGCGACCGTCGTCGTCGGGAGGAGGATCGTCTGGCCACTTTAGAATGGGTGTTGTCCGCTGAACGGGTACTTGTCTGGACATGGCAGGGACGCAGTGAGCAGAATGGCCGGGATGTTCCTCCTTCTGTTGTTGTTGGCGAGTTGCTGGATGTCTGTCGTGCCACATTTCAGGAAAATGGGAAAGCCCTGATCCGCAAACTGCATATGCATGGCTTTGATCCCGGGGAGTTTCTGGGCGCGTCAGAGTCGTATGATGTCATTGCATCCAAGGCGGCCGTGGCTCTTCTTGACACCCGCGGGAATCCAGCCAGAACTGGATCGATCCGCTGGAAGGCGCTGCCTTTAGATCCGGAGCGGTGGGGCCTGCCGGGTATTATGGGCTTCGCGTTGACGGGTGCCACTCCGGCAGGGTGGGGAAAGGCACAGTGGATCCAGTTGTCAACCAAACTGGTGAGTTTCTTCAAGCTCCCCTGTAGGGAATTCCTGAAGACCATTGAGGTTCACTCCGGCGGCGAATACGAGATGCTGCCGGATAGGGAGAGCCTGACTTTGGAAGGGTTGGAAGCCTGGGGGATACGGGATGAGTTGCTGCAGTTCCTTGTGGCCACAGAGTCTGTTGATCCGGCCATGATTCAAAAACGCCTGGCTTGTGCGGGGAAATTACCGCCCGGTGCGTCCGGGGAAACCGTGTTCAGGAAGATTCTCGAAGAAGTGAAGAATAGTATGGAGAAAGCCCGCAAGGTGGCGGGGCCGGATAATGAGCTCATTCCCTTACGCGCCATGAATTGGGATGCCGGCCCCTGTTTGATCCGGGTCTGTGCCAGTGATAGTAAGGCGATATATCAATTACAGGCCAGAATTGAACAGATGGTCCATGCCGTTATCCACAACAAGGAAATCAGTTGCGCTCTGTGTGGTAAAAAGGGGTCGGCGGTCGTTCTGCCGCCGATGGGGCCAGCTGAGTCAAGAGCGGAGCTGCAGCGTTTAGCCGCCTTGGCCTTGCTTGGCTCCAGTTTCCCCTTGCCGTTTTTCCCTGTGGCCAGCGAAAAATATGTCGAGGATTCAGACATGGTTGCGGCTGCCGAATTATACTGGACAGGGCTCTATGGTTCTGGCGCCCCTGCGGAAAGTGAAATCCCTGCCTGCCGGATCTCGTTCCGGAATATGGATCCGCTCGCCATGGGGATCCCTGAAAGCCCTGATATATCCGCCGGCTGGAAGGCGCTCTGGAACGTGGTGTCGTTGCCCGAAGCCGATGTTTTGTTGTTCCCCGGTATATCCGAGCTGGTATTCGGCTTCATTACGCGGATGAAGCATCAAAAGGAGGAAGCCAAGTCTCTGAATATTGCCGCGGAAGATTCCTCAACGGTTGAAAAGAAACCGAAAAAGGCTGGATCAAAAAAAGGAGGTGGGGCATGAGCGACAATCCTGCATTGACCCTGGACCTTCATGGCATGCATGCGTTGGACGCCAGTGCAGGCACTGGCAAGACATATTCCATTGCCTTGATCTTTCTGCGCCTTGTGCTCAAGGGGATACGCGTGGAGCGGATCCTGGTAACCACGTTTACGAATGCGGCCGCCGCCGAGTTGAGGGAGCGGCTACGCCTGCGTCTGGGCGAAGCCCGGGAGGGTTTGGCTGCCGGGTTGCCTGATGGTGAAGATGGGAATCTTGCAGCTGTTCTGGCCTCGGCCCGGGCTACCACAGACAAGAATGTTCTGGCCGCGAGGCTTGATAATGCCCTTTCCTGTTTTGACTTGGCGCCCATCTGCACCATCCATGGCTTTTGCAACAGGCTGCGCAAGGACCATGCACTCGAGTTAGGTGCGACCGTGGATTCTGAACTTGTCGCGGAAGATCCGCATCTTGGTCAGTTGGCTGGCGATTTTCTCGCAAAACTGGCGTGTAAACAACCCGTGGCTGGTCTCGGCGAAAAGGCGCCTGAGGTGCGGGATCTTTTGACGATTGCCCGCAAAATGCGGGAATATGAACTGCCCGCGCCGGGGTGCATACCCCTGGAGCTGTTGGAAAACCAAACGCAGCAAAAGTGGCGGGCGGAGGTCATGGAGTGCTTGCAACAGGCGAATAAAGCCTGGAGTGAACAACGGGCGGGGATTGAAAAAAACATCCAGAAATTGCTCAACGATGGGGCGTTGCAGCCGGAAGCTTTCAAGACTCCTAAAATCCTTGATAATTCAATCAGCGATACAGGCAAACTGTTGTCAGATCCATTCCAAGGGGAATTGAAATTTTCTGCCGGGGTGAAACGGATGCGGCGTCAAGATTTACTGAAACAGGCAACTGACCAAGGCTTGTCTGCGGTGACGACGTTCATTGAGACATTCAACTTCTTTGAATACCTGGAGGAACTGGTGTCAATGCCCGTCAAACTGGATAGCAGGCTTGAAGCGGTACAAACCAGATTCCTGGAGCAGGAATTCATCGAGTCTGCGGCAAAGCCAGCCCCGGATGGCACCATGCTCTACTCGGATCTGATTAACGTGGTCTACCGGAGTCTCGAAAATGGACAATTCCCCGCCGCCGTCCGATCCCTGTTCGATGCTGTGATGGTGGACGAATGTCAGGATACGGATGCCCGGCAACTGGAAATCTTCCGTAAACTTTTCGCAAATCCCGAGTGGGTCGGAAATCCCGCAGACCATTTAATCGTCTGGGTGGGTGATCCCAAGCAGAGCATCTATCGGTTCCGCGGCGCAGACATCGATACCTACATTAGCGCGAAGGCGAATGCCATCGAGAAAAATCTGGATACGAATTTCCGCTCCGATGCCCCGCTGGTGGCGGCAATCAATGCCTTATTCCTGGGCGCATCCGGACCGGTGAAGCCGGTATTCGGCCATAACGTTCCCTTCACCGGGTCTGTAGCCGATAAGACGGTCAATATACGGTTAAACGCGCCGGGCGATGTTCCGGCTTTTTGCCTGCACACCTGGAGTTCCCCCGGAGACACGCCTTCCAAGTCCGCGAAACTGAGGCCTGCTCTGATTGATTGCGCTAACAGCATCAAGTGCCTGCTTGATTCGGGTGTTGAAATTAATAGCGATGGCTGGCGGCGGGTGAAGGCGGGTGATATTGCCGTCCTGGCCCCCGAGGGCAAGCAATTGGAGATCGTGCGACGGCAATTGCAGAGGCTGGGAATCCCCTCGGCCTATCAAACTGACAGTTCTGTCTATCTGGAGAAAGAGGCCCTGGATATGGGCCTGCTGCTACAGGCGCTGGCCTCGCCCCGTCCACACTCTATCCGGGCCTCCTTGGCCACCCCCTTTTTCGGGTATACCCTGTATGAGGTGGTTCAGATGCCGGAACCGGAATTCCTGCGGCTCCAGACTCGCATTTTGGATTTAGCCGAACGGGTAAGGAAGGAAGGCTTTATGTCGGTGCTTTTCAGCCTTCTGCGTGATGGACCGCCGTCGGATGGGCCCCGGGGGGAGTCTGCGTTGGTTCGTCTGGCCCGGCTGCCGGAAGGAGAACGCATTCTGACAAACATCCTGCAACTGGGCGAATTATTGCAGGCGGCATGGGATGAGGCACATGCGCGGAGTCCGGAGGCTCTTAAAGATTTTCTGGATCAAGCGATGTCGAGGGCGGCGGCCGGGCAGGCGGGCGATGGCACTGAAGCGGCCAAACTGAGGCTGGAGACTGATGCTCCGGCGGTAATACTCTCAACTATCCATACCTCGAAAGGCCTGCAGTATCCGATTGTCTTTTTGCCCGCCATGTGGGCCCAGAAAGCGGTTCAAACTCCGCCCTGTCTTGTCTCTCACGAGAACAGTGCGGCGATCCTTCGCCTGCCGGGTGATGAGGCATGGGATCAGGCGCTCAAGAATGAAAAGGAACGGCTGGATACCGAGCAGATGCGCTTGCTTTATGTTGCATTGACCCGTGCGAAGCATCAGGTCCATGCCTGGTGGGGTCGGGTGAAGCATGAACCCCGCTGGACCGTATCCTCCACCCGTGCGGCCTTTGGGCGCCTGCTGTTTGAAGAACCCAAAGGGGCCGAGTTGTACAAGGACGAAGACTGCCTCAATGCCTTCGAGGTGGCCATGAGTCGCTATGCAGGTACAACATCTGAAGTGATTCAGATAGGCGATCGATTCGCCTGGTGCAAGCCGGTCATCAGCAAGGAGGGAGCAGCTTCAGGCATCCTGAAGCAGGGGGATAAGCTCAGTGCGGCAAAATGGACGCGGGTTGGACTGGGGGCCGCACCCTTGCAATCCAGTTACTCCGCGTTGCTCCGTCGCAATCCGGATGCGCATCGAGCTGAAGATGAAACTCAGCCTCCCCTGTCGGAGAGCGACGCAGGAATTCCTGCTGAGCCTGTCGAGGATATCCTGGAACCGTTTCAGGGCGGGACGGTACTGGGCGACCGTGTTCATTACGCTTTCGAAATGGCCATGTCCGGCGGGGATGCAGAGTGTGCGAGAAATACTTTTATCGAGGCCCTTAAGTCCGACCTGCCTGGCTTGCTTCGCGGGGATCGAACCGTTCCTGACTTTTCGGGGACGGCAGGGGCGTTGTGGGATCGGACGGCTGGTGCGTCCCTGGCGAGTGGAACCATCAGCGATCTGCTGAAGGAACCGCACAGCCCTGAATGGGAGTTCATGCTTCCGCAGGATCCCCGACTGACCCCGGAGGGTCTGGCGGCCATCATGGAGAAATACGGAGCTGGCTCGCCCTGGGGCGAGACGACGTATGTCAGCCGGATTAAAAGTCTGGGATTCACACCCCTGAGTGGATATTTCGAGGGGATCATTGACTTGATGGGGCGACTCCGGAATGGGCAGTGGGTTGTGGCAGACTACAAAACCAACCGGCTGGACGGGTATGGGGATAGGAATTTGAATGAGGCAATGGCGGAGTGCCATTACCTGCTTCAGGCGCTCTTGTATGCCGTCGCCGCAAGGCGCTGGTTGCGGAAATCGGTTCCAGGCTGGGACTATGAACGTCATTTTTGCGGAACGGCCTATCTATTCCTGCGGGGCATGAAAGAGGGGACGCATCAGGGAATCTGGCTGGGTAAGCCGCCAGCTGCCCTTGTTGAAGCGCTTGATGAATTATTCCCCGCGAAAAGACCGGTGGCTCAATGAATGCAGAACCTGTGGACACAGAAAGCCTGTGTGCAATGCCTGGCTATGACCTTGGACGCCTGATAGCGGCCGTTCATGGAAAAAAGGGAACGTCCGATCTGGCCCAATGGGCCGCGTTGCTCTGCGTCCATTTGCAGGAGGGGCGGGTCTATCTTGATCCGGAGTCCCCTTATGCAGGACTGGATGTGGAGAAGGTGTCGATGCCCCCCTTGGAGCCTGCTCCTGACTGGCTGGAGGTGGTGACCGCAGGCCTGCCCGCGTCAGGCGCGAAGCCGGTTGTGAGGGATGGGGATAGTTTATGGCTGGCCCGCTATTATGATTTCGACAGCCGTCTGAGACAGCTTGTCAAGGAGCGCCGGAAGCATTCTCCCTTCGTCAGGGACGAGGCAATGTTAAGAGCTGACCTCGCTATACTGTTTCCGGTTACCGCCGATCCAGGCGAAAATCGGGGACAGCTCCTTGCGGCCGCCAATCTGGTGGATTTGCGCTTTGGCTTATTGACCGGCGGGCCTGGCACAGGCAAGACAACATCGCTGACGAAACTCCTGCTCCTCTGGCTCAGGCAGGTTGAGCAGGAAGAAATGGCTCCTGTTCTGTTGCTGGCGCCCACGGGCAAGGCTGCGGCACGGTTGCGGGCGAGTATGATTTCTGCTGTAAAAAAGATACGGGACCTGACTGCGGGCTGTGCGGAGATGGACCGGTTGCTGGGCCGGCTCAATCCTGAAGGGGAGCGTTGCGTGGTCAAGACACTCACGCTTCACCGCGCCTTGAGCGTCCGCGGTTCCCGTAAGGAAGGGCAGGGTCCGTTCCGGCATGATCAGTCCAACCCTCTGCACGCCTCCATGGTGATCGTTGACGAGGTATCGATGGTGGACCTCGCGCTGATGACACGACTGGTGGATGCAGTGCCGTGTGAAACCCCTTTGTTTTTTGTAGGTGACACGGAACAGCTGGAGAGCGTCGAAGCCGGCTTTGTCCTTCCTAAAATTTCCGCCGTTCGTGATGAGCTTTCTGACACACGGAAAAAACTGATTGCTGAACGGGCCGGTCTCGATCCGGTTCAACGAGGCGGGGAAAATTTGCTATGTGCGGATCATGTGCACCTGACTTACGTCCATCGCTATAAGGAGGGTTCTCTGATTGGGGTGCTGGCCAGGGCGATCAATGACGGGGATGCGGACCGTTTTATAAACACAATTCAGTCAGAGGAAGCCAAGGTCCAAGGGCTTGTATGGCTAAAACTTCCGGATGGCGGGCGGAACCTGCCTGCCAATAATGTTGCGCGGGAGGCGCTGATGGGGATTGGTGGGTATGGGGAACTGGCGGACATGCTAAAGGAGGCGACGCTGGATTCTGAAAAGGCCGTGCAGGCCTTTGATAAGTTCAGGATTCTCTGCGCGATTCGCAAGGGACCTGATGGTGTTGAGCGTTGGAACCAGAGGATTCAGCAGTGGCTCACGGGAGATGTGCAAGGACCCAAGCCGCAGGCCGTGATGATTACCACCAATGATCCTGTCACAGGCTTATGTAACGGGGATACGGGTTTGCTGCTACCCATGGACAGGGGGCTCAAATTCTGTTTTGGCGAGAAGCAAACGATGCCTGCGGCCAGCCTTCCGGCGACTGAGCCGGCCTGGGCCATTACGATTCATAAGAGCCAGGGCAGTGAATACGATGCAGTGGCCATTGTATTGCCGAGAGAGGGAGGGCAACGGTTGATGAAACGCCGATTGCTCTATACGGCCATAACACGGGCACGGCAGAAACTTGTGTTGCTGGCCACGGAGAAGGCGCTACGCACAATCATGACAGGGGATGCCTCCGGGAGAGGGTAGTGCTCAGCAGACGAGCTGGGAAAGCGGGGTGACCTTGATGTTTCCGGCCAGGGAATAGGTTTTAAGGCCCGGGTAGACAACGGTCAATTCGTCCAGATGCAGGTCGGCCATGGCGATTCGCATGGAGGGGGTGAGTGTGGGGGCATCCGACCGCTTGCACTCGACCCCGATCCGGCGCCCGCCCTTGAACATGAGCAGGTCAAGCTCGGCGCCTCCGTGCGTAGCCCAATAGTAGGCCTCGTCCGGCCTGACTGCCTTGAGGATCTCCTCGATCACATAACCCTCCCATGAGGCGCCGCATTTCGGGTGGTGCTCGAGGTCGCGCTGGCTTGCAATGCCCAGCAGGGTATGCAG
>CAZSSA010000043.1:0-19126 GCA_964609375.1 uncultured Verrucomicrobiota bacterium | reverse complement strand
CCTTAAGCCACGGTCCCGGTCTTGATGCGAAGTTCCGAGCTTTTCGCGATGCGCTCGATCCTGCCGTCCGCGATCCAGACCACCCGGTTGGAGACCGCCAGCATGGCGTGGTCATGGGTGGCGGTGATGACGGTGACGCCATGCTTGTTACAGAGGCCCCGGAGTAATTCGATGATCTGTTCGCCCGTGTGCAGGTCCAGGTTGGCGGTGGGCTCATCCGCCAGGAGAATGCTGGGCTTGTTGACGATGGCACGGGCGATGGCCACACGCTGCTGCTGGCCACCGGACAGTTCATCGGGCCGGTGCGTCAGGCGGTCGCCGAGTCCGACCTCCTCCAGCGCCTGCGTGGCGCGGCGGAGGGATTCCTCGGTGGTGGCGCCGGAGAGGGCGACGGGCAGCGCCACGTTCTTGAGCGCGGTCAGGGACGGGATGAGGTTGTAGGCCTGGAAGATGTAGCCCATGTGCTGGCTGCGGAAGAAGGCCGCTTCGCGGTCGTTGATTTTGCCGAGGAAGACGCCTCCGATCTCCACCGTGCCGCTGGTGGGGCGATCGAGGGCGCCGATCATGTTGAACAGGGTCGACTTGCCTGAGCCGGAAGGGCCCATAACAGAAAGGTATTCCCCTTCATAGATGTCCAGATCCACTCCGTTGATGGCCCGCACTTCGCCCCGGCCGGTATTGAATACCTTGGTGACGCCGCGAGCCTCGATGATGGTGTTGTTGTGTTCCATGTCAGTAGGTGAGTTGGAAGATGGACTTGCTCAGGAAGGTGATGCCGATGCAGAACATGGTGATGAGTCCCATTCCGCAACCGAACCCCGCCGCCACGATGGGGATGGTTTGTCGCCAGCGGGCACCCCAGCGCGGATAGAAATAGAAGCGCCCCAAAAGGGCGCCGAGGAATTGAAGGATCATCACATGGGGCATGGATTGACCCATGCCGCGGATAAAGCCGTAGACCAGGAGGATCGGTGCGCCAAACAAGGCCAGGATCGCGTAACTGATCAGGCCGATCAGGCTGCCAATGCCAATGTAGACCACATTGATCGCCTTGTAGAAGGGGGAGAAGTCATCCATCGTGGCGCCCCAGGTCAGCGTTGTGTTGAGGGCGTTGAACTCCCACATTTTCTGGGCAAAGGGATAGGCGGCCGAGGGGATGGGGGCGAGCGACCAGATGAAATTCGCGAACAGGATCGACGAGATCAGGATGAAGGGAACAAGCAGCAAGTCAGCCTTCCAGATTGACCAGAACCGGGTGCCCGTCAGTTCCGCCTGGCGGTAGAAGACCGTGTCCTCGCCGTAGTTGCTCAGGGGGAGGGGCAGGAACCAGATCTTGAGGCCCTTGTACCCCGAGAGAATGAAACCGATTTCACGCACGAGTGGCAGGGTGACCACCTGGCCGCAAAGCCCTTCAAGGCGGGCGGTGACGTAGCTGATGACAGGCGTGTAAACAAGCCCGTAGAAGCAGAGCACGATCATCACGCCCTTATGCCAGTCGATCAGCCAGCCGCTGAGTCCGATGTAGATGCCCACATAGGTGAAGTAGCAGGCAATGATGGCCCAGTTCGGGATGTCGCCGCGGCCGGGGGGCGGCCCGATTTGCTCCGCCCTGAGTTCCTTGGTGGCTTTGTGGCGGCGGACGGATTGCCAGACGGAATAGAAACCGATGAAGGCGACGGCGAGCGAGAGGCCGATGCCAAAGGAAAAATAGAAATCGATGGTGTTCTTGTAGACGGTTTCCACGATGCCGTCGCCCGCCTGCCAGGTGGTCAGGATGCCGCCATGGAACAGGATCGGGTTGGCGATGATCGTGCCAACCAACCCGATAAAGCCGCCGACCACTGACCACCAGGGCATCACCATGCCCGTGAGGAAGATCCCGAGGTCGAACGTCATGCCGGTGCCTACGGCGGGGAGGAATCCCTCGGTCTTGCCGGTCCAGTCCACAAAAGGAATCGGAAGCATCTGCATGGTGACGCCGAAGAACGTGTTGGAAAGCACCGGCAGGCCCAGATAGATGAAGCCGAAAATCAGGCCGATGGCGCCGCCGATGGCGAAGGCACTCCAGCGCGGCGAGTCTTCCTCCCCCTCTTCCTCGATGGCCAGTATGCCCATGGCTCCAACAGGGGCCATGGGAAAGGGGAGTTTCTCATAGTCGCTGGCCATTTTGAAGAGCCCGTAGCCTAGAATCCTGCCGTCCAGGCGACCCAGGATGCTCAGCAGCAGGGCCATGCCGACGGCGGGCATCCATTCCTTCATCATGAATGACCGTTGCCCCAGTATGTCGGGATCGGTGGGGGCAAACCAGATGGGAAATTCGTTCTGCCATCCCTGCCCGAAGACGGCGTCAGACTGGACAATGAACTGGGTCCACAACAGGCCGGAGAAGGGCATGGCCATGGCCGCGCTGCACAGGTAGAAGAGGACGAAGATCTCGGAGCGTTTCATGGCCTTGTGGGTGCGGCGGGCAATTTCCAGGAAAAGGATAACGGTTACCCACTTGGCCGAACCACTGGGGCACTGACCTGATACCAGCGACATGTACATGGCCCCCGGTACCATTAACAGGCCGACGAAGATGGCGGCTGCCAGTGACGTCCAGTTGAATCCGTCATGGAACTCCTCCGGACGCTTTACCAAGTCCCTGAATTCCTCAAGTTCCTTGTCAAGTTTCATGCGACCGTCCCTTTCTCCACCGTGAACCGGGCTGCCGTCATCTGGTAATAGTGCTCGGCCGCATCATCGGGAATCGTGCGCCACAGGATAAACTGGTTACGCAGGTCATGGATGAACACCTTGGCGCTGCGCTGCCAGATGGCGGGGCTTCCGCTGAGCCGCGTCATTTCCACCCGGACGCGGTCGATGCCGGGAATGGCCCCGGGTTCGGTTCTGAGTCTGAAGCGCTGCGACACCCCCTGGTCGAAGGGTTGGAGCCAGACCGTGGCCTCGATTGCAAACCGCCCCCCGGCATGGTTTACCTCCACCTTATCGGCGGCGAAGAGGCCTATTGACTTATCGCGATGCGACAGGAGATGCTCTTCGAGGAAGCTCATGAGGCCGATGGCATCGTAGTCCGAAACCGTGAAGGGAAACTCGATGTTGAAGGTATCCCCCTTGGGGTCAGGCATCCGCCACGTGCGCTGGGCGCCCGGGTTCGCGGAACGCGAGGCCTTGATGGCGGGGTAGATGGTGGAGATCAGGACCGTGGCCATGACGATGAGCAGGGTGATCATGGCGTTCATGGAGGAGTGGTTCATGGCGGGCATCTCGGTCCATCCCAGGCGAGCCATGAGCTCGACGAGCTTGGAAAAGACGTGGGCGAATAAGTATCCACCCATGCCTCCTACAACCGCGTAAACCGAGGCTTCGGCAAAGAATAGTGCTGCCACATGGCGCGGGCCGAGCCCCAGGGCCGAGAAGGTGAAAATCTCCTTCTGCCGGTCGGTGACGGAGCTAAGCATTGTCCCGAAGATGATCAGGCCTCCGAGGATGAGCGGGATGACCACTTTGGCGAAACCGCCGAGCGACAAATTCGTGGTGTAAAGCACGCGGTAGTGTTCGCCGCTGGCGGCAAGGCTGGCCCGGCGGTCCAGCAGGATGGAGGATTCTGCCGCGATGGTGCGGGCCAGCGTCTCGTTCCCGGGCAGGAATACAAGGCTCTGGGCCGGCAGGGGAGTCTGCCGGGTGCGCGGGTCCCAAACCAGAACGACACTCTCCGGGGCGAGCAGTGGCAGGTCGGCGAGATCGATTTCGTTCAGCTTCAGCTTGACGGCATCACGGTCGCGGGGATACTGGACCTCCAGCTGCCGCTTTACGGTCGCCAGGTCCGGGGGCACGAACGAGGCCCCATCCAGGGTGTGTATCGCCTTGAGACCGGCTGGATCAAACGAACCCCGCAGGACATAACGCTGACCCTC
Source organism: uncultured Verrucomicrobiota bacterium (assembly GCA_964609375.1). GTDB lineage: Bacteria > Verrucomicrobiota > Kiritimatiellia > CAIKKV01 > CAITUY01 > CAZDUS01. The sequence continues at coordinate 15,209 of CAZSSA010000043.1, read as the reverse complement.
GAAATCGACCTGGGGCGGGGTTCCATCCGATGCGGGTTGGCGGAGGGGTTCAGGGATTCTCTCAAACAAGGGGGCTGGCAGCAGGATCCCGCCATCCCTGGCAAATCCGTCGATGTCACCGGAGAGCACTTGTTTCAGCGGCGGGTACAAGTGAAGATCGGGGGGGGGCAGGGTGGCGGAACCATTCACGGTGAACACGGAATCATCGGGAAGCCGTCCCGCGAGGACATGTTCCTCGCTCGCTGTCGTCCAGGACCGGATGTAGTTGGTCCCGGCGTTGGCGAACAACATCCGCAGGCTGGCGACTGCCTGGGCATCGAACGACTTGCCCGGCGCGGAACTGATTTCCACCTGGGGCAAGAAGGGGCCGGGGCCTGCCAGGACCAAGCGGATGCCGCCCTCGCTCCTGAACGAGCCGAAAAAGAGGATGGTGAAGGTAAGCAGGAGGATGGTAACAGCCGTGAGGGTCGTCCGCAGGGGCCGGCGCCGCATCGTGGCGATACCCAGCGTGATGGCGGCGGCAATGGTGCCTTGGGCCGTGCGGGTGCTCTGGTGACTGGCCGTCGCCACGCCGTGTAGCTTTCGCAACTCGTACTCGAATTTGCTCCACATGATGGCAATCACGGTGCTGCTGAGGATGATGATGATGAACGCGAGCAGTACCACCAGCGGGAAGGAGGTGAACCGGAAGGCGGGATGCACCAGATACAGGGTTGTGAACACCAGGGTGAAACAAATGGCGAAGCCGGTAATCTGGCGGTAGATGTTCGGGGATCCGGAAATGAGCCGCTCGAGGGCGAAACTGAACGGGATGGCCAGGAGCAGGAGGATGATGACCGCCTTGATCAGGTCATTGGTTACGGTACGCACCGGCTCGTAGACGCGGTGGGAATAGGCCAGCGATACGAGGCGTCGTGCGTTGGCCAGAAGGGGTGAATCCGCTGTTTGCGCGGCCAGGTCAAGCAGTTGTTCGGCCCTGGCGTGCAGACGCTCCAGCCCATTCTCGAGGATACTGTGGCGCCGCAGATTGTTCAGCCGGCTTTCGTCCAGCAGCCATACATCCCGGACCGATCGGCCAAGGGCATTGCCGATTCCCGGTTCCACTTCGTAGCCGATGCCGGTCGGTTCATACGGGCTGGCATTCAGCAGAAGCTGAGACCCCTGGATTATAATGTATCCCCGCAACTGACCCGTGAAGACAGAGAGCAGATCCCCGCTCAGGCTCAGGTTGAGGCGCTTCGGCTTGCTGGAGGTGTTGGCATCAATGAAGTGAACGCTTTTCTCCTCGACGGGGCCGGCGGCGGAACGGATGCCCGTCAACCGGATGCGGGAGCGTACATCGAACAGGACAATCTGGTTGTTAATGTCTTCCAGGAAGGCGGAAGGTTGTTCCCAGTTCCCGGCCACTCCGATCAAGCCGTTCGGGTGGCGCTGGCTGATGGCCCTGATCTGCCCCTGACTGTCATAGAGGGCGGACTGGATGTTCAACTTCTTACTGTCGCAACGGACCGCCATCAGGGGAAAGGATCCAACACGGGAACTGGAGACCCAGAATCCGCCCCAGGCCTCTGGCGGTGGGAGGCCATCCACGGTAATGGTCTCACGGTTGCTCTTCTGGATGAATACCGGGGCATCCGGGATGGGCGCTCCCGCCTTTGACTTCGCTTCATATTGCCGGACAAAACACCCGTCGTAGCGACTGCTGCTGTCGGACCAGGAGGGGAGATTAAAGACCAGATCGGCATTCAGGCGTCCTGGAATCCGTACCCGGCTCAACTCGGGTTGGCGCACAAATTCGCGGCAGAAGGCCAGGGCTTCGGTGGTGTGGCCTGCAAAGCCGGCCAGGCCCAGCCCGGGTTCGGCTGCAGGCCGGGGGCCGGGGAAGGCGGCCCCGACGCTTCCCAGTTCCAGCACGAAAGATACCTGGCCGCCAATGCCGGCTGCCGAGGGACTGGCAAGGCCTGTGACGAGGCCGTTGCATCCTGGAAACGAGGGTGCGTGGGTCTCCATATAAGTCTTGATCCAACGGGTGGCCTGGAGGTTCTGGATACCGTCTGTAACAAGCTCCGGACCGAGAATGGTCCAGCGACGGGATGAGGGCTCGATATTCCAGACGATCAGGGCGACCATGTTCCTGCCGGCAAACCATTCACCCAGTGCCTGGAAACGACGGAGATGGTCCGCCTCAACCGCTTGCTCTGCAAGCCGGGACTGCCAAGAAGACTGCACTTCGTCCAGCAGGGCCGTGAAGAGGCGGCGTGTGTTCTCATCGGTGCCGGGTCCGGGTTCCTTTCCCTCGACGAGCAACTTGCGGGCTGCGTACAGGCTTTCCTTGGTGCGCAGGGCCGCTTGCATCCGGGCCTGGGCCGGTTCTGAGCGGATGGCCCTGTGTTGTTCGGCCTTGGAGAGTTCATCGTTCAGGTGCGCCTGTTCAGCCGCTGCTGCCTCTGGCGCGACCGCAACGGCATTTTTCCTGAACAGGGCGATGCGTTGCTTGGCACGGGTGACTTGGCGGTCGAGCAGATTGAATTCGCGGCGTGCCTCACTAAGATCCGCCACGCTGCGGTTGTAGCTCAGTTCGGCGGCGGCCAGCAATTCCTGCCGGGCGGCGGACGCTCCGGGTTTGGCCGACTGGCGTTTCAGGATGGAGGCCGGATCGCGGATGACGGCCAGTTTGGATTCAAGCAGGGTGCGTTCCGCTTCGCGATCCTTGATCATGCGGATCAGGGATTTGGGTGCATCCTCAATGGAGTAGGCGTCACGCGCGAAATGGAACTGGACCTGGCCTGCCTGCTGCTGAGCTTCGTTGTCAAAAAAGGCCACAACGGCGGCGCGTTCCATCGGGTCATTCCTGATGGCGGCGGCGGCCTCGATCAGCCCGGCCGCATTGGCGGCCAGCCTTGGATTGAAGATGGCAAAGGGCGTGGCGCCGAAGGTGTCGTAGTGACAGGCCAACATAACGTATTCGTTGGTGGCCGGCGCCCCGGACCGGGAGGGGAGCATCACAAAGATGTTGCGTCCACAGACTCGCTGGAAGCCCATGCGGCAGAAAAGGCGGATCCGTGCGCCGCTGAGTGCCCCGCTGGCTTTTGCCGCCTCATGCGAGACAAAGAAGCGGGGCAGTTCGAAGTTGGCGTAAACACTCTTGGGCTTGTCGTCTGTCGAGACGGGGGATTCAGAACGGGGAGGCATTCCCACAAAGAGGATAGCGATGGCGCCTGCCCGGACCGCCTCCTGCCAGCGGTCGCCGCTGTTGAAATCCATCACCGCAATCCGGTCCTGAATGGAGCGGCCGCGAAAAGCGTCTTCGGAGCCGTTGCCAAGATAGACGGTTTCAGCCTCGAGTCCTTCGGGCGGCGTCACGGGTAGCGCCATGCCATTGGGCCGCAAGGGCTGCAGGGCAAGACGTTTTCCGCCGGCCTCGAGCCAGCAGTCGCCTGCGTTGAGCCGGAGTTGGGTCACCTCAAACGGCTGTTCGATGATCCATTCACCGGGAATGCCCGCCTCCTTCAGGCCGCTGATGATGCGGTCGCCCGCGGCAATGCCTTCGGCGGTTCCGGAAAGCCGGTGGGGAAGTGAGCTCAGGTCGTTCGCGACACGGGTCAGGCGCCCGGCGTCGACGGGGACCTGAGTGGCGGCGGCGGTGGAAATGCCACCCAGCAGAAGCGAGAGAAGGAGGTTACGGTTCACGATTTGGTCTCCACTTCCACCTCGGCGAGTTCAATTTTCAGGTCTTGCCGGCGGGAAATCCGCTCAACGCAGCCATCGCGAAGCCACATGACACGGTCCGAGACATTGAGCATCCGGTGGTCGTGGGTGGAACAGATCACGGTGGTCCCGCGCTTCTGCTGCAGGCTGACAAGCAGGTCGTTGATTTCCTGGCCGGTCTTGAGATCCAGATTGGCTGTGGGTTCGTCGCAAAGCAGGATGGCCGGGTCGTTGGCGAGCGCGCGGGCAATGGCGGTGCGCTGCTGCTGGCCTCCGGACATTTCCTTGGGGCGGTGATCCCAGCGGTCGGCCAGACCCACGAGGGCGAGGAGTTCCATGCCGCGCTTGATGGCCCGGTCAGTGATCATTCCGGCGAAGATCATGGGGGTCATGACATTTTCAAGGCATGTCTGGACGGTGACAAGGTTGTAGGTTTGGAAGATGTAGCCGATCTTCTTGCAGCGGATGTAGGCCAGTTCGTCGGCGTTGAGCTGGGCGACATCGACCTCGTCGATGAAGACGGTTCCGGAGGTCGGGGTGTCAAGGGCGCCGATGGAATTGAAGAGGGTTGTTTTGCCGGATCCCGACGGGCCCATGAACGAGATGAACTCGCCGCGGGTGATTTCGAGATTGACGTCCCGGAGCGCGTGCGTAACGGTGCTGCCGCGCTTGTGATCCTTGCACAGGCCCTGGGTCCGTATGATGATTTGGGATAGTTTTCTGGCCATTATTCGACCCTCATGGCTTCGATAGGCGGCATGCGGGCCGCGGATGAGGCGGGATACAGGGCGGAAAGCGTGGCCAGGACCAGACCGCAGGCAGTGGCGATTCCGGCCGTGGCTGCCAATCCGCTCCACGGGAAAAACCGGACCACCCACTCGCCGTAGGCGAAGGTCATGCGAACGAGGCCGATCGTACCCCCGAGGAGGACTCCGAGCAGCCCGCCAACGAGGCCAAGGCAGGCGGCCTCAAGGAGGAAGAGCCGGGCGATGAAGCCGTTGAGGGCTCCGAGGCACTTCATGGTGGCGATTTCCCGGAACCGTTCGATGACGCTGAGCAGCATGGCATTGGTTATACCCGCCATGCAGACCAGCAGCGAAACGATCAGAAGCCAGAACATATTGGCGCTAAGGCCCGGCTCGTTGCCGTATTCGGCCGTCAATTGGTTGTCCGCCTCAGTCAGGCGTCTGGTATCCCGCAACCGTTTGGCGGCGTGGAAGGCCGTTTCGGTTGTCAGTAACGGCCCTGGCGCCGGCTGGTTCAGCAACCATTGTGCCCGTGCCATATCGGAGGCCAATTGATCGATGGCCATGTTTTTCTCGAATATCTGGTTGAACTGCTTGCGCCAGGTGACGGACAAACCGGGTGCGTCCAGCCGGGCGAGAAGGCAGCGCTCAACGTCCCGGTCCCGTGCCCGGCGTCGGAGAGAGTCGAGACGCTCCGGCGTGATCTTGAGTCCGGACTTCTCCAGGATGGAAGCGGCATGACCGGCCTCTGTGGCCACCAGCCAGTCAGGCAGGGGATGGCCGCCGATGGAGGCGCTGAACGCCGCGCGGGCATGGTTAAGCCGGATGGTTGCCGCCTCAAGTTCCGCGAGAAAGGCCCTGCGGCGTGCCGCGAAAGAAAGGAATTCTTGCGGAAGCTGCAGGGGTATGCCCCGGGCTGTCTCGGCGAAGGCACGGCGACCCACGTCGGTATCCAATAGGGCGAAGGTCTCCTCGATATCCCGCTTGCCGGCCAGGAGGCGCCGGTGGCCTGGGGCGCGCTCCTCGAGCCACCGCTCGGCCTTCCGCCAGGCAAGGCAGTCTGCCTGGAAGCGGCCTGACTCCGCCATGGGAATCCCGAGCCAGCGGTCAAGCGTATCGAGAGGCCAGCCACCGGGTGGCAGGTCGGCGATGCGGGTGGCCAGATCGCGGAGACCGAGCGATGTGTCTGTAAAGGATGACAGAAGAACCAGTTCGCGTTGCTGCTCAACCAACGCATGGACACCGTTCTTGCAGGATCCGGCAATCCGGGCTTCCACCAGGATGTTGGTGATAAACGCCACGGCCAGCACCACGACACCCAGTGTAAGCAGCGAACGGAGCAGACGGTAGTGGATTCCATCCACCGCAATCTCAATTTCCTTGCTCCATCGCAGCGAAGATTGTTCGCGGATGTTCAATTGGGTCGCCATACGGTTCCTAACTCGAGAACATATCCCTGAAGATCAGAGCCCATTCCGGCTCGAAGGTGAAATTATTTGCCCTGAAAATGACGATATTGGCGACGATCCAGAACGCATAAATAAATGCCAACCCGGTTACAACGCCCACGAAGAACGGTTTTGTTCTCTCAAACAGCCGTCCGCCACCGATCTTGATGATGGCAACCTTGATGAGCCAGCCCAGAAAAAAGGAGAAGAAATAACGGGACATGAGCCAGGATCCCAGCAGAACAAGGGGCAGGGGATGGAGGGGGAACCAGGAAAAGCGCAGCCGCGCAAATCCCGTCAACAGGATGAGGGCGGCGCCACACGCGAACATGGGGGGGAAGCGTGGATCGACCCGTACCGCGGCCCACCGCTCCTTGAAAGGCGTATTTTTGGAGAGAAGTTCACGCATGGCGGGCGGGTTATCGCCTTGAAGGTATTGGTTCTGGATTGAACTGGCCGTCTCGTTGATGGTTTTGAAATTCCTTGAGGGATAGTCGTTGGCCGCCCCTTCGCTGCTGTAGCCGATCCACATGGCGGTGGCAATCAGGGCCACGACCATGATCGCCAGGAAAGGGATCAGGATGCGGCCCCCGGAAATGCGGCCCCGTGAACGCGCTTCGACATGGGCGGCGTTGATGGCCGCTGACGAGACGTAGACGGTTGTGTTGAGGGTCAGGTTATTGAAAATTGCCATCAAGGCAAAGGCTTTGGCCCCGATGGCCTTCTCCCCTAGCGAGCTGAGCAGGAAGGGCAGTGGTCCGATGTGTATCGGGGTCCAGGGGATCCCCATTTCGGCCACGAGGCGGCATGTCACAAGGAAAAGGATGAGTAGCGCGAGGGTCCAGATGACGGCCAGGTCCAAGGGAATCCCGTAACGGTTCAGGATGACGACAAACCCGACAAGGGCAAGGAGGAAGACCCGGCAGACCCGGACGCTCTGCGGGTCGACGGGGCCGCTGGTGACTGAACGGGGGCCGAGGCCGACCGCCTGGCGGAAAAGGGCCAGATAATAGGTGCGGCCAGCATAGAGAATCAGGATGGCCATGGCCCAGAACGAACCGGTCTGCATCATGTTGCGCTGGACTCCCGTGAATGCCTGGCCGGTCTGCGTGTAGTAGATATAGGTGCAAACGATCATCACGGGCCAGGTGAACCAGGAGGTGAAGCTGATTTCCGCGGGGAGGAGGACGGCGGCGGCCACGACGGCGAAATAAATCGAACCGCGCAGCAGCGAGTAACCCTCCAGGCTATTCTTGAGGAAAGGGAACTGTTTAGACAGTTCAATATAGTTGAATTTCAGGGGGATCTCAACCATCTTGGGTATATGGGGGACAAGACCGTTGATGGCAAAGATGACGAAAAGGAGTCCGAACCCGATCCAGAAGCTCCGGTTATAGCCGATATCAGGGAGATGGCGCTGACGGTCCCGGCGTACGAGGTCGGCGGCGAATTCGGCGAGCGGGAAGGGAACCAGTTCCCGTTCCGCCCACTGACGGTAGAGCAGGTGGGCCATGCTGATGACCAGGACCAGAAACGTGAGCATGATCGGGGCCCAGTAAAGGGCTGGCGCAAGCCAGTCTCCCCAGGGGATGTCGGATAAATGGGCCATGCCACCATCAGAGGGGGCGAGGCCGTCATCGAAAACACGAGAGGCCTCCGTGCTCAGCAGGGCATGTTCGGGCAGAACCTCGAAGAGGTTGGCCTTGGCAAGGGGCTTGATGCCTGGGTGCTGCGCCTCGATCTGCGAAGGCATATAGCCCACGGTGCGGACCCAGTTGGCGCAGAACGAGCGCGACAGGGGGGTGACTAGCAGGGCGAGGGCCAGCGCCACGCCCAGTTCGGCGCCGCTGAAGGCGCGGCGCGGGCTCAGGCGGGAAATGACGGGATTGACCAGTCCTGCGAAGAGAAGGATGGCGGCTACGGCCAGGGGGGCGATAATGTTGTGCTGCGAGATGTCATCATGGAGAATGATGCCATCGTGATAGTTGGCAATAACGGCGCCCAGAATACTGACTCCGGCAGATAACAGGAGGGCACGCAACGACAGCCCTTGGCGAATGGGGGTGGGTTCGGGTGGCGGATGAAGGTTGTCGTTTGTGGCCATGATCCGAGTTCAGTGTTCCGGGGTTGGTGTCTCGAGTTGAGTCGGAGGTTTTTGCATCTTGTCGCGCACTTTCTTCCAGTACTCGTAGGGACGGAACCCCTCGTTATGGGCGTAACGGAAAATCTCCTCGATGGTCAGCAGGCCGATGGTGAGCATGTCCTCGCATGAACAGAAATACTCCTTGCAGCCGTTTGGGAGTTCGCACATGACCGGCAGCGCACCGGATACATGGTAGACGGCGGTTGACTGTTCGATGAAGGGCTTGCCCATGCCGGGCAGGGTGGCCCAGCTTGCGCGGCTGGCGACAGGGTGATCATATCCTTCCCGAAGGAGCCGGCCGTGTACGGCCCCGGCAATTCGCGTTTCCTCCAGTTGATGCCCCGGGGGGAGGTAATAGCCTGGCGGCCCGATCAGCGAGCCGGCATTGCAGTGCCAGATGACGACGCCGTCAGGCCTTTCTCCCAGGTAGTAGTCCATCCAGGCGAGGGTTTCCGGCTGCCTCCGAGGCATGCAGAAATCGTATTGCAGGTTTATGCCGGCATCGTTGAAGTAGGTGCCCATGAAGGCCATGTCATCGGGGGGAATTGGGGAAACGGCCTTGAAGTGGGGATACGTGAGGGGGGTTCCGTCTTTCTTCACTCCTGCCAGCATTGCCTCGGCGGCGGAAGCGGCCATGCCTGCATGGTGGGATACAGGAGAACGGATGGCCCCGTCCATGTTAAGCCATGGGATGATGCAGACTCGCGCGGCGCGGGCCATCTGCTGTAATTCGGGCCAGGGCCGGCCACGGAGGTCTGCGCCGGTTTCAATGATGCGGCAGAGATTGAGTGTGGCGGCGGTGCCGGTGATCTCATCGCCGTGGATGGCGCCCTGAAAGACCACCACGGGCCGATTTCGCCGTTCGGTTCCATAGAAAGTTTTGGGGAAGATGGCGGTGGGGTCGGGAGTTGAGATGCCGCTGGCCAGAGCGGACTGGAGGTTTTCAGTGGTGGCGTTTACCGGTTCCTTTTCCCCATATTCGATGGCGAGGATCTCGTGGCCACCGGCGCTACGGCCAATCGTGTTGAGTGTCGCTTCTTTCAGGGTGCCGGCGAAGGGGACCCCTTGCGCCGGATGGGCAGGCCAAAAAGCGGGTGCATTCTGCCATGGGCTTAGATCGCCAAATACCGACGGCAACTGAGGATTAAAGTCAGAATTCATATAAAAAGAACATAATCTGCTGTAAACCGCGAAAAGCAATGCCATTTATTTAAAGCATGCTAGCATACTGTCATTCAGGCGTCAATAGTAGTGCTCACTATATCTCTATATCGTAAAGGTGACTTGAGTCTCATTTTTCACTCAGGCGGGTGCTGGGTTTCGCAGAGGCTGGCTTCCCATGAAAAGGCTTGCACGTATTTCGCCCTTGTCATAAAGTAACTAAATAGTTGGTTTAGTCAGGGAGGTCTTGTCATGGTCATTCAGGAAACGTTACCCGGCATTCTCCGCACGGAAGCGGAGGTGGAGGAACTGATGGCTCGCCCCAGTCCGGCGTTGATCGCGATGATGGGGCGGCTGGAAGGGGACATCGCCATTCTGGGGATTGCGGGGAAAATGGGGTTGTCGCTCGGGGCCCTGGCGGTGAATGCCAGCCGGGCGGCAGGCATCACCCGGAGAGTCTACGGGGTCAGCCGGTTTTCCGATCCTGCGATGATCGCATCCGCGGAGCGTGCGGGTATCATTCCGCTGCCCTGTGACCTGATGGATCGGGCCGCGGTGAGCGCCCTGCCCGAGGTGCCCCACCTTCTCTTCATGGCAGGCCGCAAATTCGGCACCGCGGGAGAGGAATCCCTGACGTGGGCCATGAACACCGTTGTTCCGGCCCACGTTTGTGAGCATTATTCCAGGAGTCGGATTGTCGCGTTTTCCACAGGATGCGTGTACCCGCTTGTTCCGTTGACGCACATCGGGTGTGTGGAAGAAGATCGTCCGATTCCCATCGGGGAATACGCGCAATCATGTCTGGGGCGTGAACGTACCTTTGAATACTTCAGCCGGACCCACGGGACCCCGGTGTGTCTCCTGCGGTTGAACTATGCCTTGGACGTGCGATATGGCGTGATTCATGACCTGGCGAAGATGATCTGGGATGGCCGCCCTGTCAATCGGACGGTCGGGTATTTCAATGGGATCTGGCAAGGGGATGCGAATAGCCAGGCTTTACAGGCACTGGAGCTATGCTCATCCCCGCCTGCCATATTGAATGTTACCGGACCGGAGACCGTCTCGGTGACGGAGACTGCCGACATGCTGGGGCGCCTGTTGGGCAAACCGGTAACGTATGAGGGTGAGCCGGGCTCCTCTGCGTATCTCAATAATGCGGCACGGGCCCACGCCTTGTTCGGGTACCCGCGCGTTTCTCTGGCGCAGGTGGTCAGGTGGACCGCCGAATGGATCAGGCAAGGCGGCCGATCGCTCGGGAAACCCACCCATTTTGAAGTTTCGGACGGAAAATATTAGGACAGTTCCCAGGAGAAGGCACCATGAAGATCCAATCCATTCCAAGCGCGGTTCTTGATTCATTTCGGGAGGGCGGCGTGATTCCCGCCCAGCCTCTGGCGCTGAATGAGAAGCGTCAACTTTCGGAGCGGCACCAGCGCGCCCTGACCCGCTACTATATTGAGGCCGGGGCGAGTGGGCTCGCCGTTGGAGTGCATAGCACTCAATTCGAGATCCGGGATCCGGCGGTCGGCTTGTTTGAGCCCGTCTTAACCCTGGCCTCTGAAACCATTGATCGCACCTGTGCTGAACAGGGGCGGGGCATCCTGAAGATCGCGGGCGTGTGCGGTAAGACACCACAGGCCGTCAAAGAGGCGCTTTTCGCCCGGGCGACGGGGTATCATGCCTGCCTGTTAAGTCTGGCGGCACTGAAGGATGCGGAGGTGCCGACGCTCATTCTTCATTGTCGCGAAATTGCCTCCATCATGCCGGTTATAGGTTTTTATCTCCAGAGTTCAGTGGGGGGCTGTCCTTTGCCCTATGCTTTCTGGCGTGCCTTTGCGGAGATCCCCAACGTGCTGGGCATCAAGATGGCCCCCTTCAACCGCTATCAGACGCTGGATGTGGTGAGGGCCGTTTGTGACGCCGGCCGGGAAAAGGAGATCGTCCTTTACACCGGCAATGATGACAATATCGTTGTGGATCTGCTGACTCCGTATTGTATTCAAACCGCAAAGGGGCCCCGCGAGGTTCGCATCGTGGGAGGCCTGCTCGGACACTGGGCGGTCTGGACCCGGAAAGCCGTGGAACTTCTGGCCGACTGTCATCGGTGTGTTAGCCGGGGAGTTGTTCCGCCAGCCATGCTCACACGCGCGGCCGAAGTGACGGATGCGAATGGCGCATTCTTCGACGTGGCCAATGGGTTTGCCGGCTGCATTCCCGGTCTCCACGAGGTGCTGCGCCGTCAGGGGCTGATGCCCGGCTTGTGGTGCATCAATCCACACGAGCAGCTTTCGCCCGGGCAGGCTTCGGAAATCGACCGCGTCTATGCCGCCTATCCACACCTTAATGATGATGATTTCGTAAGGGAGCATCTCTCCCGCTGGCTGAGCTAGTGGTTCATCGTGGCGGATAATTCCAGGGCGTGAGATGACGACGGGAGGACAGGGTCAACCATGCAATTAAGGGCGATCAGGACTCGAAATGCCATCGTGGCCGCTGCACGCAGGGAGTTTGCGGCGAAGGGTTATCATGGAGCACGCGTTGATATGATCGCCGCCACCGCGGGGGTCAATAAACAGCGCCTTTATGCCAATTTTAAAGACAAGGCCGGTCTTTTCTCGGAAGTGTTGAGGGTGGTGTTTGTTGACTTGGCCAGGGAAGAAAGCCGGTTCCTGAAATTATCGGCGAAGGACATTCCCGGCATGGCCGAACAGATTCTGGACTGTTATGTCAGTCTGCACGCCCGGCATCCGGAATTTTGGCGTTTGCTTGCCTGGGAGAATCTGGAAGGCGGGGGGCACTCCTTTGCCTTGTCCGGATTACAGGATCCGGTTTTAAGGCATTTGAGGCGTCTTTATAAACTGGGGCAGAAGAGCGGTCACTATCTTGCAGATATCCCCTTCGAGGGGTTTATTTTCAATCTGCTCGCGGTGTCCTATTTTATGGTTTCCAACCGGCTCACACTCAAGCGATCCATAGGGCTTGATTGCGCCCGTCCGGAGACCCGGAAAACCCTTTGCCGTGCCGTCATTCGGCAGATAACAGCGTGCCGTGAAAACGATCGCTGAATTTTAGTCTGAAAGGAAATCACGATGCCGATGCTAAGTTTCACCACCATGGCGTCTCCGGGCTGGGATGGCAAAACGGCCATCAGGAAAGCGCAAGAATACGGGTTCCATTGAATTTACCGGATGAGCAAGTGTAGCCTTCGACAGTGGCGCTACCGGGCGAGATGGGGGAGCAGGCACTCGAAATAGTAGTCCAGCATCGCGGGCGGGATGTTGGCCGGCAGGTGGTTGCCGACGGCCAGGATGGCGCCCCGGCATTTGGAGAGGGCGGCCAGGGTCTGGTCCACACTGGTTTTCACCTGATCCTTGTGCCCCAGGGTTACATCACGGCAGTCCACGCTGCTTCCCACAAGGCAATGGGTGGCCCCGAACTCATCCGCCATCCCGGCAAAGTTGTTGCAGGGTTCAAAGATGAAGCCGTCGGCTCCGGCAGCGGCCACGTCAGCGGCGAACTCGCGGAAATTGCCGTCGGAGCAGAACAGGACCTTCTTGCCCGCCGCATGTAGCGGCTTCCACAGTTCCGCGTAGTACGGAATGATGACCTTGCGGTAGATATCGGGGTGCATGAAGGGGCCGCTGGTCCACACGAAATCATCATGTTGAATGATCACTTCCGCGCTGGTCTGCGCCCACGCCTTCATGTGAAAAAGAGTCCGGCGGAAGAAGCCGTCGAACACCGGCTCCATCTTGACCGGGTCGGCGCAGGCTTCCAGCAGCATATCCCAGCCGAAGGAGGCGAGCGCCCCTGAGACGAGGGTGCGGTAGACCCCGCCGGTGACCAGTTGATCGGGGTGGTTGGCCCGAGCCTGCTGCATTTGCTGCTCATAGGCCGCGACCTGGTTCTTGAAGGCGGGAAGGCCGTATTCGGCCACCGCGTCAAAGGCCCAGACTTCCTCGGCGGAGCGAAAGGGGGATTGGCCGACGGCGGTTTGGTCGCTACCGTCCGCCGCATAGGAGGCATGGCCCATGTCGGTGGTCCTTCCGGCGTTTTCCCAGGAAACCAGCCCGTCGTTGGTGCCCCACAGGAAATCGAACTTGAACAGCTCTTGGGCGCGACGGATCATGTTCGGGTCGGTTTCGGGGAGCCCCGTCCTCGCGGCCAGATAGGCGTGGTTATACTCCAGCAAGCTGTACTCCGTGTGACCCCAGCGTGCGGAAGGTTTCAGGGCGATGTTGTCTAGCGCGGTCTGCCGGCTCATGGTGGTGCTCCTGTTGTTGTAGGTAAAAACGCTACCATCAAGGGTGCGATTGGTGAATGGACAGAAGTGATGACTTTATGTAAATTTGTGTGGTTAGGCTGAAAGGGACGCGCGGTGGAAGTTCTTTTTCCGGAAATCAAACTCGACCTGGTGACCGCCCGGTATGCCCGCCTCGGGCGGGAGTGGAAGGGTACGGATTACAGTGACAACTGGTCCCGGGTTTACTGGATCGACCGGGGAGTGGGGCGGGTTCGGCACCACGGCCGCGAGATCCTCCTGCGGCCCGGCAGGCTCTATCTGATCCCCGCGGGCACCATTTTCTCGTACGATTGCGACCGGAGCCTTTTCCAGCATTGGGTTCATTTTACCGCGCTGCTGCCCGGAGGCCTGCCCCTGTTCGTGTTGGTGGAGCCCGAGTATGAGGTCCGGCCTGCGGATGTCCGGCAGACCCGGTATTGGTTCAGGCGCCTGGAGACGCTCATCACGGCGGGGCATCCCGCGGATGAACTCGAGAAAACCGGCATCCTGCTTCAGATGATCGCGGCCTTCCTGGGCTCCGCCAGCCGCGAGACGATGACGTCACGGCGGAAGGCTCATCTGCGGTTCCGGGCCACGCTGGCGAACATCGAGGCCCGCCTGGCCGGTCCGCTGCGTGTCAGCGATCTTGCCCGGGAGGCGCATCTTGAGCGGACCTATTTCTCGCGCGTGTTCCGGGAGTGCCTGGGTGTCAAACCGGCGGAGTACATCATCCGGCGGCGCGTGGAGCGGGCCAAGCCGCGTCTCTGGGAGACGGACGACTCCCTGGGGGCGGTCGCCGAATCGCTGGGGTTTTCCGATGCCTTCCATTTCTCGAAATGCTTCAAGCGGGTCACCGGTCTGGCGCCCTCCGAATTCCGGACCCTGCGGCGGCGGCAGTCCGGTTGTGCGGCTACACCCTGATAAAGAGCCGGAACCAAATCGTAATCCCAATCATTAGCATCCCACATAAATCCTAATCTTAATCGTATATCTGTTGACGGTTAACTGGTGTTTGTCTAGTTTCCAGTCTCTTAAGTATATCACTTTGAACTGTAAGATTTATGGAAGACATGCCGTACCACGGCCATGTGATGAAGTAGTGATGAGAACACGCAAGCTCTCCGTCATGGCGATTGTTTGTTTGCTGTCACTGCTGGTGGCGCTTTTGGCGCCGCTGGCGGGGGCGGCTCCTCTCGATTCGCTCCTGGTTAAAGCGGCTACCTATGCGGACAGCAACGCCCTCGCGCAGGCGCGCGGCAGCCTTGACGCCATTGTTAGCGGGAAGGCGCCGACTCCCGCGGCCGTCTCGTCACTGGCGACGTTCTTCAGCAACTTGCGTCTGTACGACGAAGGGGCCGCCGCCATGCGGGGTATCGCTCCCTTCTGCACGAACGACGTCCTGACCGCCGTGCGCCGCGAGGAGGGCCGTGCCCTTATCCGGAGCGGCCGCCTCGAGGAGGGGCTGGCCCTGCTCGGGGCCGGCCAGCTCACCGCCGAACTCCGCAACGAGATCACGTCCGCCGAAGCGATCCAGAAGGTGATGGCGGGTTTGATCGTCACGGATGCGGTGGCGCTGCGCGAAAACCTGGACGCCTGCTCACGGAGCGCGACCCCGGGGCCGGCGGCTTTGAAACTGCTCCGGTCGCAGGGGGATCAGATTTTCCTGCGCGACGACGGGAGCGGCGTTGACGCCACCGAGTTCGTCCGCCAGGCGGCCG
>CAZSSA010000042.1:0-19764 GCA_964609375.1 uncultured Verrucomicrobiota bacterium | reverse complement strand
GTGCGGAGCCTTTGAGAAGAAAGTCATTAGCAGTCTCAAGGGGCCGCTGGGTTGAGAATCCAAAGGGGTGGGGAAGCTTATAAACAGAAATCCGGCGATTATTGCCGGCAAGCAGGAGCCAACACATGTCGACTACGAACCGCGGGTGGGTTGTTACGTTTGCTGCCGTCAGCATTAATCTGATTCTGGGTGCGCTGTATGCGTGGGGTGTGATCGGGAAGGCGCTGGTAATGCAGTGGCAATGGACGAAAACCCAGGCGGCGTTGCCATTCACGGTTTCCACGGCGGCGTTTGCCATCATGATGGTTTTTGCAGGACGCCTGCAGGATAAGATCGGACCGCGATTTGTGGCGATGGCGGGCGGTTTGATGTTTGGATTGGGGTTGATTACCTCGGCCTATGTTTCAACACCGATGGGTATGCTGCTGACCTTCGGTGTTCTGGGCGGTATTGGCATTGGCTTGTGCTATTCGGCGACGACGCCACCCGCGATCAAGTGGTTCCCGCCTGCGCGTAAAGGTGTGATCACCGGGATTGTGGTCAGCGGAGTGGGGCTGGCGGCCGTCTATGTTTCGCCGTTGACGCAGTACCTTTTGAAAATATCGACCATCCCGTACACTTTTCTTTTCCTTGGTGGTGGGGCTGTGATCTTGATTCTGGTTTTGTCACAGTTCCTGACCAATCCTCCTTCCGGCTATGTGCCGGTGGAGGCGGTAAAGGCAGGTGTGCCGACAGCGAAGGCGGCGGTTGCCCGGCGCGAGCTTGATTGGAATGAGATGGTCAAGACGCGTCAGTTTTACCAATTATGGTTGATGATGGTATTGGCGGCATCGGCGGGATTGATGATTATCGCGCATGTGGCGATCATTGCGCAGAAGCAGGCGAACTGGAAATGGGGATTTGTACCGGTGGCAATGCTGGCGATTTTCAACACGCTTGGACGGCTGGTTAGCGGGTATCTATCGGATCGGATCGGGCGGCCCCGTACGATGGTGTTGGCGTTTGTGTTGCAGGCGATCAACATGTGGGCGTTTGTGCATTACACCAGTCCGGCATTGCTGGTTTTCGGGTCTGCCTTTGCGGGGCTATGTTACGGGACGATCTTTACCTTGATGCCGTCGGCCACAGCTGATTTTTACGGGGTTCGGAATCTTGGTGTGAACTATGGATTGGTGTTTACGGCCTTTGGCGTAGCGGGAATCACGGGGCCTATTGTGGCAGGAAAGATTTGTGACATAACCGGTTCCTATGAGGTGGCTTACGTGATATCCGCCGTAATGCTGTTGGCGGCGGCCTTGATGGCTGTTCTAACGCGTGCGCCGAAAAGCGTGGAGGAGTGAGCGCCGGCGGATCTGATTGATCCGGTCGATCCGACGATTTGACGGGGAATTTCCGGGACGTAAAATGCCGCGGCAGGTGACCTGTCCGCGGCATTTGCGTTTCTTCGGATTGGCGCCGTTATTTCTTCGGCACCTTGACGCCTTTCAGACGTCCGATTGTGGGAAGTTTTCCGACAATCGGAATGGCATAGTTCAGAAAAGCCTTTGTCACATCGTTGCCGCTCTTGGCGATGAAGTGATCCGGCACATGGCGGGTTTCCTTTGACACCTTGGCCAGGGGAACGCGCTCGAAATAGACCGCATACTTTTTCCCGGGCTTGCGCCGGATGGCGATGGAACCGCTGGGTTCCCTGCCGTTCAGTGCTTCCTTGACGGCCAACATGCCGACGGTGCGGGCTTCCCTGGCGTCCACTTCGCTGACGATGCCGGCGAATGAACGTTGAAGGTATCCAAAGGTATCGGCACGGACGCGGGTGATCCCCGTGCGCTTCTTGATTTCGGTGGCCAACAGGTCGCCGAGGGCGCCGGTACCGCTGAGTTGCACGTTGCCGTGTGAATCCACTTCCTTTGAGAACATGGAAGCGATGGCCACGCCCTTGGCGTCGGAAATTCCTTCCGAGACGGCGGCCACACAGCGACCGAGTTTCTTGTAAACCTTCTCGACATCGGCGGCGAATTTGGCCATCGAGAAGGGGCGCTCGGGAAGGTAAACCAGATGGGGGCCATCGTCAGGATACACGCGGGCCAAGGCAGCAGCAGCCGTCAGGAAGCCGGCATGGCGGCCCATAATAACGTTGATTTTGACGCCGGGCAGGGCGCGGCTGTCCAGGTTATCGCCCATGCTGGCGCAGGCGACAAACCGGGCGGCGCTTCCGAAGCCCGGGGTATGGTCATTCTCCCGGAGGTCGTTATCAATGGTCTTCGGGATGTGGTAGCAGCGCAGGTCGTAGCCCACGCTCTTGGCTTTTTCGTTGATGATATGGGTGGATTCCGCGGAATCGTTGCCGCCAATGTAGAAGTAATAGCGGATGTTGTACTTCTTCAGGATTTCGAAGACTTTGCCGCATTCCTCATCCGTGGGTTTTTTGCGGGCTGACCCCAGAGCGGAGGCGGGGGTATTGGCGACGCGTTCCAGTTCTGCATCGGTTTCCTTGCGAAGGTCGATGAAGTTCTCCTCGAGAATGCCCTTCATTCCGTGCAGGGTTCCGTAGATGGCGCCGATTTCCTTCATCTGCTTGGCCTGAAGAATGGCTCCGACGAGGCTCTGGTTGATGACGACCGTAGGGCCGCCGCTTTGACCGATCAGCATATTACCTTTAGCAGGCATGGATACTCCTCTTTTTTCCGGTTAATAAAGTGTGAAATCGGGGCGTACTTTGTCATAGCGGGCAGGGTGGATCAATAAGAAATGACAGGAATAATAAGGGCGTTCAGTGTTCGCGGGTGGTGCCGCCGTAATCATAGGCGGCGAAAAGGCGCCCGGGGAAGGCACTGCGAATGATGGTCTTGAAATAGAGTGCCTGATCCCAGTCGGAGGAGGTTCCGCCAACCAGAATAGCCGGTTTTCCAAGCAAGCCAGGGTCGGATAGGTTGGCATCCAGGAAATAATCATAGGCCGTCTCGCGTCCTCCCATCAGGGCGCTGGCGCAATGCACTCCCGGGTGATCCGGCATGTAAAAGGCAAGCAGGCTGGCACGACTGTAACCGGCGGCGACGATAAACGGTTTTAATCCGGTTTCGCGTTCCAGAGCGCGCGTCAATTTTGCAACGCGCTGAGCGATTTCCCTGTTGCCCGTCACGCGGTGAAGGGCGCGGTCGGCGGGGATGTGGTATCCGGCAATGTCGAGTTGAGAAAGCCGCTGCATGGGCCATTTTCCGAACGAGATCAGCAAGGCCATGGCGATGCCAAATCCGACAGTGATCATCCAGAGTCGTTCGGGGGCTTGCGAGTGGGTTAATCTGTCATTCAAGTACCAGGCGGCCGGTATCATGAGGACAGTGTATCCGGCTACGGCCCAGTTTAGTTCGATATCGGTCTTTAATGAGAGGAGAAGGTAGAAGACCAGAAGAGGAATGGCCGTGTGGAGGGCGAATGAGGCAAAAGTCCAGCGATCGGGATTTTGAAGGCGATGGCGCCATGCATCCCGTATGGAGAGGACGAGAAGCATACCGATGGGTGGGCCGAGGACGATGAACGGATAGGCGAGATAGCCAAGTGTCCAGAGCGGGTTATATACCCAGCGGCTATTGGGGTGTAAGTCGCCACCGGGGAGGCCGGCATGGCCCAGAAGGTGGGCGACAGTCGGCCAGCCGTTGAGACTATTCCAGATGAGGATCGGGCTGGCACAGATCAGGATACCGGTAAGCAGTGCAAGGATGGCCAGAATGCGGCGGAGCGGTGGCATGGGGTGGCGGCGTAGCAGAAACCAGAGGGTGCCGGGGACGAAGAGCAACATGGTGTATTTGAAGAGCATGCCGAGACCGATGATCAGTCCGAGCAGGAGGAAGTTGAAGAGCGAGCGGGAGCCGCGGTGAAGTCGCCATGCCATCAGGGCGGCCAGAACCCAGCAGGCATAGAAGGGGCCATCGATGGTCATGAACTGGGCCGTACCGTGGAAGACAGGAGCGAGCATGAAGAGCGAGGCGGCGAGGAGGGCCATGCGCGGGCGAGCAGGGACAGGGGCCCCGGAGGCGGCGAGGGCAGCGAGGAGGATGACACACGCGAAGGAGGCAACGGCGGCAGGCAGGCGGACGGCCCATTCCGAGATGCCGAACAGAGCCGTGGAAGCATGGATCAGCCAGGCAACGCCGGGGCCCTTGGTATAATAGGAAAGATTCAGGCGGCGTGACCATTCCCAATAGTGGGCTTCGTCGGCAGCGAGTTCGTAGGGGCATAGCCACACGAGGTAGAGGATGCGGGCGAGCAGGACCGCGGACGCCAACAGGAGGGTGGGGCCCCATGGGGAACGATGGAAGGGCAGGCGATGTGAGGTGTCGAGAGGTTTAACGTCCATGCTCATAGCAGCCGAAAATTAGCAGGTTGGACCGGGGCTGTCTATTCAAGTGAAGTTCAGGTGAAATGTCGTGCTTGCGGTTCTGGCGCTGCTCTGGCACCTTCTGCCTCCATGAACGTGACAGGAATCTTGGCCATGAAACCGGATGATCAGGAGCCTTGGTGGCACTGGCAACCTTTCCGGCGTCATCTTGTTTTCACTATCGTCGCGTTGCTGGTCTGGGGCTGTGCAGCAACGGCAATGCAAGATATTCTGCTGTGGGGCGCCTTTCTTTATGTATTTTGCCGTCGGCGCCTCCGTACCTCGTCCTGGTTCAGTCTACCGGGCCTCATTATTGTTACGGCTGGCATCTGGGGGCTATTGCATATTCCGCTGAGCGTGTTGCCATCCGCCTCTGTTCGGGACTTGATCCGCGATGCCGATATATTGGCGGCTGTATTGGCGATTCCCGTTATTTTTGACACCAAACCCAAGCTACACCGGGCGTTGATTTACAGTGCCATAGCCATCACCCTGTTGGTTGCGGTGGATGCGGTGCGTCTTGCATTAATTCTGGGGCGAACGATCACGACGGGGGCACATACCTTTAAACCCTTTCTTTTCGGGCATCCCAATAATGCTAGCATCATGTCTGGCGCCGCCGCCCTGGTTTTCGGCTGCCTGATGGTTGGTTCATGGCGCAAGCCGGCACGCGCTGCCGCCTGTCTGGCGGGGGTGGTCGTGAATATTGTTTATCTATGGATAGCGGCATCGCGAGGCCCCCAGCTGGCTTTTGCGTTGGCGTGCGGGTTTTCAGGATTCTGTCTGCCGGGCTGGCGGCGAAAAGCAGTCTGGCTTCTCGGAATGGTGATGGTCGCCACGCTTTTGTTTTTCCATGCGGAGAAAATCAACCGTCGCTTTTCGGAAAAAAAGGATCTGGGGACGTTTGTGGATCGAACCAAGGTGTGGGCCCATACATGGGCGTTGGCGGCGGAACGACCCCTTAGTGGATACGGATATGGGCAGCGTGTTTTCAAGGCGGTTTATTATGCCAGTGACCCTCCGAAATCGCCGCACACCTTCCCGCACTGCCACCAGTATTGGTTGAATATCCTTTTCAGTCAGGGGTGGATTGGCGTGATCCTGCTGGGGACAGCATGGGGATGGGTGACCTTGAGTCTGATCCGTTGCATTGCCTGTGAACCGGAGATGACGGGGAGGGTGTTACCGGTGACGGTGTTGATGCTGATTCTGTTTTTGCAGGCCTATAACCTTGGTGATTTGACACAGCCGCCTGCGAGTATCCTGCTGATCTGGCTTCTGCCGTCGGCACTGGTCTTAAGTTGCAAGCGTTCGGCGATGACAGAAGGCCATCAGGCGTTAGGCGCTTAGGCGGCAAGGCAAAGCGGTGATGATGACGTCGGGATGGGGATGTTGATTGAGGCCGTGCCGGCATCGCATGGGTCGACGGGCATGATAGAGGTTGAGATTGGCGCTTTGCTTCCATTGGGACGGGTGGCGTAGCGGGTGGGGCACATGGCACACGACGGCGGTTTTAACAGCGATGCAGGGGCGCCATCCGCCCAGGTAGAGGCGGCGGCCAAGATCGTCATCTTCCTGGCCCCACCCCTGATAGTCTTCGTCGAATCCGTTGACCAGGGACAGGCTTGACTTCATGGCGGCGAAATTTCCGGCGCCCAGTGAGGGTTTGTTCTTGATGCTCAAGCCAACCCGGCGCAGGGCGGCATAGCCAAGAAATTTCCGATGGGTGCGCTTCAATCGAGCCCAGGCTTCCGCCGAAATCAACTCACCGTATCGTCCGCTTTGGATGTCATCATTGGAAAGGGTGAGACCAGCCGGGAGATCGGTTTTATAGCCGAGGGAAATCGTTTCGGCATTCAGATGGTGAAGGTGGCTTGCCATCCAGTCGCGAACGGGGATGGTGTCCTGATCGAGAAAGAGGAGTTTCGGCGTTTGAGCGGCGAAAATAGCATTATTCCGGTTGCGAGCCACTCTGAATCCGTTGTGTGGTTGCCAGACATGGCGGAGGGCGAAAGGCAAATCAGGGGCGATGGATTGCAGCATGGCAAGGGTTTCTGCTGTTGAACCATCATCGGCGATAATGACCTCATGGGGTAACACGCCCTGGTGGCTCAGGGCCAGCAAGACAAACTGGAGTGTTGCCGGGGAATTGCAGGTGGTAATGATGACGGTCGCCAATGGATCGCGCGGTGGCGGGGAGCTCGATCTTGAGGTTATTTGATTAGTCATGGTCTTTTGTTTTGGGTTGGCAAGCGCTGGCGATGTTACATCCTTCCGGCCTGAAGCGAGGTGTATAGCATTGCGTCATGCGGACAGGCAACGCATAAACGAAGAGGAGGTACGGGCGCGGCTATTCGCGGGTTTCGGGAAGGTTATCCGGTATCAGCGGGTGGAAAAGGGGTGGCGGAGTTCATTGAAGTGGATATAGTAAACGACATGAGGAATGCAATTCGCTGCCTGCTGTCTGTGTGGCTGCTGTTGATGGTGGCCGGATGCGTTTCCATTCGGCCGCCAAGCGGCGCGAAGGCTGTTGAGCGAACGGTATTAACGACGGGGTACTGTCCGTGTCAACAATGCTGCGGGTGGCGCCGTGATTGGCTGGGGCGTCCGGTCTATGCATCGGGCAGCCTGGCGGGGCAGCGCAAACAGGTGGGGGTCACCGCCAGTGGTGTACGTGCCCGGAAGGGGACAATAGCGGCTGATACCAAGCTCTATCCTTTCGGAACGGTCTTCTTTATCGATGGGTATGGATATGGTCAAGTCGAGGACCGGGGCGGGGATATCAAGGGGGAGCATGTGGACTTGTTTTTTCGCTCGCACGAGGAGGCATTGGAGTGGGGGCGGCGCTATCGGCGCGCGAAGGTTTGGTACGACCGTTGACCGTATTTGTTTTTCCCGTTGGGGCGGGGAAACTGTTGCCGGCGGGAATGAACACGATTAATGATGCGGTTTCAGTGGTGTGTGCGCCTTGCCAATCCATCCTGATGCGCGCGGCACGTGGAAGAAGGTGGCCCGGGGTTGATTTCCATCGGTTCGTCCACCCCGCTTTGTCCAGAACGCGAACTTCAAAACCTGAAATGTCATGGCCCATGGCATTAGAGACGGGAGGGGACATGGCATCGGGGCCCCAGAGGGTAACCGACTCTCGAACGAGCGAGGATCCGATGGCGGGGGAGTTGTTCTGCAGGCTATACCGCAATCTGGCGATGGTCATTTGAGGGAGGCTTTGTTCGCCTGAAGGGGATTGAGCGACGTGCAAGGTGAGGGTAGAGCGGAATCTGCCCTCGAGGCCGACGGGTTCGCTTTCCAGTTCACACGTTGGGCTATTGGTGAAGGACGCCTGAACAGAGGCGGCGATATCGTGGCGAAGGGTATCCAAGGCAATGGTCATTTCCCGGTGCCGCGGGTCTCCCAATCGGCGCAGAGAGTTCGAGAAGGTGAAATAAATTGACAGTGCAACGGTCAGGATCAGCGTGGAAACGGAAAGGGCGACCAATATCTCGATCAAGGTCATTCCGTTCGAGCCAGCCGCTTTGTGGTGAGCGCGGGGCATGTTTCCAGCGTCTCAGGAACTGAAAATATTCTTGAAAAAGTAAACCAAGGCGACGAGGGCGAGGACAATCAGCGCGCCGGTGATGATGGCCCAGGGCTTGCGGCTATCCTTGCGGGTTCCGAAAGGGGAGGCGGTGTGAAAAGACGTCGGGGTTGCCATCGGTTCTGAAGAGACTTCGATCTGGGCGGTTTCATGAAGCGGGGCTTCCGGTATATCCACATCCTGGCCATCGAACATGAGTTCGATGCCGCCGACCTGGATGATGTCTTTTGGGCGGAGGGGGGATTTCATGATGGTACTACCGTTCAAGCGGGTGCCATTGGTGGACCCCAGATCGATGAGGGTGTATTTCCGTCCTTCGCGAACGATGCTGCAATGACGACCGGAAATGGAATTGTCCTCAAGCGGGAAATGATTCTGGGTATTTCGACCGAGAAAAATCTCATCCTGAGTGATCTCGTATTTCTGGCCCTTGACGGTGCTGGACATTCCGATCAGAACTGCCATATGAATTCCTTCCGTGCCTGCGATGTGGGTAGTCTGCCACGATCATGAAAGTGTGTCAATTGTGGTATGAAGTTGACTTTGATTCCTAAATTAGGCCACTATGAATGCCCTTAACAGCGGGAGGATAGCCATGACATTCAGACCTGAAGTGATTCCATTTTTGATAGCGGTCATCGCCCTAGCGGGCATTTTGGCCGGTGTGTTGAAACTTGCTCGAATTCCTGTACGTAAGGTGTTTGCCTATAGCGGGTTAGTTGGCTTTATCCTTTGTGTTTACATGCTGTATTTTTTCCGAGATCCAGTGCGGGTTGCTCCGGTGGATCCGGCGGTGATCGTGGCCGGCGCCGAGGGGAAGGTGATGGGTGTGGTTGTGGTGGATGAGCCTGAATACCTTAAAGTCAAGGCCGTGAGGATCAGCATCTTTCTCAGCTTGATTGACGTTCATGTCAATCGGTCCCCGATTGCCGGGCGTGTTGAATCGGCCCGTTACTTCCCGGGCGAACGCTATTTCACCTTCCAGGAAAAGTCGTCTGAGTTCAATCAGCATAGTTCGATTTTGATCCGAGGCGAACAGGTGGACTGTCTGGTCAAGCAGATTGTTGGCCCTGTGGCTCGGCGAGTTGTTTTTTGGCTGAAAGACGGGCAGGAACTCAAAAAGGGCGAGCCCATTGGGATGATGAAGTTCGGGTCCCGCTTAGACATGTATCTTCCCGCCGATAAAGTTGATGTGCTAGTGCAAAAAGGGGATAAAGTGCGTGTTGGGGAAACGGTCGTTGCCCGGTTGAAAGCAAAGGAGTGATTGTTATGAAGCCTGTCCTGAATTGGCGCCAACTAATCCCGATTTCAATTACCCTGGCGGCGATGTTGTGTGGTTTTTTCAGTATTTTAGTGACCATGGAAAGCCGAGGGCAGCTGATTGAGGATGCAGGTTTGTACCATCGGTGGGCGGCGTTGCTGATCATGCTGGCCATGATTCTTGACGGGTTAGACGGGAATGTGGCCCGGCGGTTGAAGGGCTGTAGCGAAATGGGTGCTGAGCTGGACACCTATGTGGATATGACGGCATTTGGGATTGCGCCGGCGGTACTGATTTATACGGTCATGCTGGCCGGCCACGATGCGAATTCGGCGTCGCGGATCTTCTGGCGGGTGGCCATGACGGCGGCCGTTGTGTTGTCCGGAGTGGTGCGTTTGGCGCGTTTCAAAGCCAATGATCCACACCGGGGACAGATGGGATACACCGGGCTGCCAATTACGGCATGCGCGGGATGGGTGGCGATGCTTGTCTTCATAAGCCAAAGCGCTCCCTTTGACCGGTTTTCGTTAAGTCAGGGTCCCGTGGCGTCGTTGTTCCTGTTAGGAGTGTTATCCTTTATCATATTGCAGGTTTCAAATGTGCGGTACCCGAAACCCACCAAACACCCGGCGTTGTTTGTGCCGATGGTGATCATGGTCTGCCTCCTGTTTGTTCCATACAGTATTGCCGTCTACGCGGCCGTATTCATGGTGTTGATGGTATTGAGTTATATTGTGTTCGGGCCGCTTTATATGCTGCATGCAATGCGAAAAGCGCGAATAAATGGTGATCTCCCTGCAAATGGCGGGACTGGCAGTGGGCACTGAATCGCGAACGGAATTGGCGGCCATTTTGGGCCAGACGGTGGACTACCTCAACTGGCTCAAAGATGAAGGGTTAACCCATGTTGAATTGTCCCGGACGACTGGAGCATGTAAACAGGATTTGAGCAAGGAGCCCCCTGTGCCTGCTGCCAAGCCCAGTCCGAGATTGAAAGCACTGGCTGCAGAAATTGCAGCGTGTACAAATTGCGGGTTGCATAAAACGAGAACCAAGACGGTGCCCGGTCAGGGAACGCCCCATCCGGAAATCATGTTTGTGGGTGAGGCGCCGGGAGCCGATGAAGATGCACAAGGTCTGGCTTTTGTCGGTGCGGCGGGACAGTTGTTGACGAAGATGATTGAGGCGATGGGGCTCCGGCGGGAGGAAGTGTTCATTGCGAATATTCTCAAGTGTCGGCCGCCGGATAATCGACGGCCTACCCCGGAGGAGATGCAGACGTGTATTCCCTACCTAAAGGAACAAATCAAGGTTCTGAGGCCGAGGGTCATTGTTGCCTTGGGGGCGACGGCGGTGCATGGATTGCTGGCGGTGGAGACTGGCATCACGAAATTGCGGGGGCAATGGAGCACCTTTGAAGGTATTGATGTGATGCCCACATTCCACCCTGCCTATCTGCTGCGTAATCCGGCGACCAAACGAGAGGCATGGGACGACCTTAAGTCAGTGCTCCGGCATATCGGGCGGACCCCGCCAGTGGTGAAGAAACAGGCTTAGGAACGCTTCCGTTAAGGACGGTCGCCCCAGCCCTCCTGAAAGGCGAGGGGGGGTTGATTTGGTTACGGGAAGAAATCTCCAAGTGTGCCTCGCGAGCCGCGCCTTGGAGATGTGTGTTTGAGGCGGGACTGCAGTTCGATTTGATTACGGGCCACTTCTTCCAGAAACGAGCGGCAGGAAAGCGAGCGAACCCCGGATGCTTCCACGCTGTGTCGTTCCAATCGGTCGGAACTGATCACCAGCACCGAGGATGGGGTATCCGCTTCGGAAGATAGTCGCTCAATCACGGAATCGGCCGATGCATCCGAGGAGGTGAATTGAACTTCGACCGCCGATGACTCGAAGCCGGATTGTCTGCCTCCGATGGTTCCATCAAAAATAACAGTGATGCGGTCGGCCATCAGGCCAAGCAATCCTTCAAGGCGACGGACACATTCGTTGCGGGCGAGGGCGAAATTGCGTTTAACGAGCAGAGAGAGCCCCGGATCGGAATGCAGCAAGTTATTGCCGTCAATTATCAGCCACTGGGCGAGCATGGTGGACCTGGTTGTTTTGTCGTTTGAGGTTCTACAGTTGACCGATTATACTGAGCGGCAACGATTGAGCAAATGGAATTGAAGCTATGGTGAATATTCACGATAAAGTGATCCGGCCTGATGGACTGACGGCATGGCTGCGGGGGAGAGGTTGCGGTGGTTCGGCGGCCATTGTGACGGGAACGTATGACATTTTTCAGCCGGGGAACCTGAAGGCGCTAATGCGTGCGAGGGCATTGGCGTCAACGGTGCTGGTGATCCTTGAGGCGGATGAGCAGGTGGCTTTGCATGCCTCCGTTGGGCGTCCTCAGAATCCTCTGGAAGTCCGGATCGAGATGGTTGCCGGTATGCGGTTGGTTGATGGGGTGACATGGGGCGGAATATCGAAGGAGTGTTTCGCCGGGTTTAAGCGGGTGACATGGGTTATCGGGGGTGCTCAACGTGAGGGTGACCCGTTCCGGGCGATGGTGGATGATGTGATTGATGATGTGGTTGAGATGGAGTCGCTTGACAGGTGTTTTACCGAGGATATTGTGCGGTCCATTAAAGAAAACCGGACGCCCATCGGTGTTCCCGCGAAGGAGTATGGCGACCTGGTTGTATCGGGCAGGGATACTGCTTGGGGCCGTCGTGTCACGGTTAACGGTTGTTTCGACATCCTTCATATCGGGCACCTTCGGTTTTTGGCGCAAGCGAGATCGCTAGGTGATTCCCTGACGGTATTGATGAATGATGATGAATCAGTGGCTCGCTACAAGGGACCCGCGCGGCCTGTTTTCCCTGCTGTTTTCAGGGCCGCGGCTTTGAAGGCATTGACTGTTGTTGATGAGGTGTTGCCATTTCCGGGTGATGATCCTTTGGATGTGATCAATAAAATTCGCCCGGCGATCCACGTCAAAGGCGGTTCCTTTGAGCCTGAACGTGTGCGGCAGGAACGGGAGTTGGTGGAGAGCTGGGGTGGGTGCCTGGTCGGGACGCCCATGGTGGAGGGGTACAGCACAACGGAGTATATCCGCAAAGCGATGGCAGGATGATTCGTCGAAAATCGGGATGCAATGGGGCGAAAACATGTTATAATAAAGCCATGAAGGAAGACGACAAAGAGATAGATCACGCGGATCTTGTGGAACTGGGTTTTATTGAGGCGTTGGTGGAGCGTTTGCCTGAGGACGCAGAGGTTCTCAAGTCATTGGGTGATTTGTATACGCGTGTGGGGCGCTACGAGGATGGACTTGCCATTGATCAACGCATGGTGAAGCTATGCCCTGAGGATCCCCTTGTGTGGTACAACTTCGCCTGCAGTCAGGCCCTGCTAAACCGTAGGGCGCCGGCCTTAAAAGCGATCAAGCGGGCTATAGAACTCGGATATGATGATGCCGAATGGATGCGAAGCGACGCGGACTTACGCTCGTTGAGAGACGAACGCGGGTTTAAGAAGTTGCTGGAAAAGATAGCGGGAGAAGATGTTAAGACGACTGACGGAAAATGCCCCCCATGTGGTGGTGAGTCTTGATGAGAGGGCGATTGTTTTTCAAACATGAGACCGGCGCCTTCACCCCCTAAACGGAAGGAATCTCCTGCTCGACCGGGGCAACCGCCTTGGGTCCGCTGTCCTTTAACGGGACAATTTGATTGAAGACAGGGGCGGCTTCTGTGAAATCCTTCATGTCCTGGACGAAATACCCCTTCCGCTCAAACTGGTAACGCACCGCCGGTGCGGGATTGGCAAGGATCGGTTCCACGAAAGCTTGAACGACTTTCAGGGAGTCGGGGTTCAGGTTGGTTTTATAATCCACTCCCTCCGGGACATCGTCCGGATGCTCCGATTTGAACAGGCGATCATAGATGCGAACTTCGGCGGGGATCGCGTGAGGGGCTGAAACCCAGTGGATGGTCCCTTTTACCTTGCGTCCATCCGGCACGTTGCCGCCCCGGGTGGCGGGGTCGTAGCTGCAGCGAATCTCGGTGATGCGTCCTGTCTGCGGATCCTTGGAGAAGCCGGTGCAGGTGACCAAATAGCCGTAGCGGAGTCGCACCTCGCGCCCAGGGGCGAGGCGGAAGAATTTCTTCGGAGCCTCCTCGCGGAAGTCATCGGCTTCGATGTAGAGATCCCGTGAAAAGGGAACCTGACGTGTTCCGGCGGCGGGGTTTTCGGGATTATTGATGGCTTCCATCCATTCAACCTTGCCTTCGGGATAATTTTCGATGACCAGTTTGACGGGGTCAAGGACGGCCATGGCGCGCGGGGCGGTTTTGTTCAATTCCTCGCGGAGGCAAAACTCCAGCAGAGCAATATCGGTATAGCCATCGAACTTGGTCACGCCGATCCGCTGGCAGAAATTCCGGATGGAAGACGGGGTAAAGCCGCGACGGCGGAGACCGGCGATGGTAGGCATGCGCGGGTCGTCCCAGCCTGCGACATGCCCGTCGCGCACGAGTTCAAGGAGTTTGCGTTTACTGAGGACGGTGTAGGTGACGTTCAGGCGGGCAAACTCGATTTGACGGGGCGGGGTGGCAAACTCAAGTTCGCGGATAAACCAATCGTAGAGAGGTCGGTGCACCTCGAATTCCAGGGTGCAGAGGGAATGGGTGATGTTTTCAAAGGCATCTTCGAGCGGATGGGCAAAATCATAGGTTGGGTAGATGCACCATTGATCACCGGCCCGGTAATGTGTGGCTCTCATGATGCGGTAGATGACGGGATCCCGCATGTGCAGGTTGGGCGATGCCATATCGATCTTGGCGCGGACGCAGAGAGTGCCGTCGGCGAATTCACCGGCCCGCATGCGGGCGAACAGGTCGAGGCTTTCCGCGATCGGGCGATCCCGGAAGGGGCTATGCTTTCCGGGCTGCGTGGGAATACCCCGGTAATCCTTCCATTGATCCATGGTCAGTTCACAGACGTAGGCCTTTCCTTTACGGATTAGTTGGTTGGCGGCATCCACCATTTTCTCGAAGTAGTCGACGGAATAGTAGAAGTGGGGGCCCCAATCGAATCCGAGCCAACGGACGTCATTCCTGATGGAATCGACATATTCCGTGGTTTCCTTGGCCGGATTCGTATCATCCATACGGAGATGACACTCGCCGTCAAATTCGAGGGCGACACCGAAATCGAGGCAGATGGCCTTGGCGTGCCCGATGTGGAGGTAGCCGTTGGGTTCCGGGGGAAATCGGGTGATGATACGTGAATGTTTCCCGGACTTGATGTCGTCGCTGATGATGTCGCGGATAAAGTCAGAGGCGGGAGGGAGGGGAGGGGGTGGAGGAATGGTTGATGGTTGATGGTTCATGGGAGGGGGAAGAGGAATGGTTGATGGTTGATGGTTGATGGGAGGGGGAAGAGGAATGGTTGATGGTTGATTATTCATAGTTAGGGTTCAGGGTTCGGGGTTCAGAGTTCAGGATGGGTTAATATCAAGGTCTTGAGGTTCAAGTTGTGAGGTTGTTGATGGCGTGATCAATGCGCGCCAGCGTTCTGGTGGCGCCCAGGAGAGCCATCGTCTCGTAGATGCCTGCGCCAATCGTGGTTCCGGTGATGGCCACACGCAGGACTTGGTTTAATTTGCCCTCGCCGACAGCGAGGTCTGATTCGGCCTTGCGGATGGCGGCATGGATAGCGGCATCCGAGAAGTCGGCGGGGGAGAGGTGGCTGCGAACCGTTTGCAGGGCGGTCCGGGCTCCTTCCTTTTTCAGGTTTTTTTGAACCGCCTTTTCGTCATAGTCAATGGCTTCAACAAAGAGATACTTCCAGGCTTCGGAGTTTGTGTAAAGGGGGGTACGCGATTGCATAAGGCGGCATACCTGCAGGAAGAAGGCGTTATCCAGCGAATGTCCCCAGTCGAGTGTGGCGAGGTGGCGGCGGACCCCTTCGGCGAATGTTTCCAGCGGGAGTTCCGCCAGGTAGAGGCCATTCATATGTGTGAGTTTGCGGATATCCATCTGTGCGGGGCCGCTTTTGACGCGATCCAAGGTAAAGGCGGCAATGATTTCATCGCGGGTCATTTTTTCGCGGTCCTCGCCGGGA
This sequence comes from uncultured Verrucomicrobiota bacterium, assembly GCA_964609375.1. Lineage (GTDB taxonomy): Bacteria > Verrucomicrobiota > Kiritimatiellia > CAIKKV01 > CAITUY01 > CAZDUS01. The sequence continues at coordinate 4,413 of CAZSSA010000042.1, read as the reverse complement.
GACCAACCGAGGAGGGTGAGGTAGTTAAAGAGAGCCTCGGGGGAGTAGCCCATGTCGCGGAATTGGCCAACGTAGGCCGCGCCATCCCGTTTGGAATAAGGCTTACCCTGGGCGTTGACGATCATCGGCAGATGGGCGTAACGGGGGACGGGGGCCCCGAGGGCTTTATAAAGGGCGACGTGACGGAATGTGTTCTCAATATGATCGTCACCACGAATAATGTGGGTAATCCCCTGGGTAATGTCGTCGACAACATTGGCGAGATGGAAGACAGGGGAGCCGTCCGAGCGGACGATGACGAAGTCCTTCATATCGTCAGCCTTTTTCAGCAAGTCGCCTTTGATTTCGTCATGGAATCCCATATCGGTTCCCGGCATGCGGAAAACAATGCATTCGCCCTGGCCGGTGCCGCCCTTGTCTTCCTTGTAAGCATGGCCGGACTGCAGGAGTTTCCCGGCGGCTTCCTTGTGATGTTCGTGCTGTGTGGATTGGTAAAGGGCGGGTTCGTCGAAAGTGATGCCCAGCCACGTCATGGCTTCGAGGATGGCATTGACAGCCTCAGGGGTGGAGCGTTCGCGGTCGGTGTCCTCGATCCGGAGCAGGAATTTGCCATTGTTATGGCGAGCAAACAGCCAATTAAAGATAGCCGCCCGGATATTGCCGATATGAACCGTGCCTGTGGGGCTGGGGGCGAAGCGAACACGTACACTCATCTTACCTACTCCTTATTCTGGAACAAAAGAGCGCCGCTGAGGTCAGCGGCCGCAACAACAGGGCGAGACGTTATCAAAAAGGCATAGCGTGGTGCAACTCCGGTAAAAGGGGATTGACCTTTCGGGGAGTGGAGGAGATATTAATGACGTCTGTTCATGATTAGTATGGATAAGCAAAGGAGTGAGCCGATGAAAGCATTATTAGTAATGATCGTTGTGACGCTGATGATGGGAATGGTGTCGTGCCGCAAGAGTCCGGAAGTCACTTTTCAAAGTGTCATGGACAAAGCGAACCAATTGGTCCAGGGAGGGGACAGGGAGGGTGCCTGTGCCTTGATAATACAAATGGCCAATGACAGGCGCCTGGCGAAGCAGAGGGAGGAGTTGATGGGCTGCTTTGTGAATTACTATGCCGACTATGTTGACAGTCAGTGCGCAGGCGGGCGGGTGGAAAATATCCTGAAGCAGACAGAAGTCCATATAGCCAAGTTACCGGCGGGAATGGCGCTGGCGTTGGCGGGTCGAGTGGCCAATTCCTTGATTGGCCATGGTGCATGGAAGCAGGCGGGGGAGATGCCTGCCTTCATTGAGGGTTTTGTTCCCGATTCCCCTGAGAGGAAAGGGTTGCTGTGCGAGTTGCGCATGAGCCTATTGATCCACGATGGAGCCGTCAAGGAGGCTGAGGCTCTGTATCGCCGGGAATTAAAAGGGATACCTGATGCAAATGCGGTACGTGGTTTAAGATTGATGGCCGATGCACTTCCTGACAAAGGGGACTCCCTGTGTGTGGAGCTCATGGATACAAATTCCGGACGACGGGCGGTACTGGAAGCGGCGGCGAAGATATGGGTTAAGACGGCAGGGGCGCGAGGAGATGGGGAGGAGACTGGCAAGCGGCTGGTTGCCATTCGGCAGAAAGGGGCAGCGGACCGGGTGGTCATGATGTTGATCGATGATACTTATAGCGTGTTGTTGGCCAATCCGTCTGCCGGCATGTTGGAGCCGGTATACGCCATGTGTGAGCAGATGAAGGATGCAAGCAAGGAGATGGGCGTTCGGCGGAGGGTGGCGGGATACTTGTTGGACATGGGGTACTTCCTTGAGAAGTATGCCGAATCGCTCAAAGTGATCGAGAGTGGAGCGTTGGGGGAAAACAATCCGCAGGCGGAGGTATTAACCTGCAAGATCAAGGCCCATCTGGCCCTGAAGGAAGGCCGTATTGATGAGGCTGTAGACTGTTTTCGGCAATTCATGATGTTTATCGAGAAAGAGTCCAGTACTCGTGAGTATGATTCATTAGAGCGCATCTGGGTGACTCGCGAAATGATTTTGGGGCTTAATGCCAAGCGGATCGGGGATATTTTGGCAAAAGCGGGACGGAAGGAGAAGTCGGCGTTGGCCTATCAAGAGGCGCGTGCCTATTACGAAAAGGCGATAAAGGATTTTCCTGACGAGACATCCCGTGAACATCAGAAGATCCGCCGGAGTATGACGGAGATTCCGTCAGCATGAGTTTATGACAGGGGTGGGCGTTCAGGAAATAGACGGCAGGACATGTTAACAGCGGGCATTGCCCGATGAAGGAGAGTCATTATGTGGGAATATACGGACCGGGTGATGGATCACTTCAGGAATCCCCGCAATGTGGGGATAATGGACAAGCCGGATGGAGTCGGTGAAGTCGGTAGTCTTGCCTGTGGTGATGCCTTGAGACTGATGTTTAAACTGGACGGCAACGGACGCATTGCGGACGTGAAGTTTCAGACCTTTGGGTGTGCCAGCGCCATTGCCTCGTCGTCGGCGTTGACGGAGATGATCAAGGGGATGACCGTGGAAGAGGCGGGCAAGGTTACCAATCAGGACATTGCGAAGTATTTGGGCGGGCTGCCGGAACAGAAGATGCATTGTTCGGTGATGGGCCGTGAGGCGCTGGAGGCCGCCATTGAGAATTACCATAGCGGCAAGACCGAAAAGAAGATTCTGGCGGGGAAGGTGGTCTGCAACTGCTTTGGAGTGACCGAGGAGGAAATTGAACGGGTGGTTCGGGAAAACGGATTGACCACGGTTGATCAGGTGACGAACTATACCAAGGCGGGCGGGGGATGCGGAAAATGCAAGGGGGATATTTCGCAGATTGTGGAGCGGATCAAGGGCGAGCGGCTGGCGGCGGAGAAAAAGGCAGGGAGTCATGCCCAGGTGCGCAAGTTGACGGTCATTGAAAAAATCCGCCTGATTGAGCAAACGATAGACCGGGAAATTCGCCCGATGTTGAAGAATGACGGTGGTGATATTGAGTTGATCGATGTGGAGGGCAGCAGGGTCAAGGTGGCGTTAAGAGGGATGTGTGCAGGATGCCAGGTGGCTCACTTTACTCTCAAGGATGTGGTGGAAGTCAAACTGAGAGAGTTTGTATCGAGCGACCTGATCGTAGAGGAGACCAAAGAGTGAAGAATGTCTATCTTGATAACAATGCGACTACGCAGGTGGCTCCGGAAGTGATTGAGGCGATGGAGCCGTTCTTTCGGGAGTTGTGGGGCAATCCCTCAAGCATGCACCGCTTTGGCGGCCAGGTGCGTCAGTATGTCGAGCGGGCACGTGAGCAGGTGGCGGGGTTGATCCATGCGGATCCCTCGGAGATTTTGTTTACCAGTTGCGGGACGGAAAGCGACAACACGGCGATTCGTGGAGCTGCTGAAGCGGCCTCGGATCGCCTTCAGGTGGTGACGAGCCGTGTTGAGCATCCGGCCGTTCTTTCCTCCTGTCGATATCTGGCTGAGCGCGGGTTTCGTGTTTTTGAAATTGGAGTTGATGCTTCTGGTCAGCTTGATCTGGTGCAGTTGGGGGAGGCGTTAAGGGAAGGTCCTGCCGTGGTAAGCATCATGTGGGCGAACAATGAAACGGGGGTGATTTTCCCGGTTGAGGAGATTGCCCAGATGGTCAAGGCCGCGGGGGGGGTATTCCATACGGATGCGGTGCAGACGGCGGGTAAATTGCCTGTGGATGTTCGCAAGCTGCCAGTGGATATGCTGTCGTTATCCGGGCACAAGTTGCATGCACCCAAGGGGGTGGGGGCGCTCTATGTTCGGAAGGGAACACGGCTGCAGCCCTTTATGAGGGGGGGGCATCAGGAGGATAACCGGCGGGCGGGAACGGAAAATGTGCCCTATATCGTGGCAATGGGGAAAGCCTGTGAAATGGCGAAGGATCATCTGGCGGCGGATATGAAGGCGGTGGCGGCAAAGCGGGACCGGTTGGAGAAAGGGCTGCTGGCTTCCTGTGCGGATGCGCGTGTGAATGGTGACAGGCAGCATCGGTTACCGAATACAGTGAATATCAGTTTTGAGTATATTGAGGGTGAATCCATTCTTTACCGGATGAGTGATGTCGGAATTGCCGCTTCATCCGGGTCAGCCTGCACATCGGGATCGTTGGAGCCTTCGCATGTGTTGCGGGCGATGGGGGTCCCCTTTACGGCTGTACATGGATCCGTACGGTTCAGTTTGAGCCGGTATACGACGGATGCGGATATTGATTACACGTTGGAACAATTGCCGCCGATAATCGATTGGCTGCGAGCGCTGTCGCCGTTTGTCCGGAAAATCTGAAATCCGAGAGTCACGATTTGAAACCATGGTTATTGATGCACATGCGCATGCGTTTCCTGATGCGATTGCCGAGCGGGCGATTGCTCGGCTGGAAA
>CAZSSA010000041.1:11161-19931 GCA_964609375.1 uncultured Verrucomicrobiota bacterium | reverse complement strand
CGGGACCCCAGTCCGCGGATGAATTCCGTGACGGAGAGTTCCGCCTCGCGGTGGCTGATCCTGAAGCGGTCCCGAACGAGGTCAATGATCTCACACACGCGGCGGTTCCGCCCGCACTCCTCCCAGACAAGGGTCCCGATCAAGTCCAGCTCCACCTTTCTCAGTTGTTGTTCAGGACCAGCAGGAAGTCCGCCAATCAAGCGCAGGAAACGCAAATGGCGCGGCCGTTCCACCGTGTAGCCAAGGGCCAGCCGGCCTTTCTCCAGCAATTCCTCCGTCGCCAACGCGGAGCGTTGCACACGCGCACGAAGCGAACGTAGCCGCCGCCGACGCGCTTCCGTTAATTCGGGGGCAGCGTCCGCTGCTCCTCGGGAACCACCGGTCTGCGGCTCGGGCCCGAGGGTCATGCGCACACATTGCTCAAACCGCGCAACCATCGGCTCACTTTCCCCCCTGGGCCGTCGTAATTCAATGCAGTATATCTTGTTCGCCGCCGGATCCCAGATGATGTCTATCCTTTTCGGAAGGCGCCGGTGTTGCGGAATCAGCCACCGCATTTCGATCGGCGCCAGCCACCGCCGCCGGCCCGTCAACCTCAGGAGGGGCCGTCCCACCGGATCCGTCGCGCGCGCGACCTCGTACCGCATGTCGTGAAATTCGGAGGCATACGTCTTGCGGCACCAGCGCTCCACGTCATCCAGGCAGGGCGTCTCTACGCCCATGACCGCATTTGCCGCACTGAACCGCCGCAAGGCAAGATGGCGGCGCCCCTGCCGGAACTCCAGATAGCAGATGCCCGCCTTCAGAAAGTCCTTGTCCAAAACATAGTCCGGGGGACAGCACACAGCGAAATCCAAGGCGGCGAAGTCACGCGATTCGGTCAATCCCTGGAGCCGCAGCCCTGCAAGCATGGCACGGATGCAGCCGGCATCCGGCTGCCCGCGTTCGATCAAAAAGCGCAGCAGTAAAACCCGGCGAACCGAAGGTTTTTGCCAGACCACCAGGATCTCGCGGTCCGCCGAAGTCCGTTCATTCTTGACGTCGGCCTCAAAGGCCACCGCCCGCTCATCCGATACCGGCATGAGGCCAAGACCGTCCATCCGGGTGAACCGGGGCGGCTGACCAGCCTGTTTGCCATGCACCATCCCGACGTGCCGACGAACAAGATCGTCGATCGGAACAGGCCGGTCGGCGGTCCACCAGCGGGCCTGGATCACCACGCGCGACTCATCGTCAACCCGGAACAGGCCACGTTTGTGGTCCCCTTCGTGCCGGCCAATCTCCCACCGCTGAGGCACATACAATCCCACGCCTTCCCAGGCCAGCAGCTTGTATCCAGCCGGGATGGCTTCGGGCACCGGTAGCGATGGAGTCTCATGCATCGTGCAGCGATTCCTTCAACACGCAAGCCATGGGTTCATAGAAAGCCCGCCACATCCGCGCCCGTCCGACCGGCTCCCACGCCTGGGCCAAGGCGTCCTTCAAGGGGGCCTCCAGCGCCACCATATCCCTCAGCAGGGATGCCGCCGACCCATCCCCGCGCATCAAATGGGCGAACACCTGGAGACTGATAAACTTCAACTCCGCAAACACAGCCATCATCCCGGCTTCATCCCGGCGCCGCGTGGATCCGTCCGCCATGGCCTTCATTGCCGCCACCGCACGGGGATAAGCGGCCAGCTTCTCGTCGAGCGTCTTGAAAATCTGTTCCTGCTCCGGATACTTCCGCGATTCCTCGACCCCTTTGCGGTACACATCGACAAAATCAATTTCATTCCAATCGTGCGGATAGGCTCCCCTCGTCCAGCGATCCTTGTTCCGGCCCGGATAATGAAAGACCATGTTCATATAGCCGTATACCAGCGGTGAGAAGGGCCGCCCATAGGCCGGGGCGGGAATCTCCCAAGCGGCGCCCAGGATCTCCAGCGCCTCGGGAACGCCTTTGGCAGGGCCGCCGAATTCTCGTTCCAGCCACCGTTCCTGCCAGCCATCGTCCAGGACAGCATCCGGATGGCGGCACAGTTCGCCCGTGGCCGCCACATACAGGTTCAGCATCTGCAGCGGAATATGAAACACCGCCCACGCGGTGTTCAACATCCCCGCCATGCCACTCGCCCGTATCTTCTGCGCCCAGACCTGAGTGTTCCTGATGGAATTCGTATGGCGGGGAAACAGTACACCCCAGTTGTAACAAGGGGCGGCAATGCAGTCATAACCGGCGTTGCGGTACACCTCCACCTGCTTCAGCACACCTCCTGCATCCCCCATCTCTGAATCGCCCGCATCGGCATTCTTTGGCGTCAGGCTGGTGATATTATAATTCCAGGCATGCAGGATCGTTTCCTTGGGCAGGCCCGCCGTTTTTACCGCCTCAACGTTTTTCCAGAACATGTCGTCCCAGATGATCGGGCGCTTGCCCAGGGCAATGACCCATTCCAGCAAGGGTTTTTCATGCTCCGCCCGCATCTGCACCACCCCAACCTCGCCAATCCTCTTCTCACACGCATCACAAAACCCGCTATTACAAACCTCGTCGGCGCCCAGATGGACATAGCCGTCCTCCCGGTGGTATTCAAGCACCTCAGACACCAGGTCTTTCACAAACTGTACTGCCTCGGGCTTCCGCGCGCAGATCTTGTGAAGGATCTCCGGCGTTTCCCGGAGGTGGGCCAGTTCATCATGGACCAGCGCAAACTCAAGATGGGCATGAGTCTGAATGAGAGGAATGAGCGTCAGGCCAACGCCCCGTGCCGTGGCCAGAAACTCCCGCAACTCGGTGGGCGAAAAAGCGTCCGGCCCGCAAAGGAACGGGTATCGACGAAAAGGAAAGGCATCCTCATATTCAAGCAGAAGCGCATTGATGCCAAGATCCGGAAGCCGCTTCACCCATTCGCACAAATAGGCCTTGTTTGGCGGGATGTACTTGAAATCAATGTGAATACCCCGTATGGAGACGGGATCAGATCCATCAACCTGCTTCAAACTGCTTATTTCCATTAGTTCTGTAGCTCCTGCGCAATAAACGTCAAACGTAATACGATAGCATACTCCCTTGAACTGTCATGTTCAATAAGTCGCAAATAGGGTTGATTGATGGTTTTTCGTGTCTTTCCGACTTGGTTTCGGCATTACCATGCGTGCTATGGATCGACGTTACCACGGTTTTTTCTCTCCATTGAATTTGATTGACTTAATGTATGACAGTTTACTAGCATACACAATACATAAATAAGCCATGAGAGGACTGGTTCATGAGTACTACAATGAAGGCATTGGTGAAGCGTCGGGCGGAACCCGGTTTGTGGATGGAAGATGTACCGCACCCGTCGATGGGTATTAACGATGTCCTCGTGAAAGTGCTCAAGACCAGCATCTGCGGGACGGACGTCCACATCTACAACTGGGACGCCTGGGCCCAGAAGACCATTCCGGTGCCCATGATCATCGGTCACGAATTTGTCGGACGTATTGTGGACGTCGGCAGCAACGTCCGTGATTTCAAGTGCGGCGACATCGTCTCCGGCGAAGGACATGTGGTATGCGGCCGGTGCCGCAATTGTCTGGCCGGCCGCCGGCATTTGTGCAAGGACACGCAGGGCATCGGAGTCAACCGGCCGGGCGCCTTTGCCGAATATATTGCCTTGCCCGTCACCAACGTCTGGGTTCACGAGCCCAATATCTCCCTGGACGTGGCAAGTATTTTCGACCCCTTCGGCAACGCCGTCCATACCGCCTTGAGCTTTGATGTGCTCGGCGAGGACGTGCTGATCACCGGCGCCGGGGCGATCGGGTGCATGGCGGCGGCTGTCGTAAAACATGCCGGGGCGCGCTTCGTGGTCGTCACCGATGTCAATCCCTGGCGTCTGGCCCTGGCCAGACAATTGGGCGCCGACGTGGTTGTTGACGTCCGCAGTGAGAGACTTAAGGACGTTCAGGCGCGGATGGGCATGAAGGAAGGCTTCGATGTGGGACTGGAAATGAGCGGCAATGCCAGCGCCTTCCGTGACATGATCGCGAACATGGCCCATGGCGGCCGCATCGCCATGCTCGGCATCCCTCCGGACGGCGAAATGGCCATCGACTGGAACACCGTGATCTTCAACATGCTCACGATCAAGGGGATCTACGGTCGCGAGATGTACGAGACGTGGTACAAGATGACCGTCATGCTCCAGAGCGGCTTGAAACTCGACCCGATCATCACCCATCGGTTACCCTACTCCCAGTTTCAGGATGGGTTCAATGCGATGCTTTCCGGCCAGAGCGGCAAAGTCGTCTTGACGTGGGCGGATTAACACACTACACGGATACCCGCGTCATTTAAGGGGAGGTATTCCCCTTTCTGGAAACTTCACCATGAACACAATGCAAGAACATCTGAAGCAGACCCTTGCCGAGATCGACGCCGCGGGATTGACCAAGCACGAACGCACCATCATCACACCGCAGGGGTCGACCGTCACCGTGAAAGGCCGGGAACGCCCGGTACTCAACCTGTGTGCCAACAACTACCTGGGACTGGCGAACGATCCCCGGCTTGTGGCCGCCGCCCACAGAACCCTTGACCGGTATGGGTTCGGACTGTCCAGCGTGCGCTTCATCTGCGGCACCCAGGATATCCACAAGGAGTTGGAGGGCGAACTGAGTCGCTTTCTCGGCACCGACGACACGCTGCTTTATTCCTCCTGTTTTGACGCCAACGGCGGACTGTTCGAAACCTTGCTCGGCGCGGAGGACGCGGTCATCAGCGACGAACTGAACCATGCATCAATCATTGACGGCATCCGCCTGTGCAAGGCACAGCGCTACCGCTACCGGAATAGCGACATGGCCGATCTGCGCGCACGGCTCCAGGAGGCCCGGACCGCCGGCGCACGCTTTATCCTGATCGTGACCGACGGCGTGTTCTCGATGGACGGCGGGATGGCCAACCTGCCGGCGATCTGCGACCTGGCCGATGAGTTCGGCGCCATGGTCATGGTGGACGATTCCCACGCGGTCGGCTTCATTGGCGCCGGGGGGCGGGGCACACCTGAATGGCACGGCGTGACGGAACGAATTGACATCCTCACGGGCACCCTGGGGAAGGCGCTGGGCGGGGCAAGCGGCGGGTATACCAGTGGTCGCCAGGAAATCATCGATCTGCTGCGTCAGCGCAGCCGGCCCTACCTGTTCAGCAATTCCGTGGCGCCAGTGGTGGTCGGCGCCACGCTGGCCGCCTTGCGGCTGGTCCGCGAAAGCGGCGCCTTGCGCGAACGATTGCGGGCCAACACACGGTGGTTCCGCTCCGCCATGGAGCAGGCCGGTTTCGATCTTTTGCCCGGTGAACATCCGATCGTCCCCATCATGTTCGGCGATGCGCAGCGTGCCGTCCACATGGCGGACCGGCTGCTGGACCTGGGGGTCTACGTCGTTGCCTTCAGCTACCCGGTGGTTCCGATGGGACGCGCGCGCATCCGCTGCCAGGTTTCCGCGGCCCACACGCCCGATGCGCTGGTGGCGGCCGTGGCGGCGTTCGAACAGGCGCGCGGGGATGTGGGCTAGCGGTCGTATACATGGGCCAGGCCACCGGTTGAAGTTTCCCGGTACAGGCTCGGCAAATCCTTGCCGGTGAGCCTCATCGTCTCGACCACCTGGTCGAAACTGATGCGGTGGCGCCCGTCGGAAAGGAGCGCGTACTCCGCGCAATCGATGGCGCGGGTCGCGGCAAACGCATTGCGTTCGATGCAGGGAATCTGCACCAACCCCAAAACCGGATCGCAGGTGAGTCCGAGGTGGTGTTCAAGGCCCATTTCGGCCGCGTATTCAATTTGCGGCGCCGTTCCTCCCAGGAGGTAAGCGGCGGCAGCCGCGGCCATGGCGCACGCCGTGCCGATCTCACCCTGGCACCCGACCTCCGCGCCGGAAATCGAGGCGTTCGTCTTCACAACGTTGCCGAACAACCCGGCGACGGCCAGCGCGCGCAGGAGTTCCGGCTCGCGGATCGAATCGCGCTGTTCCAGGTACTGGAGGACCGCGGGAACGACGCCGCAGGCGCCGCACGTCGGCGCCGTCGCCACCACGCCACCCGCCGCGTTTTCCTCCGCCACCGCCAATGCGCAGGCGGCAACCATGCCGGCCTTCTGCCGCGACGGGTGCAGGGCCCGGGCTTTCAGCAGATAGGAGCGGGCCTTGCGGGGAAGATGCAACTCCCCCGGCAAGGTCCCTTCCCGGTCAAGTCCACGCTCGATCGCCGTGCGCATGGCCGCCCGGATTTCTCCAAGCCAATCCCAGATCGCGGCATCCTCGCGCTCCTCAACATAGGCCCAGAGCGGCTGGCCGCCTGTTTCCACCCAGCGCAGAAGTTCCTGCATTGTCGACAACGGATAAACCACCGGTTCAGGTGCCGTATCCCCTTCCTCGCGCAAGGCGCCCCCGCCGGTGCTAAAACAGTGCCACACGCCCAGGCGTTGACCGTCTGGCGCAAACGCCTCGAAATGCATGCCGTTGGGATGAAAGGCGGGAACCGTCTCCGCATGCCACAGGAATTCCACTGGACAAGGCGCCAACGTCTCCCGGATGGCCCGATCCGTCAGGTGTCCACGCCCGGTCGCCGCCAGACTCCCCAGCAGCGTAACACGGAAACGGGCCGCGGATGGCCAGCGCGCCCCGAATATCGACGCGGCACGGGCTGGCGCCATCGTATGACTGGAGGAAGGACCGGCGCCAATACGATACAGATTACGCAACGAGGGCATCCCAGTCATCATCAGGAAGGTTCCTTTCCCAGCGGGGGCAGGTACGGCTCCATCACATTCGGGACGCAAGGCATATGATAGACGCCGCGCCCCGCATGTTCCAATTCCAGCCAATGCACACTCTCCGCCGTCAACACTTCAGCCGGCAGGCGTATGACGGAGGCGGGCATTGTTCCATGAGCGCCCTCGACAGGCGGCCAGACCCCGAGTTCACCCAGCGTACGGGTCCAGTCCCCCAAATGCAGCCTCAACTGGCGGCCCGCCGCTGAAGCAAAGTCACTCTGGCGGGAGGGGGCAAAGGTAATGGCCACTTCAACGGCCTCCAGCCCGTCCAGATCCCCGAGCCAGAATGATTGTCGCAACTTCTGGCCCGGCTTCAGGGGGTGGCACAGGTAATCCCGGCCAAGCACCTCAGTCACAGGTTCCGGAAAAGCGGAACGCCTGATTTCAAGCACTTGAGCAGCATCACTGTCGTGGACAACAGGCCAATAAAAGCCGCCCCGATTCGCCACAAGCGGCAGGCGTCGACCATCGCCCGACTTGAATCCCCATCGCGGTTCGTGCGGATAAAGCGCAAAGGCGTTACTCATGGCAAAGCGCAGGGTCTTCGGGCCATCCCACTGTCCTCCGTGAAAATGAAACTGCCCGTTCACGCGCTTGAAAAATCCCTCCCGCAAGGCATCGGGGATCCTCAGTCCAAAATCCACGAACGGATTCAGGATCAGTTCCATGAAGGTTGCGGGGAAGTACATGGGATAGCCGGCATTCTTTTCATGTCGGCCCACACTGTCGGCCATGTGCCAGGTATTTCCGATACGGACTTCGGCCACGTAATGTGCGCCGCACCCGATGAGGCGCGAAGGGATGCCACAAGTATCAGCCAGCAAGGCAAAAGCCTTGGCACACCCCACGCAGAAGGATTTATGAAGAAGTCCCTCGATCCCATGAGTGAGGTTACGAGGAGAGTCGGAAAACGTCGTGCACATCGGCTTCTTATCAAAGCAGCCGGATGCCCCGGTGGCAAAGGTGTTGGCAAAACAGCGGGCGATCGCCTCCGGCGGACTGGACAGGGACAGACCGGCCTCACGCAGGTACCGGTCGCGATGCTCGATGAGGATATCCCACTCGCGATCGGGGTCGCCAATGGTGCGGCCCACCGCACGCGGGGTATCACGGGTGGCATGGGGGTACTCGATATGGAAACGCCGGTCGATGTGGCGGTTCCAGAACACAAACTTCGAGGCGTCACCGTCAGGGTGCCGGATGACACCATCGGCCTCACGCTGCAGGGCGGTAACATCCCAGGCGGGACTACAGTCCCACAAGCGGGTGGTTGGCGGCTGAATCCCACCACCGGGAATGGTAATGGATTTCCAAAGTTGATCCGCAGGACTGGATTGATTCATGGATCGATCATTTCATTCTTATATTCGGTCAGATTGACATCACATCGCTAGTATGCTAGTTTTCTTTTCGGATTTGTTCAATCATGAAACATTTTCCGTCAAAAGCAAGCATGGATGACGTGAACTCAGCCTAAAAACTTATCAAGGATATAAATCATGAAAATCGCAAAAACACTGACTGCACTTTTGACTGGAATGATGGCTGCTTACGCTGTCAGGGCGGAGGTCAAACTCCCGGCGATCTTTTCGGATAACATGGTGCTCCAGCGTAGCGCAAAAGTACCCGTCTGGGGCAATGCCGATCCCGGTGAAGAGGTGACGGTGATCCTGGACGGCAAAACGGCGACTGTGAAAGCCGACGGGGGGGGGCGGTGGACTACTGAACTGAATTTGACGAATTCGGCCGCAGGACCGTTCCAACTGATTGTGCGCGGCAAGAATACGCTGACGGTGCAGAATGTCCTGGTGGGCGAAGTCTGGCTGGCTTCCGGACAATCCAACATGGCATTCCCCCTATCGGATGCCATCGGTGGCCCGGATGAAATCGCTCATACAACCAACGCCATGATTCGCATGTTCACCGCCACGCAAAGGGCTTCACTGATCCCGCTTGATGACAACACCGGA
>CAZSSA010000041.1:6929-11061 GCA_964609375.1 uncultured Verrucomicrobiota bacterium | reverse complement strand
ATTCTGGCGGTCCGTATCTACCAACCTTCGGAGCCGGCCTCATTTTCCGGGGTGCGCGATCCCAAGCCGAAGGCCATGGACGGCCCATGGTACGCCAAGGTGGAATCCGCTTTCAAGGGAACCTCCGCACAGGGGCCAAAAGCGCCTGAACCCCCAAAAAGCTCCCACACAGCAGCCTATCTTTTCCAGGGAATGATCAATCCCCTCCTCCCCTACGCCATCCGGGGCGCGATCTGGTATCAGGGCGAGTCCAATTCGACCAGGGCCATGCAATACCGCAAGGCCTTCCCCCTGATGATTCAGGATTGGCGCCACCACTGGCAGCAGGGGGATTTCCCCTTCTATTTCTGCCAACTGGCCAACTATAGGGCCAAGGCCATGGCACCAACCAACAGCCTCTGGGCTGAACTACGGGAAGCACAGTCCATGACCCTCACATTGACCAACACCAGCCAAGCCGTCCTTGTCGACATCGGTGAATCCGGCGATATCCATCCCCGCAACAAGCAGGACGCCGGGGAGCGCCTCGCCCGCATTGCCCTTGCCAGGGATTACGGCAAGGCCATCCCCTACTCCGGCCCTGTCTACGATTCCATGTTCATCAAGAACAGCCAAGCCGTCCTGTCATTCAAACACACCGATGGCGGGCTTGTGGCAAAGCCTTTGCCAGCAACTTACGTTATCAAATCCTCATCCAACTTGACGGCTACCCTCACCGGCAACAGTCCCGGCAGCCAGCTCGAAGGGTTTGCCATCGTTGGCGCGGATCATCAATGGGTCTGGGCAAACGCCAAAATCGATGGTGACAAGGTTATTGTCCAGTCACCCACGGTGACCGCACCCGTTGCCGTACGCTATGCCTGGGCCGATAACCCGACATGCAACCTGTACAACGGGGCCGGACTGCCCGCCTCCCCCTTCCGGACAGATGACGATCCCGGCATCACCATTGACGAGAAGTATTGAGAATTAATGAAAGAACAACAATGAAGATGAAGCCAGGCAACACTCACCCGGAAACCCGAAACAGGCTGGTGGCATGGGCCTTGGCAACACTGTACCTGTCGATCTGCACCCCCGGTTTTGGCCAGATTAAGAAGGAGTTCGAGGTGGGCGGCCCGTTGCAAGGGGTTACCCTCCCCCTCTACCCCACCCAGCATGGGGAAGATCCCGGCTATCCGGGTTGCCTGACCGAACTGCAGAAAGCGGAGGCAAAAGGCTATGTTCCATTCACCTCCGAGGGACTGCCGCCGGAGCGCCAGTTGTATGAAGGTTCGGTCGAGCACTTCCGGGCTTACTGGTTCAAATACCTTCCCGTCAAAAGCACCTTCGACCGCCAGAGCCTCCTGAAGAAATGGCTGGCGAATGAGGCCCCCGGCGTCGTGGCCGGCCAAGTCGAGGAATACTCCGAGCCGGTATACTGGGTACCACGGCATCGTGAACCGCGGTTCACGGGAAAGTTCAACAAGCCCGTCCCGGTCGTCCGATGCAAGCCGAAGGCGCCGGTCTTCTCGCTGGATCTGGGCTTGCTCAAGCCTGGAATGTATTGCATCCGCGCCGTCGGCGCGGTGGAGACCAAGTTGCTCGAACGTCACCGCAAACCGGTGTACCTGCGATTAACGATTAATGATGGTTCGGCAGGGCTCACCACAGGTGGTATCGAGGGTAAGGACACCGTCTATCGCCTGCGCTGTCCCTACGTTGATGAATTCTACCGGGTAGCAGAGTTTTATTTCAATGCGCCGGAAGAGCGGACCTATCGAGCCACCCTGACGGTTGACGAGGGCAGTCAGGCGGACCTGCTGGTACACACCCTGGACCTGCATGATGTGCTGGCCGGGAGTGACTTCCGCGCGATCAAGACACGGACAGGGTTAAGCACCTCCACGAACGGCGTTGCGATGGCCGCTTACGATGAGGCCCGCCGCGTTCGTGACGAAATCCTGTGGGAGGCATTCCCACCCCTGAACACCCATACGGCCATCTGGCAGGGTATGGGGGGCGATGACCCTGTTGAGAACTGGCCCAATTTCGGATGCGCAGGACGCTCCGGTGGGCAGATCGAAGCGACCTATGGCCGCTGGCTTCCGACCAAGATGGTTGCCATCGAAACCGGATCGGCTACGCCCGTGAATACCCTGATGGTCAATACACAGCTGAATCTGACCTACAGTGTCGCCGATCTCAAAGCCGGGCGCCCCCTTCCCGATCCCTATCCCTACAAGGACACAGGCTGCGGCATCTATACACCGGCCGGAAAGGAAGGCGCCACCCCACAGAACTGGTTCCCGGTCGCACGGGGAGTGCAGGACAGGATTGAAGGTTACGTGGCGTCGATCGCCACCCGGACGACGCAGTTCAGCAACAAAAGCGACGCCGGGGCGGGACATGATGCAGCGCTGATGCTCTGTCGTCTGGCCTATCACTACCCGTCGATCGACACAACCATGGCCCTGCACTCGATCGTCATCCAGCCGAGCGCCTATGGACGGGATCAGGGTTCCCGCCGGCGCGACCTGCGCCAGTACCTGGTCGATGTGGACATCCTGAAGGAATATGACCGCCTGTTTCCCCTGATTCAGGCCGATACGGGCCTGGCGCAATCCGTTGGCAGGTTTATCCCCTGGGTCAAAACGCCGTCCGACGTGGTGAAACTGATCGACACCTACCTGGTGCAGACCATGGCCAAACGCTGCATGCGCTACCAGATCTATGGAGCCAACGACCCCGCCCGCATCATCACACCGGTGACGGTAATGGCCGATAATGCCTTCACCGCGCCCTGGATGGAATGGCTGTTCAGTTCAACCTTCGTCTATCCCTTCCCGCCTTCCGGCCTCCAGGATGCCCTGATTACCGGCAATGACCGCGACGGTATCGGCTATATCGGATCCTACATGTACGCGCTTAGCGAGCAGACGGCGCCCAAGGCGGCGGCCTTGGAAAACTACCTCATCAATGGCGGCAACCCGAAGTACGACTTGCGTGACCCGAAACGCTATCCCAAACCCGTGGCCGCCTGTTACTGGTATTTAAATGCCTACTCGGCCGGCCTGTATTCACCGCGCATCGGCGACGTGAGCGGTCCGGACAGGGCTTACGGCGTGTTTTTTAAAGGCGACGATCCCCAGTGGCGCTATGGCTGGCGCTGGACCCATGACCCGATGTTTGCCTATGTGATCCGCAATCACGGAAAGCGTGCGAAGGAAACCGATGCCGAGTGGGCGGCCATCGAGCAGGCCGCCGCCACCGTCAAGCGGGCCCCCTGGCTGGACACACGGTCACGCGTCATCATCAACTGGTTCGGCCTGTTGGAGAGCGGCGTCCAATTCGACGACCCACGCTTCCGGCGCAACGTCTTCCTGCGCGTCGGCAAGGGGTACGGCCATGCCCATAACGACACGCTCGACCTCGAGGGTCATGCCCATGGCTACCCCTTCACCATCGATGGCGGCCAGCGCAGCGGCTACTCGGTACCCAACGATGCCAAGTCCCGTGTACACAACCTCGTTGAGGTGGATGGCATGGACTGGAGCGGACATTCATGGGTGGAAGCGCTGAGCGATACCGAAGGCGCCCGCTACCTTTCCGCCCGGGCCGTGCCGCCAAGGAGCCATCCCCAGGTCCGCCTCTACCGGCGGCAGGTGGCCCTGATCGATGTGGATGAGGGAGGATGGACTCCCGGCCAGCCCACAACCGGCCTCTTCCCCAAAGACATGGCCTCGCCTAACTCCTATGTGTTCGACGTCGTACGTGTGGCCGGCGGCAAACTTCACACCTATTGTTTCCACGGGCCCGTTGAGGACGAGTTGGTGACGAACATGAAAGGCAAACTCGCCTTCGCCGAACTGAAGGCGAACGATCTCCTTTACCTGAAAAACTTCGGAGTGGATGACAAGAAGAGTGCCGGTGAAGCGCCGGACGTTGTCGAGGCCACCTGGCGCATGATCCGCGGAAAAACCCCTGGCAGCGAAGACCGGATTGCAGGTGAAATCTGGAATGAGGCCTCGCCTCGCAAGTACACCCGCTTGCATCTGCTCGACCAGAAAGACGCTCGCATGCTGACGGGCGCCTCGGAGTGCAAGTACAGGGCTTTCCCATACACCTTCACCAGCTTGTTTGTGCAGCAGCG
>CAZSSA010000041.1:0-6829 GCA_964609375.1 uncultured Verrucomicrobiota bacterium | reverse complement strand
TTCGCCTATTGCTCCACCGACAAGGAGGGACTGCGTCAAGCCACGTTGGTCGGTGGCACGCTGCTGCAGACGCCCGAGGTGACCCTGAAGCCGGCGGCACGGGAACGCCGCGGCATCGTGATCGAGGTGGATTATGCCGGAAAATCACTGATCCTGGACCAGGCTTGGCCCGAGGCGCCCTTGCTCGCCCAGCGCCCGTTCGAGATCGGGACACCGGCCAGAATGACCACCTACACGATCGCTTCCGCCAAGGCGGAAGGACAACGCACACGGATCACGATGACCGGCGGAAACCAGTACTATTGCTCAAGGGTCACCGCGGTCAGTGAGGCCCGTCGCCAGGTGGAGTGTGTGCTGCCGATGCCGAAAACCTCCAAGGAAGACCCGCGCCCGCTCATAGGGGAGGACAAGAACTGGGTGGCAGCGAATGAGAATCTGACCAAGTTCTGGCGGGCGGAATATCTCGGCCCGTCCGGTGGTGTTGCGGTGACGGCGACAAACACGGATTCTGAGGCGGAAGGCGATGCGGCCCCCACGGATAACGGGGCCAGACATTACCTCTTCCAACTGGATGGCCCGGTGAGCGAGGCGGATTTCGGTAAGGCCGGCGGGTTCTGTCTGTTTGAATATGGGGTCGGCGATACTGTCCGCCAAAGTACCAGCGTCTCCCTGCGTCGAGTGAACGCCGGCACCTACGAACTCAGGGCCGATGTACCGGTTGAAGTCACCCTGGGCAAAGGTCCGGCACGTCTCATTTCAGTTGAGGAATTGGTTAGGAACGGCGGGATGGTAAAATTGACGTCAACAACGGCTCAGGCAGACAAATAAAAAGGCACCTCATGAATGCATCAATAACGGATGGATGTTGGAAGTGGGTGGTCATCGCCTGTTTGACTCTTGGCAGCTCCGCCGCCGGGGCGGCGGAACTTATCAAGGTGGGCCAGTTTGAGGCGAGCCTGCAGGAGGACAACGCGCTATTGCCAGGCTCCATCCGCTGGCTCAAGGGCGATGTCGAACTGCTCAAGCCGGAGGTCGGTCTCAATGCGAGCTTCACGTCATTCGAGTTCCGCAACAAGTTCTATCATGAGGAGAACCGGGGAATCTGGGCGGGAAAGAACGAGCCGCGCTTCATTACCGATGCCAAGGTCATCGGCAAGGAATCCTGTGAGGAAGGCGAGTACACCGGTATCCGCGTCAATCTGGAATCCTCTTTTGCCCGATATTCGCGTACTCTGCTGTTCCATCGCAGTGAGCCCCGCCTGCGGATCGTGTACGCGTTCGAATGCACACGCGATGTGATGGTGTACGAGACAGAACACCTGCGCATCGACTGCCAGTTCGACAAGGGATTCGACCAGATTACGGTATACGACGGACGTGATCAAGAGGATGGCGCCCTGATCGCACCGGGCGTCACCGGGATAACGCACGCGGTAACGCTGCTGGAGGCAGGCCCCAAGCTGCTGACCGATACGACGAAGAAGCTTTGCCTCCTGATCACCGCTTCAGCGTCCGGCCCGGGACTGGAGGATCCCCCACCCTCCATGCTGTTGCTGAAAAAAGGGCAAAAGTTCACCCTGACCACCGAGTGGACATTGGGACCCCAGGATGATCCGGCCCTGCTCAAGCAAATGGCGGAGGCCCGCACAAAACTGGACCCGACCAGCCGGGCCTATCTGCTGGTTGAGAATGCGGACATTCTGGAGCGACAGGGTAAATTCAAAGAGACGGAAGCCGCCCTGCTGCAGGCGGCGGAATTGCGATTGGATTATGCCACACCTTTCATGCGCCTGGCCGAAGTGCGCCGCGACCATGGCCTCCCCGGCCAGCCCGAGGCGTTTGTTGAGGCGGGTTACCGTATGCCGTATAACTTCGGCTACATGCTGTCCGGCAGCGGCTATGCCGACAATCAGGCGGCAACGGAGGAGCAACGGCGCCTGCACCTCTTCAACTTGCTGATAGCCGTGGAAAACACCGCCTTCTACCCCGACTACTATCTCTGGGCGGCCCGTGGCTTCCTCAAGATGAACATGGTGGTGCAGGCTTGCGCCATGTACCGGCAGGCGCTCTGGTCAGTTGATTTCATGCCGCGCGGGGAGGAGACGCGCACGAAGTTGAGACTTCAGTGCCAGAAAAAGATTTCAGAACTTGAAACGATGATGAGAACCCAAATCTGTACCAACCTGCCACCCCTTACCCCCATTCGACTCCCCGCACAAGATGCAAACAAAACGCCTATTCGTTGACCTCACATACGGAAGCGATCACCCGCGACACCGCCTGGATGTGATGCGGCCGGAGGGGAGAGGCCCTTTTCCGGTGGTGGTTGCCGTGCATGGCGGCGCGTGGCGGGGGGGCGACAAGCAGAGCATGCACCCTTACGGCCGACTCTTCGCTGAAGCGGGAATGGCAACCGCCAGGATCGTGCCGGGTCAGGGGCATGTGGACTTTCAGCGGCGCGCAGACGGAACGCAGGAACCCCTGGGCGGATTGGATAACTTCCTGAGCTTCTTCAAGCGGCAATTACTTGTCTGGGTGCTGGCGGTCCTGCTGCCGGCAAGCTTGCCGGCAGCGACTCCCACCGGCGACAACGGCGTGTTGCCGGAGGATTTGCCGTATGAGATCGTGGACGGCGTTCGGTTCTATTCCCAGATTGCACCCCAGCCATGGCGCGACCATGACGATGTGATCGATGGGTTTGACTGGTCGTTGCCCGACGCCACGCCATCGCCCCGTGGCCTGTTCCGGCGGCGCGGCCAGAATCCAAGAACGTATCCGGTCCCGCTGCTGGGGGATATCACGGTCACCTGGCGTGAGCTGGAGCCGGAGGAGGGACATTACGACTTTGCCGTGATCACAGGCAAGATTGAACAGCGCCGTGCCGAAGGCCATCAGCGCTTCGAACTCCACCTTCTGGCGAGTGTCTGGGACATGGAATTCGTCGACGCGGAGAAGAACGTCATCCCTTCCGACCGACTCAGTGATAAACAGAAGGGGCAGCGGCTCCGGGCTCCGACCGCCCCGGCATGGCTGGCCAAGTACAACATCCCGACCAGCGGTGCCGTGGGTCTGGTCGGCGAGGGATGCAAGATTACGAATCTCGACATCTTCCACCCGGCCTATCACGGCCGGTATCTTAAACTGATCCGCGCCTTGGGCGACAGCGGGATTCCCCAACGGCCGGATCTCGCGGCCGCTTACGTTCACATGGCCAGTTTCACCCGCGGCGAGGAGGGCGAGGGCGATCCCCCTGGCCAGCCGCGCCACAAGGAGACCGTCGAACGCCTCCAGGCATGGGCTGAAGCCTTCCGGGGGAACCGGGGCAAGCTGATGTTTCTGGGTAACGACCCCGATCTCCTTCGTATCGCCTACTCGCATGGCATGGGCCAGCGCAACGGCTACGTCGAGCGTTACCTGCTCCACACGCACAACCCCGCGCTGGGCCAGACGATCGATCCCGAGGGATACCTTGTCGTAGACGAGACCCTCCCGCCCATCGCGGAGAACCGCACCTTCGGCGACGAAAACGAGGAGTATGACCCGCACGTCGAAGGCTGGGTCGCCCGCTTCGGCCCGCGTGAATCCTGGCCGCATCGCTATCGCGAATCCACGTTCCGCCAGCTCCAGATGCGACGAAACTACGTCTGGGAACCGGTGAAGCCGACCGATCCCTACCTCACGTACTATCTGGCCTGCTCGCTCGGCCGGAGCATTGCCGATACCGCCGACGCCTGGTGCTACCTGCGCGAAAGCCGAGTTCACGAAAATAATGTCTCAAAAGGCAAGGTGGTGCCCGTGAAAAACTTCGAGCGCTGGCTCTTCCAGCGCGATGCGAAAGGCTTCGAAACAGAACCGGCCCACCGGATCACTTACCCGCCTACCGTCGAGGGCTTCATCCGCACCACTTATGTGAAGGGCTACAACTACGACTACGTGGCCCGGAAGGGGAAGCGCTTCGGGTTTGCCCTGGATGACCGTTTTCTTCCGGCGGGCCCTCATCCGGTGGCGGTCAAAATCACCTATTACGATGCACAACCGTGGAAGCTGGTCTATCAAACCGCTACCGGCCCCGCGGAACGCTCCGTGCCCTGCCGCGGCGACGGGGCGCTGCGAACTGCGACGTTCTTCCTGCCGGACGCCGTCTTTGCGGCCACGAAGATGGACTACGATTTTGAGATCCAGGCAACCGGCGAGCCGGCCACGATCCGTTTCGTGCGCGTCATCAGGAATCCGAAATTGCCCGCTCCGTCGCCGGGTACCGGCGCCACAAATAAATAGAAGCATGCAAGTCCAGAAGAATAGCAGCCTACCGGACGGGTTTAGCGCGTTGCTACGAACGGCTTGGCCGACTCGGCAGACACACCGGAACATCCGCTGGCTTTGACTGCAGCTCTTTCAGCAACCAGCCTGGCAAAGGACGAGGTCGGCGTTTGAAGCCCAGCCCAAGTGGAATCAGTCAATTTTCATTGCTTTAGGAATGATAGTCAACTAGTATTCTCTGTGTTTTGCGCACCAAGTTTCCAGCTTCCAAAACAAAGGAATCAGAACATGCACAATGCGAATTCACGGTGCCGTGTCATCACGTTTCTCCTTGGGACCTTCCTATTGAACATCGCCTCGGCGGCGGAGTGGCAACCGGCCCCTCAGACGAATCTGGCGGAGGTGCTCAAGGCCGCGCCGGAGCTGAAGTTCGAGGAGTTGGCCGAAGGGCCGTCCGTCTGCGTGCAGGGGCCGATCTGGTGGGTCCCCAACCCCGGCGGCAAGACATGGGATATGGTGATTATCTACAGCCGTAGCTATCCGGGTCCGCATGAGGCCTTCATCTACGATACCGCCACCAAGGAACTCAAGAAAGCCGGCGTTCCTGAACTTGAAAAGATCCGTTCCAACTTCCACATCGTCCCCTACTTCCTGATCAACGGGAAAATGATCATCAAACCCGGCATTGGCAGCGATGTCTCCCTTTATACCTATGACCCGGCGACCAATGAACTGACGTTTGGCGGGTATCCCCTGGGGGAGCACGTGGTGAGCGCCGATGGCCAGATGGCTCCCAATACGGATGGTTCCCTGTTCGGCGGCTTCGGGCCCCTGGCTAAGGACCGGACGAAAGTGGGCTTCTACACCATTGACCCCGTTACCCTGAAAGGCGAGTTTCTGGGCGAAGTCGGCCCGGAAAGCGATAGCCGCGCCTGGGAATATGGCGGTGTCATGATGGATGGCGACTGGATCTATGCCCGCTATGGAGCCAGCCCCTGGCGGCTTTACGGAATGAACGTCAAAACCCGGAAAGGCAAGGTGCTCGCGGAGACCGAGCGGATCATTGGTGACCGCAAAACGATCACGTTCCAGCGCGCCAACGAATACCCGGGAATCTACGTCACCATCACCGGTCTCAAGGGCGCCCCGAAAGATGAAACGAAGAGCTTCTGGCTGCGCGATGGCGAATTGACGCCGTGCGCGCCAGTGGCAAAGAACACCACACCCGTCCCGCCTTGGACTACCGATAAGTTGCCCTCCCCCCGCCGGGATTTCAACGGTCTTATGGACGCCGTTCCCAAGGGCATCGAGGTTATCCGAGGCCGGGCCGACGCCGCGGGCAAGGTGACCGTCTGGTACCGTTTCAGCGACATGAGCATGGCGGAGGCCGTCAACATATCCACAGGCATCTGGCAGCGGATTGAACTGCCACCCGTAAAGCTCTATCCCAACCCTATCCGCCGAATGGCTCCCCTTGCCGATGGTTCGCTTTTTACCCTCGGCGAAAGCTACGGCCAGGCCCTCATCTTCGACCCGAAGACCAACCAGCGCAAGATCCTCGGCTCAACCATGTCCGTTTATTCCATGCTTCCCGTCGGGAACAAGCTCTACCTCTGCGGCTACCCGAGTTCGCAGGTGTGGATCTATGACCCCGCCAAACCGTGGACCGTTGGCGCATCCATGCCCACCGATACTCCCCCCGACAATGGCGACGAAGCCGTGGCCACCGCCGACAGCAATCCCGCCAAAGTGGCAATCCTGAAGGAATTTGCCGACATCCACATGCCGTGGGCCACAGCGGCGGGGGCCGACGGTCGCGTGTATTTCGGCGGCAAGGTTGTCCGCATCGGCGATGGCGGTGGCCTGGGCTGGTGGGATCCCCGTGAGAACAAGGGAGGCGGCTTCCACAAGCCCTTCGATAATTATCCGGTTTTCTGGATGTGCTCAGCCGCAAACGGCCGCTACATCCTTTGCTCCACCAAGACCGCCAGCTCCCCCGACAATACGGATTACATTCCACCGCGCGGACGGATCTTCGTCTATGACACGACCAAGCACGAGTTTATCCACCAGTTCGAGGATGAGCGCCTGTTCATGCCCGGCTTCATTGCCGAGGCACAACCGGGCCTGGTCATGGGCTATGCGCCGATAAAGGATGCGGAGGGTAAAGCCGTCGGGCTCCTCTATGGTTTTGATCCTGTCGCCGGGAAAATGCTCTGGACCAAACCCGTGCCGCTGGCGCCGGTAACCGCCTTCTCCTCTATGAAGCGAGGTAAATATTTCTTCGCCAAAGGTCCCGACGGCTTTATCTGGGCGACCATGGGCGGCGTCCTGGCCCGTATCCACCCAAAGACCGCCGAGGTTGTGCCGGTCGGCAGGATGGACGACAATCCCCTCGCGTTTGTCAACGGAGACGTCTACGTCGCCGGGTCGCTATATTTCCGGAAGATCACCGGCATTCCCAAGGTAACGACGCCGGAGTGAGACAGACATTTCAATTAAAAAGGATACCCATATGAAAGTGTTTATTGCCGATAAAGTCTCCAATTCCATGATCCAGAAGCTTGAG
>CAZSSA010000040.1:14564-20619 GCA_964609375.1 uncultured Verrucomicrobiota bacterium | reverse complement strand
TTCAGGAACCAAAACAGGGAGAACTGTTCCCGGAAGTTCATGCGCCGCCTGGCGCGACGGTGATCAACGCACGTTGCATGGTGAGGACGAGGGATGCACATCGTGTCGTGATTGTTGCGGGTGTTGTCATCGCCCCGTACGCACTGGGTGATCGCATGGCCGAGGCGTATCGGCGCTAGCGCGCCTCAGCCAGAAAGATGCTGTTGCCACAAGGCACACGTTGTAGTAGGTTATCAGCGTGGATCATTATCAATGGAATCCAGAGAAGAATGAGCAACTCAAGGCGGAGCGGGGCCTCAGTTTTGAGCAGATGGTGATGCATATTGAGGGTGGAGATCTTCTGTCTGTGAGTGAACACCCGAATCAGGCGCGTTATCCCGGTCAGCAGATTCTGGTTGTTCGCGTTGGAAATTATGCATACTTGGTGCCCTTTGTGGAATCAGCGGAAGGTCGCTTTCTCAAAACGATCATTCCAAGCAGAAAAGCAACACGTCAGTTTTTGGGAGAATACGATGAAGAAGATAAAACTGGATCCAGAGGAGCAGGATATTCTCGACTCGTTTGAGCGTGGCGAATGGAAGCCTGTACCCAATCAAAAGCGGGAAATTGCACGCCATATGCAGTACGCGAAGAAAACATTGGCGAAAGATCAGAGAGTCAACATCCGAATTTCTTCCCGAGATTTGGAGCAACTTCAGACCATCGCGGTTGAGGACGGCTTACCCTATCAAACACTCATGGCGAGCGTATTGCACCGGTTCGTCTCTGGACGATTCGTGGAAACATCCAGCCGAACATCCAGCCGAACAGGGCGTCGCAGAGCGCTCGCAAGCTCGTGCCCGTGAACGCCACGTTCCTTGGCCCATACCCAGACACTGTCATTGGATGAATGGAGAAACCGTCTACTTGATCAATCTCTTCCGCATGGCTATCAGGGCGATTGGGAAGACCAGCGCGGCGAAGACGATCAGGTAGGCGACAGATGCCATGCCCTGCAGGACGGGTAGTGTTCCCAGTGCCAGACCGCGGGTGAGGGAGACCAGATGGGTTAGTGGCAGACTCCAGGCGACCTTTTGTCCCCAGGCCGGCAGATTTTCCAAGGGGAAGAACGTTCCGCTGAACAAGTACATCGGGGTGATGACAAGAAAGATCGGCAAGTTGAACATATCGATATGCTTGACCACTCCCGTGAAGATCATGGCCGTGGCGCCGAATCCCAATCCGCCCAGGAAGGCGACCGGAAGGATGCCCAGCCCGGATGGGTAATGGACGAGGCCGAAGCAGCTCAAGGTGGCCATCATCACGGCCGCGGCCATGAGGGACTTGGTGGCGCCCCAGACGATTTCCCCGGCGACGACTTCCTCGATGGATAGCGGAGTGGCCATGATGGCGTCGTAGGTTTTCTGATAGTACATGCGGACGAACGAGGAGAATGCGTTTTCCATGAAGGCGGTGTACATGATGTTGGTGGCGAGGATGGCGGGGGCCATGAAGTTGAGGTAGGGCATGGTCTGGCCCTGGTGGGAAACTTCGGGAATCAGCAGGCGGAAGCCGATGCCAAAGGACGCCACGTAAAGGAGAGGCTCCAGCAGGGGAACCAGGAAGGTGATATGCCATGACCGTTTGTTGACCAGCCAGTCACGACGCCAGACTCGCATCAGGCGCCAGGTGAGAAATGTGTTGATGCGTTGCATGGTCAATATCAATCCCGTAATTCACGGCCGGTCAGTTTAAGGAAGACATCTTCCAGTGTTCCCATGCGGAGAACACAATCTTCGCGGCAATAGGACTGGGTGATTTCGCGATAAATATCCTCATCATTCTTGCAGTAGATGATGATGCGGTGTCCGAGATCTTCGTGATCCAATGTTTTGGAGCGGACGAATTCCCGCAATCCATCACAAACGGGACTGCCTTCGATGACCTGATTACCCACGAATTGGTCAATGAGATCCCGAGGGCGGCCTTCCACGAGGATGCGGCCGTGGTCAATAATGATGAGCCGGTCGCAGAGTCGGGCGGCTTCTTCCATATAGTGGGTGGTTAGCAGGATGGTGACGCCGCTTTGCTTGAGTTCGGCCAGTTTATCCCACAATTGGTGGCGGGTCTGGGGGTCCAGTCCGGTGGTTGGTTCGTCAAGGATCAGGAGTTCGGGGTTATTGATCAGGGCGCGGGCGATGACGAGTCGGCGCATCATGCCGCCCGAGAGTTCGCTGACCTGGGCTTTCTCCTTGTGGGTTAGTCCGAAGAAATCCAGAAGGCGGGAGGCGCGTTCTGTTGCCTCGTTGCGGGGGATGCCGAAGAAGCCGGCGAAGACTTCAAGGTTCTGGCGGACGGACATCTCGGTATCGAGGTTATTCTCCTGATGGCAGACGCCCAGTCGGGCGCGGATCGAGCGCCAGTCGGTGACGATATCCTGGCCGAAGACCTGGAGAGAGCCGCCGCTCAGGGGGGAGAAGCCGTATATCATTCGGATGGTGGAGGTTTTCCCGGCGCCATTGGGACCGAGGATGCCGAAGAGTTCGCCGCGGGCCACGCTGAATGTGATGCCGTCCACGGCCGTGAAAGAGCCGTACGTTTTTCGCACAGCGGAGGCGTCGATGATGGAATGGCTCACGGTGTCATACCTTTATTGATGTCCGACTATTATGCAGGCGAATGAATAAAAGTCGCGACTATTGTGCAAAGCGGTGAATTTTGGTCGCGTCAGGTTCTATGTTGAAGCGGCCTATGGTACGCCAGTGAATCGGTAGAACGCTTTGAACGCCTGAGCGAGTTTGACTTCGCCGCCCCGCGGGACATGATTTAAACCGAATTATTAAATTCCGGAGAGGGAGATGCTCTGGAATTGTTCTGGCGAGGTGGCCAGGAAATGATCGGCACGGGTCTGGGCCGTGGCCAGATCGGGTGCGGACTGGATGGCTTTGAACAGGGTGTGGCCATAGATGAAGTTGCGCGCAAAGTAGGGTGTCAGGATTTTGAGGCGTACCAGCGCCTTGTCCGGTGGAAAATCCTCGTTGATGTAAGCGCAGAGGCGGTGCCATACCTCAACCGGATCCACGGTAAAGGCGGGGTTGTGCCATTGGGCAAATATCCACGGTTGTGCAGCGGCCATGCGGCCGACCATCAGCCCTGAGGCACCGGCAAACATGGCGCTTCGGTCGGTGACATACCCGGCATTGGAGATATCGCCGTTGGCAATGACAGGCAGGCTGGTTTCGGCGATCAGTTCACGATACAGCGAATGGCGCGCCGGGCGATTCAAGGACTCCATCTCGAAGCGGGGATGCAACGTGATGGCATCCACGCCTTCGTCCTCCAGGAGGTGCAGGCGGTCGCGAAGAGGGGCGCGCCAGTTGGATTGCTCGGCTCCAATCCGGATTTTGACGGTTAGAGGTCCGGAAAAGTGGCGGCGCATGATACGGACGATGTCGCGCAGGCGATTCACATCGTCGAAAAGATCCGAGCCGCCCCCCTGGCGTTTTACCGCGGGGGCGGAGCAGGCGCCATTGAGATCGAGACCGTCGGGTTTCAGGGGGGTGAGGCGGTCGATGATTTCCGGCAGGCGGAAGGTATCGGTTACCAGAAGCTGATAGATCACCTTGCCTTCCCGGGGGCGGCGCTTGAGCCAGGGAGAGGTGGTGGAGTTCTCGTGCAGGATCATCTTCGCGGCGAGCATTTCGGTAAAGAGGGCCCCATATCCGCCGAAGTCCGCCAGCAAGCGACGGAAGGCGCTATGGGTGATGCCGGCCATCGGCGCGCAGAAGAGCGCGGGGGCGAAGGAGACACCACGCAGGGTCAGGGGTGAAGGAAAGGAAGACTCAGTCATTTGTGGGAAGTCCTATGGGTAGTGCCAATTCTGAGAGGGGGAGGTCAATGGGGGTAGGGGGTGTTTCGTCCGCTGACGCGGGTGTACGCTTGTCCTGCACGGCGGTACTGGCTGGGGGAGAGGCCTTCCTCGGCGCGGAAGGCTTTTGAGAAGCTGTGGACCGTTTCGAAGCCGACGGCGACGGCGATTTCGGAGAGGGTCATCGAGGAGCCCATCATCAGCCTGCAGGCCTTGGAGATACGGGCTCGGCGCAGATAGGTGCGGGGAGGGGAGCCGAAGTGTTTTTGGAACAGTTGGCGGAAATGCGAAGGGGAGAGGCCGAGTTGGCGAGCGATGGTCGCCACGGATAGGATGGTGTTGCAACGGGAGCAGATGAGGCTGGCGGCTTCTTCCAGAATCGGAATATGGGCGGAGCTTGTCGTGTCGAGCCCCTCCTGTCCCCGCAGGATTTCCGCGATGATTTCCAGCATAAGACCTGACATGCGCAGGGCCCCGTAGGGCTGGGCGCGCACGGCTTCGGCACAAAGTTCGCGGAGCAGGTGTCCGACCCGGTCGTTGGTGTAACCGATGAGTTTACCGCGCAGGCGGGTCAGGCGAGGTTCTTGGACGGTGCCATGCATCAGCGGTTGGAGATCCGTCAGGTCCAGCATGCCGCCGGGGATGGTGAAGTCCCAATGACTGGTGGCGGGTTGATAGACGAGGTCGAAGTGGGCGTAGGCCAGTTCCATGGAGGGGGCAAAGCCTTCCATGGCGTGGGGGGTATTTGGCGGGATCCAGAAGAGATCGCCGGGTCCCGCTTCGGTAGTCGTGCCGGCGACCGTGAACTGGCCCTTTCCACTGGCGATGTGGACAATAAGATAATCCAGCAATTTTCGAGAGGGTATATCCCATGCGGGGCGCTGATGATGTCCGCAATGCCTGACGTAAGGTTTGATAAGCGGGATCAGTTCCGCCCCGGCGCCTGTGCCGGGGATGGGAGTAATGGAGAGGCGTTTCTCGTGTTGTCGGCGATTCGGACACATGTTTGTTGATCCATCCAACGACATTCTGGGACGGGTTTGGCAGGATTGCAAACAGGAAAAACAGGGGAATGGTTAATGGGTGATGGTTGATGGAGCCGGCGGAAACGCGAAATACTCGAAAGGAAGAACGCCTATGACGACGAAGACATGGTGGAACGGGCCGGTCAAGGCTGAGCCGAATTTTGAAAACATATTGAAAGTGTTGCGGAGAGAGAAGCCGGATCGACCGACGTTGTTTGAGTTTTTTCTGAATCCGAAACTGCACCGGCAGATTCTGGGGATAGGAGAGAAGGAGCGGGAGGGGGATGTGCGGGTGATTGTTGAGGCGTTCGGGTCGGCGGGGTATGACTATGCGACGGTATACGCATCGGATCTGGACTTCACGGTGGGGGCAGCGCACAAGCAATCGACGCTATCCTTGAATGAAGGGGCCATGATTATCGACCGGGAGAGTTTTGAGGCGTATCCATGGCCCGAACCGGAGAAGGCCAGCTACAGGAATCTGGAGGAGGCGGCGACGGCACTGAGGCCGGGGATGAAGATTGTCTCACAGGGGCCGTACGGGGTGCTGGAGAACGTGATCCGATTGGTTGGGTTTGATGCCTTGTGTTACCTCCTTGTGGACGATCCCAGGCTGGCTCAAGACCTTTTTGACAAGGTTGGAGATGTGCTGATCCGGTACTATAAGATCCTGATTCAACATGAGGCGGTGGGGGCGATTATTGGGAATGATGACTGGGGATTCAAGACGCAGCCGATGCTGTCGCCGGACGACATGAGGAAGTACGTGGTGCCGTGGCACAGGAAGATTGTGGAGGTGGCGCGAGCGGCCGGGAAGCCGGCGATCATGCACTCCTGCGGGAATCTCAAGACGCTGATGGATGACATTATTGACGACATCGGCTATGACGCGAAGCATTCCTATGAGGATGCGATCCAGCCGGTGGAAGAAGCTTATGAGCAGTATGGGAGGCGGATTGCCATTCTGGGTGGACTCGATGTGGATTTCGTGATCCGTTCCGAACCTGAGGCGGTTTATCGACGGGCCAAGGAGATGCTGGAGCGAAGTGCGGATCGGGGTGGATATGCGCTGGGGACAGGGAATAGTGTTCCTGAGTATGTACCGCCAGAGCATTACTTTGCCATGATTGCAGCGGCGGTTGAGGGGAGGTAGGGGAGGGGGGGAGGGGAATGGTTAATGGGG
>CAZSSA010000040.1:0-14464 GCA_964609375.1 uncultured Verrucomicrobiota bacterium | reverse complement strand
ATGGTTAATGGGGAATGGGGGGATTACGATTACGATAGGGATAAGGAGGAAGGGGGGGGATTGGGGGATATTTTTCTGAGCTTAAGGGTTAGCAGTAGCATGATTAACGGGCAGAAGGCGGCGGTGGCGAGGCCGAGGCGCATGGTGGACCAATCGGCGGCGACGCCCACCGCCCAGGGCATGAACACACATCCGAAATTGCCGAAGGCGGCCAGCATTCCGAACATGGAGGCGCCACCGCGGGGGAAGTGATTGGCCGTCAAACCCAGGGTGCTTGGCCAGAGGCAACTGCCGGTGAAGCCGACAGCCATGCAGGCGGTCAGGGCGACGGCGGGCCAAGGGGCGAAGCAACCGATGATCATCAAGAACGCCGAGGATCCACAGGCGTAGAGGATGAGAGAGAAGGGATTCAGGCGGTGTCCGGCCAATCCTGCGGCGATACGGCCCAGCGCCATGGATAGAGAGAAAAACAACAAGGACATTCCGGATATCCATTTTGAATACCCCAGTGTTGTTTCCGCATAGGCAGGGAGCCACTGTGTGAGGCCGATTTCCATGGCGCCGCCCATGAAGATGGCCCCCAAGGTGATCAGGAAGAAGCGGTGCCGTATGAGGTCGCGCAGGCGGGTTCGCGTGGTGTCTTCCGTCACGAGTGTCGGGAAGCGCATCGGCAGGAAAGCCAGAGCCAGAAGCGTCGGGGCAATCATCAGCCAGAGGGACAGTGTCCGCCAGGTTATTCCAAGGCGCAGGGCAATGGAACCGATGAGGATGGTTAACACGGCGCCGGTGCAATAAAATGAATGCAGCCAGTTCATGGCCGCTGTGCGGCGGTCCGGTTGCAGAGCGCAGACGATGGGACTCAGCACCATATCCAGAACACCGGCGCCGAGACCGATGATAAATGCGGCGAGACAAGCGGTGCCGTATGTCGGTGCCAAGCCAAAGAGGAGCAGGCCAAGCGCGATCAGTGCATTGCCGATGATGGCAAATGGCTTGAAGCCGAGCCGATCGGCAAGGGGACCGGTCATTAGAATAGCCGTGACGAGTCCGGCGCACAAGATGCCGCCCAACCGGCCCAGTTGTTCATTCGTAAGTCCACGAACCCCGCCGAGATCGACTTGGAGAGTCGTGAGGAACACGGGCAGAAGATTGATGCCGATGGATAAGGTCATCATGCCCGCATAACTCAGGCACAAGCCGTATGCTTTTGAGCGATTCATCTGGACAGTAGAGCAGAGGCGCTTCTTTAGGACAACAGAGAATCTGAATTCGGCAGATTGGTTCGATTGCGGGAGACACGGCTATCGCGAAAAAAGTTAAAATGTAACTGCTCAGGAGGGGAGGGTTCAGGGTTCGGAGTTCAGGGAAAAACAGGAAAGAATCGGACGTCCAGGATGTCAGTACCCCTTCTCTTGCCCGCTTCCCTTATTGAGTTTCCTGGACCCTGATACCCTGAACCCTGTGACCTGAGTAGTGACGTTAAAATATAATGATCCAGCTATTGACGAATAAAAAGAAATATGATCTTATTTGTCATGTTTAAGGCATGACATATGCAATTATCGACTAAAACACGGTATGCGGTCAGATTGCTGATCAGAATGGCGAGGGAGGATTCTGGGCGGGTTTGGCGGAAGCAAGATCTATCCAGGCTGGAAGCGATACCGGTTGATTATGTGGCGCAGATACTGTTGGTCTTGAAGCGAGCCGGGATGGTGGGGAGTCAGCGGGGGACAAAGGGTGGGTTTGTGATGGCGGCTGATCCGGCGGTGTTGACAGTAGCGGATGTCGTTGAGGCGACCGACGGGGTAATAGCGCTGGTTCCCTGTGCGAAGCAGGCGGAGAGTTGTCGACGAAGTGACCTTTGCGTGGTTCAGGAAGTTTGGGTAGGGGCGGGGAAAGTGCTGCGAGACTATTTAAAAGGGGTGACGATTCTCCGTTTGGCGAAGGATGTGACGGCACGAAGCAAAGGGACCATGACGTTTGAGATTTGAAGATGCAGGACTGTCAGGTGGTAAAGAAAACACAGTAAAGGGATGCAGATCAGAGAGAGGGAAAAACATGAGCATTGAAACAAAGAAGATTGAGACGTTGGCGTTGCATGCGGGTCACGAACCGGATTCCGCGACATTGGCGCGAGCAGTGCCGGTGTACCGGACGAGTTCGTATGTGTTCAAAAGCACCGAACATGCGGCCAATCTGTTTGGCTTGAAGGAACTGGGCAATATCTATACACGGCTGATGAACCCCACGCAGGATGTTTTGGAAAAGCGTGTGGCGGCGATGGAAGGGGGAGTGGCGGCATTGGCGCTGTCGTCGGGGACGAGTGCCATCTTCTATTCCATTATCAACCTCTGCAAGGCGGGCGACGAATTCGTTTCGGCCAACAACCTGTATGGCGGAACCTATACGCAGTTCCATGATATTTTGCCCCAGTTGGGGATCAAGTGTCATTTTGTAAATCCGCTTGATCTGGCGGCTTTTGCGAAAGCGATTACCCCGAAGACCAAGTTGGTCTATGTGGAGACCATCGGCAATCCAGTGTTGGATGTGGTGGACATTCCGGCGATTGCGAAGGTGGCGCATGCCCATGGACTTCCATTGATAGTGGACAGCACGTTCAGCACGCCGTATTTGCAACGCCCGATCGAGCAGGGGGCGGATATTGTCGTGCATTCGCTGACGAAATGGCTTGGTGGGCACGGGGCGGGGATTGGTGGAATTGTGGTGGATTCCGGGAAGTTTGACTGGACGAGCGGCAAGTTCCCGCTGTTGTCCGATCCGGATCCCAGTTATCACAATATTCGCTACGCCCATGATCTGGGGCCCCTGGCGCCGCTGGCGTTCATCCTGAGGATGAGGTTGGTGCCGTTGCGGAATCTTGGCGCGTGCATTTCGCCCGACAACGCCTGGCAGTTTCTGCAGGGGATTGAAACGCTGGCCTTGCGCATGGAGCGGCATTCGTCCAACGCGCTGGCGGTGGCGCGTCATCTCAAGGCGCATCCGGCGGTAAGCTGGGTGAGGTATCCGGGGTTGGAAGGTGATCCGGCCCATGCCACGGCCAAGAAGGTGTTGAGCGGCGGGTTTGGCGGGATGGTGGTGTTTGGCATCAAGGGTGGCGCGGCGGCGGGGCAGAAGTTTATCGAGGCGCTGAGTCTTTTCTCGCACCTGGCCAACGTGGGGGATGCCAAGAGTCTGGCGATTCATCCGGCGACGACGACGCATTCGCAGTTGACGGCGGAGCAACAGAAGGAAGGCGGGATTACCCCTGATCTGGT
This sequence comes from uncultured Verrucomicrobiota bacterium, assembly GCA_964609375.1. Classification (GTDB taxonomy): domain Bacteria; phylum Verrucomicrobiota; class Kiritimatiellia; order CAIKKV01; family CAITUY01; genus CAZDUS01. The sequence continues at coordinate 11,186 of CAZSSA010000040.1, read as the reverse complement.
GAGGCTCTCGATCGGGATTGAGCATATTGATGATATTCTGGGCGATTTGGACCGGGCCTTGAAGGCGGCCGTCTGAGGTCATCCATCGCGAAGCACAGGGCATCGGCGTTACCGCGCCGGTGCCTTTTTTTTGATGATCTCCTGAGATGGGAAACGGTGAGTTTTCGTGATTGTTGTGCGGTCATTGTGTTGCGCTTTTCCATCCCATCCACTAGAATCCGGCTCAATTCGAGGATTTATTGGGAAGGGATGCAGATTACACATGGAAATGCCGAACAAAGACCGGGAACTGGGAAAGACGCCCACAGGACAGAAACAAAAAAATGAAGGCCCTGTGCCGTCGATGGTGCCTCGGGGATTGATGATTTGGTTTGCCGTTTTTGCGTTGCTAATGCTGGTTTATCAGTACTACCAGAAGGGGCAGGAGACGGTTCAGTCGCTTAAGTTTAATCCTGATTTTGTCCAAATGGTGGAACAGAAAAAGGTGACGGAGTGTGAAATCGTTGAGGAAATATCCGGGGCGCAATTCATTACCGGCACCTTGAAGGACAAGGATCCGGCAACGCAGAAGCTGAAAAAATTCAAAGTGGATGTCATGGTCACCGATGACATGCCCAAGTGGCTGCGTGAGAACGGCGTCAAATTCGGGTTTTCCCGGCAGAGTCCCTATCTCTGGCAGATTGTATCCAGCGTGGCGCCTGTGTTGTTGCTGCTGGGATTGTTGTACTTCATGTTTTCGCGCCAGATGAAGGCGGCGGGGCATGGGGCGCTGAGTTTTGGCAAGAGCCGTGCAAAACTGCTGGCGCGCGACAAGAACAAGGTGACGTTTAAGGATGTGGCTGGCGCGGAGGAGGCCAAGGAGGAGGTTCAGGAGATTGTGGACTTCCTGAAGGACCCGAAGAAATTCCAGAAACTGGGCGGGCGGATTCCCAAGGGAGTCATGTTGATGGGGCCCCCGGGAACGGGGAAGACGCTGCTGGCCAAGGCGATTGCCGGGGAAGCGGATGTGCCGTTCTTTAACATCAGCGGTTCGGATTTCGTGGAAATGTTTGTGGGGGTGGGGGCCTCGCGGGTGCGCGACATGTTTGAGCAGGGCAAGCGCAATGCGCCCTGTATCATCTTTATTGATGAAATTGACGCCGTGGGGCGGAGTCGTTTTTCGGGCATTGGAGGCGGGCATGATGAGCGAGAGCAGACGCTGAACGCCTTGCTGGTTGAGATGGACGGCTTTGACACGCAGGAAGGCGTCATCATTATCGCGGCGACCAACCGTCCGGACGTTCTTGATCCGGCGTTGCAGAGGCCGGGGCGGTTTGACCGTCAGGTTGTCATTGATTTGCCGACACTGGACGGGCGCGAGGCGATTCTGAAGATTCATGCCCAGAAGATCAAATTGGCGCCGAACGTTGAGTTGCGTCGTCTGGCGCGGGGGACCCCGGGGTTCTCGGGTGCTGATCTGGCCAACTTGATCAACGAGGCGGCGTTGTTGGCGGCACGGGCAGGGAAGGAGGGGGTGGAAGCGGTGGATTTGGAAGAGGCGCGCGACAAGGTCCGGTGGGGGCGAGAGAGGCGGAGCCGGGTATTGGACGAGAAGGAGAAGCGCATCACGGCGTATCACGAGACGGGGCATGCGCTGGTGACGGTGATGGTCGAGGAGAGCGAGCCGTTGCACAAGATCACCATTATTCCGCGCGGAACGGCGTATTTAGGGGCGACGATGTCACTACCCGAGAAGGATCGATACATGGAGGGGCGTCAGAAGATCATGGGGATCTTGACGACCTACATGGGGGGGCGGGTGGCGGAGGAGCTTGTGTTCGGGGATATTACCTCCGGGGCTGCCAGTGATCTCAAGATGGCGACGCGGATTGCGCGGCTGATGGTGTGCAATTGGGGGATGAGCGACACCATGGGGCCCCAGACCTTCGGGGCGACGGAGGAGTTGATGTTCCTTGGGCGCGAGATATCGCGCAGTCAGGATTTTAGCGAGGATACGGCCCGGCGTATTGATGCCGAGGTCAACCGGATCCTGAGAGAAGCCTATGGTCGAGCAAAGGGCATTCTTGAGCAACACCGGGACAAGATGGATTTGATTGCCAAGATTCTGCTCGAACGCGAAACCATCGACGGGCGGGATGTGGATGAGATCGCCAAACATGGCCGTTTATTGAGCGAGGCTGAGCGGGCGGAGGTGGATGAGAAGAAAGCGGCCGAGACGGCTGGTTCTGTGGCGGTGACTGAGCCACCCAAGGGAGTGTGATGGACAAGACGGTCAGTCCAGTGTGGCAATGCCGGGACCGGACGATTTATTTTGGGAAGAAGCCCCTGATCATGGGGATTGTGAATGTGACGCCGGATTCGTTCGCGGATGGCGGGCGCCATGCCGATGCGGGGGCGGCGATTCGACACGGGATTGAACTGGCGGCGCAGGGTGCCGACATTATTGATGTGGGGGGGGAGTCCACGAGGCCGGGTGCGGCCACGGTATCGTTGGATGAGGAAATGTCCCGGGTGGTTCCCGTTATTGAGGCATTATGCGGGGAGTTTCGGGTTGCGGGTGGGCCGTTGATTTCGGTAGATACCCGAAAGGCTGGAGTGGCAGAGCGGGCCTTGGCGGCCGGGGCGCATATTGTGAATGATGTGACGGCTCTGGCCGGGGACCGGGAAATGCCCGGAGTGGTGAGGAAGAACAGGGCGGGCGTGGTGTTGATGCATATGAGGGGTGACCCTGCCACGATGCAGGTGGCGCCGAGCTACGGGGATGTGGTGGCGGAGGTTGGGGCGTGGCTGGAGGCCCGGGTGGCGGCCTTGGTGGAGCAGGGGTTGGATGAGCGGACGATGGCGGTTGATCCGGGCATCGGGTTTGGGAAGACGGCGGAGCATAACCTGCGGCTTTTGGCGCGGTTGGAGGAATTGGCGGTGCGTGGCCGACCTCTCGTGGTGGGGTTGTCACGCAAGAGTTTTATCGGTAAGGTTACCGGCCGGACCGTGGAGCATCGGTTGGCGGGGAGTGTGGCTGGATTGGTGTATGCGGCCATGAGGGGTGCCCGTGTGGTGCGGGTGCATGACGTGGAGGCGTCGGTGGATGCCGCCCGATTATTGGAGGCGGTGCGCAACGAGGAGACAACGGCGTGGAATGGTTGAGCCAGGTTATATGGCCGGGAGTCAGCGGGGTTGTTGAAATCCTGATTCTGACGGGGGCGTTCTATGTCCTGATGCTGTTTTTCAAGGATACCCGCAGTGTGCAGGTGGTGGTGGGGCTGCTGTTGGTCATGATTATTCTTCTCGGGCTGACGAAAGTATTTCATGTCTATGCCCTGAACTGGCTGCTGGGACGATTTTCTGTCTATCTGGCGGTGGCGTTGCTGGTGATTTTCCAGCCTGAGATACGGCGGGCACTGGCGGAATTGGGACGCCAGCCGATGTTCAGCCCTCCGGCGGAATCGCGCGGGTTTGTGGACAGCGTTGTGGAGGCCGTGATGTTGCTTGCGGAGCGCCGGATTGGCGCGTTGATTGCCATTGAGAGGCAAATCAGTACCCGTGCCATTCAGGAAACAGGGGTGCGTCTTGATGCCCGGGTGAACTCGGACTTGCTGGCGACGATCTTTTTCCCCCATACGCCACTGCATGACGGCGGGGTTATTATTTGCGGGAATCGGATTGTGGCGGCGGGGTGTCTGTTCCCGTTGAGCCAGCGGCCGGAATTGAGTCGTGGGCTTGGCACGCGGCATCGGGCGGCGATGGGGTTGACAGAGGAGACGGATGCCATTGCCGTGGTGGTGTCGGAGGAATCAGGAACGGTTTCCATCAGTACCCGCGGCCGGTTGAGTCGTGATTTTGATGAGGAGCGGTTGAGGAGATTTCTCTCGGCGGTATTAATCAAGGAGCAGGAAGTCAATACCAGCCGGTGGAGCCGCGCCCGGAAACAGTTGGACCTGAGTTTTCAGAGTATCGCCAAATCGGAGGAGTTATCGCGGCAGGGGGAGGTGGAGAATGGCGGGTAGGCGGGTGAGGGTATTGAGCCTTCTGAGGCACAATTGGAAACTGAAATGCATGGCGCTGTTGATTGCCACCATCAGTTGGCATGTGATTCAGGATGCGATCAGTTTTGAAGTCGTGATTCCTGAAATTCGGCTGCAGATGCAGGTTCGAGAAGGCATGGCGATTCTCGACCAGTCGGTCTCGACGGTGGACGTGACGTTTCGCGGGTCCCAGGAGGATATTCAGCGTCTTGATCCCCGGCGGCTTCATGCGCTGGTTAACCTGGAGGATGAGACCAGTCCGAGGCCGAAAGAAGTGGTGTTGTCGCCTGACATTGTCAAGGGGATGCGTGGTGCAAGGGCGGTGGCTGTGCATCCGGCCCAGATCCATGTGACGCTGGATCAGCAGGCGGAAAAGCGGGTGCCGGTTCAGGGGCGTATTACCGGGACTCCGTTATCGGGTGAAGTGGGGGCGGTGATATGTGAGCCTTCCACGGTTATTCTGCGTGGCCCGGCGGCGAAACTCCGGACGACGGAGAGTGTTTATACCCAGCCGGTGGATGTGGACGGGCGTGTAGAAACGTTTGTCCGGCGAAGTCCCTTGCAGGCGCCGGGGGACAACTGGGTGGCGCAGATGGAGCCGGCGGAGGTGCAGGTCAAGGTTACGGTGACGCGTAAGGTATCGGTGCGCCAATTGAAAAGTGTTCCGGTCAGTGCTGTGGTGGAGCCCGGTCAGTGGGTGGCGATTCAGGTGGAACCGGCGACGGTGGATGTGGAGTTGACAGGGAAGCCAGGCGCGGTGATCTCTCCGGAGGATAGCCGGCAGGTGCGTGTGGTGGCCGACTGTGTGGGATTGGTTGCCCCGGGGACTTTTGTTGTGCCGGTGCGAGTGTTCGCCGGCAATGATGTGGGGGCCGTGGCGACGCCGGAGACAGTCCGGGTTGTGATGACATTGAAATAGGATGGATTGGCGCATGAGAAGACTTGCTGTGGTGATGATGGTGGCGATGCTATGGACACGTGGAGTGGTGGCGGAGGAAGCGACCCCGGGTGAAACGGCGGCGAAGCCGCCGGCGACGGTTGCGGGTGAAGGGGAGTCGCGGGCATTGCTGACGAGCGGGCGTGAACTTCTCTCCAAAGGCAAGATCCCGGAGGCGGTGGCCATCCTTGAAAAAGCCCGGCTATTGGAGCCGAAAAGCAATGAGGCTGGATTTCTGCTGAGTGCCGCCTACATTGAGCAAGGGCGTTTCGAGGATGCCTTGCCCATGCTGGAATCGTTACAGAAGGCCATGCCTGACAATCCCATGATCAAGAACAACCTGGCGTGGGTGTATGTGAAGATCAAGGATCCTGCGATCAAGAATCCAGCCAAAGCGGTCAAACTGGCGCGATCGGCTGTGATTGATGCGCCGTCTGATTACCTGATCTGGAACACGCTATCCGAGGCGTATTATGCCGAGGGGCGATATGACCGTGCCCTGCGGGCGGCGCAGAGCGCGTTGCGATTGAGTGTATTGGCGGGAGTGACCAATACTGTTGCCGGCAAGGATTTGGTTGCCCGTTGTCGCCGTGCTGCCGGCGAGACGGCTTCGAAAGCGGCGGATGAGGACTAAGCCAGTGGAACCAACGACATCAAAGATGAGTACAGGGGTGAGGGAGGCGTGGAGCATAGTGTTGCTGGCGCTTTGTGTGCTGTTATTTCTCGGTTTGGTTTCCTATGACTGGCGTGACATTTCTATGTTGGCGGCGCCGCCAAAGACTCCGCCGATCAATTTTATCGGTCCCGTGGGTGCCTGGGTGTCGTTCGTCCTGTTGATGACGCTGGGTGTGGTGGCCTATGTGCTCCCGTTGTGGTTTCTTGGGTTTGGGATTGTGATGATTTTCCACGGGGTTGAGCATGCACGGGCCAAGCTGATTTGGGCCGTGGTGATGACGTTTTCCCTGTGTGGACTCATTAATTTGCGCCCGGGTCTTCTGAGTGGCGCGATGGTGTCGCTCAACATTGGCGCGGCAGGGGGAGTGCCGGCCCAACTGGTGACGCATCTATTGTCGGCGCACATGTTTGGTGATCTCGGGGCACTAATTGTTGTTCTGGCGACCCTGCTGGTGTCGTCCATTTTATTTTTCGGGTGGGATGTTATCACGAGGGAGACGGCGCGACTGATTGCCTGGGCAACGGCGGCCGGGGAACGGGTTAAGGGACCGCGAGATCAGGAAGTAACCGACTTGCCGAAACGGAAGCCGGCCATCAAGGAATGGCAGCGGGAACGGCTTGAACGGGTGGCAACGCGCGAAGAGACGAAGCCTCCGGTACGGGAGATGGAGGAGCGAAAACGGTCGGTTATTCCGGATCGTGAACCGCCGGCGGAATTGATTTCCGTCCCGGTGACGCCGGTCGCCAAGCCCGAGCCGGTGGTGAAACCGCCTGAGCCGCCGCCAACGTCAAAAGCGGCACCCAAGCCCAGGGAAAAATCCGCGGTTGAACCGACGAAGCCCCTTGCGTCTCTTGTATCGCTTCCGGTTGGCAACTATGAATTGCCGACCATGTCGCTTCTGACGGAGATACCGCCGGCCGAGCAGCGTGCAATAAGGGGGGATACGGACATCACGGCACGCGTCATTATTCAGACGCTGGAGGATTTCCAGATCAAGACCGAACTCAAGGCGGTGGAGTCAGGGCCGGTGGTGACCCGTTACGAATTGGTGCCGGCACCGGGGGTCAAGCTGGAGAAGATTGCGGCTCTCAGCAACAACCTGGCGCTTTCGCTCAAGGCGCAGAGTGTGCGTGTGCAGGCGCCGGTGCCCGGGCGGGGAACGGTAGGGATTGAAGTTCCGAACACCACCACAAGCACGGTTTTTTTACGCGAGATTTTGCAGGGTCCCGCCTGGCAGCCGGACCGGCTGGAGATCCCGATTGTGCTGGGGAAGGACGTTGGAGGGCGGGACATTGTCGCGGATCTGGCCTCGATGCCGCATCTACTGATTGCCGGGGCGACCGGTTCGGGAAAGACCGTGTGCATGAACTCGATTCTGGCCGGGTTATTGATGTCGCGGACGCCGGAGCAGTTGCAGTTGATGTTGATTGACCCGAAGATTGTTGAATTTTCGGCTTACAATCATCTGCCGCATCTTCTCGGGTCGCGAAACCAGATCATTACCGATCCCAAGAAAGTGGCCGGAGGATTGCGGTGGGCGGTGTCGGAGATGGAGAAGCGCTACCAGATCATGGCCAAGGCCGGAGTCCGTAACATCAAGAGTTACAACTCGCGGAAGATCGAGAAGCAGCAGAGTTTGTTTGGCGAACCGGCGGATGACGGGAACCGGCCGCCGGACCGGCTCAGTTATATTGTGGTGATTATTGATGAGCTGGCTGACTTGATGTTGACGGCACAAGCCGAGATTGAAAGTTATATTGCACGGTTGGCGCAGATGTCCCGTGCGGTGGGGATTCATATGATCCTGGCCACTCAGCGGCCGACGGTGAACGTGATTACCGGGACGATCAAGGCCAACTTCCCGGCGCGTATTGCATTCCAGGTGGCCCAGAAGGTTGACAGTAAAACCATTCTTGACGGCAATGGGGCGGAGAAGTTGCTGGGGCGAGGCGATATGCTTTACATGCCGCCGGGGGCGAGCAAGCTGATCCGGGCCCAAGGGGCGATGACGTCCGATGAAGACATCCGGAAGATTGTGGATTTTATCAAGAAACAGTGTCCTGCAGCGGTGGCGGAAGCGCCGGCGCCCGAGAAGACGGGAGGCGTCAAGCGGAGTGCGGCGGTGCCGGAGGCGGGGACGGAGTCCCCAGTGGCGACGGTGGCGGCCCCGGGAAGTGTTCCGGCGGGGAGTTTCGATGACATGCTGATTAGTGGTGGCGGCGGGGATGATAACGATGATGAATTGGTGGAGATGGCGGTGCAAATCATCCGCGAGACGCAGCGGGCTTCCACGTCGTCGTTACAGCGGCGCTTGCGGATTGGATACACGCGTGCGGCGCGCGTGATGGATGTGCTGGAGGAACGCGGGATTGTCGGGCCTGCACGAGGATCCGATCCCCGGGAAATCCTCATTGATTTGGATGGTGAAGTGCCAAATAATGCCGGCGATTCTGAAGAGGGGGGCCCATGACGGATATGTTTTCACCTGGCGGAACCCTGCGCACGGCGCGGGAAAAACTTAAGCTGTCCCAGCATGATATTGCGGAGGCAACGCGGATCAAGCTTCCTATGGTTGATGCCATAGAGAATAACGATTTCAGCCGGATAGCGGCCCCGTTTTACGGAAAGGGGTTTATCAAGCTGTATGCGGAACGGGTGGGGCTTGATCCGGCGCCGTTGATCCGGGATTACCTTGTCCGTCATGCGCAGGCTGTGCGCCCTTCGCTGATTACCGAGAGCGTGTCCGCCCGTCCTGTTCCGGCGATGCCGGCGGCCGCAAGGGATCGGCTGGGTCCGGTGCGATCACCTGTGCAACCGTCTGTTTCCGCCGGGGAATGGTTTGCGATGGTGAGAGAGTCGGCCACCCGTGTGGCCCGCGATGTTGATGTGGCCGTACGGCAGACGGTAAGATCGGTTGCTGCCTCGTGGGCTTCGCGCGGCGAGTTGGGACAGGGTGTGATGCGAGATCCGCGCAGGGCTCGTGAATACGGGCGTTCGGCGGAATTGCCGGTGGGGCGATATGTTGCCATCGGCGTGGCGATTGTTGTGGTGGCCATCCTGGTTGGATTTAGTGTGCATCTACTGGTGAGGCGACCTGCATCGGCAACACCACGCTTGAGCGAGGAGGTTGTACCGGCGCCCCCGAAACCATCAACGGGAGTGGCAGCGCCGCGCCTGCGGTTGGCCGAGGAGCCGCCGGCACCCTACTTGAAGCCTAGAAAGCCTTGATCGCATGAAGCGGCGTGATGATGCAAAAAGCACGGGGCAGGCGCGCCCTTTGGCTGGGAAAGCAACCTTGTCGGTGGGGTTCATCAGTCTGGGGTGCGCCAAGAACCTGGTGGACTCCGAACACATGGCTTCCGTGTTACGCGATGCCCATGTCCGCCTGGCGGCTTCCCCTGAATCGGCGGACATCATCCTGATCAATACCTGTGGATTTATTGGGGACGCCAAGAAGGAATCCATTGAAGCGATCTTGAGGGCGTGTGCCTTGAAAGTGACCGGCGACTGTAAGGCGGTCATTGTGGCGGGCTGTCTGACGCAGCGGTATCGCGAGGAACTTCGTGACTTGATGCCGGAGGTGGATGCGTTTATCGGGCTGGACCAGCTTGAGGAGATTGCGCTCATTGTCCGGCGGTTGGAGAAGGGCGAGCGGGATATATTGAAGGTGTCGCGGGTATCCCGGAAGGTATTTAGTCCGCGGGCGTCCAGGATTGTGCTGACGGGCGGTCCTTATTCCTATGTCAAGATTGCGGAGGGATGCAATCACCAGTGTGCGTTTTGTGCCATTCCGGGAATACGGGGGAGGTTCCGCTCCCGATCGATAGATGACGTGGTGCGGGAGGCTGGTGTGCTGTTGGAGCGCGGGGTGCGAGAACTCAATCTGATTTCCCAGGATACGACCCGATATGGGTGTGACCGGAAGGATGGGGCTGATCTGCCGGCGTTGCTGCGGGCATTAGGCAGGTTGGGTGGTCAATTTTGGATTCGGCTGTTATATGGGCATCCGGCGCATTTAACGGATGAATTGTTGGAGACGATGGGGGAGATTCCGCAGGTGTGCCGTTATCTGGATGTTCCCATTCAGCATTCGCATCCGGATATATTGAGGGCGATGCGGCGTGCAGGTGGAAGTGTGGCGGTCCGGGAATTTCCGGCGCGAGCGCGGCGGTTGTTGCCGGGTGTTACCTTGCGGACGACGTGCCTGGTGGGGTTTCCCGGGGAGACGCCCGCGCATTTCAGGGATCTGGTGGCGATGGTCAGTGAGGCTGAATTTGATCATTTGGGCACGTTCGTTTTTTCACGGGAAGAGGATACGGCGGCGTGTGAGTTGCCGGGGCCGGTTTCCGAGGCGACAGCGAAGCGCCGACGCGCAACCCTGATGAAGGTTCAGCAGGAGATGGTGAGTCGCAAGCTGGCGGGGCGGGTGGGGGCGGTGGATACGGTATTGATTGTGGATGCCCGCGGGGAGATGATAAAGGCACGATCATCACGGGAGGCGCCGGAGGTGGATGGCGATATTCGGTTGAAATTCGGGAAGAAGCCGGTCAAAGCGGGAGATTGGGTGCAGGTGAGGTACACAGGGGTTGATGGGTATGGGATGGTGGGGGAGGGGGTGAGAGAGGGGGGGAGGGGAATGGTTGATGGTTAATGGTTGATGGGGGATGGCAGGGGAGAGGGTGAAAAGTGAGGAGTAATTCGAGATTACGATTAAGATCATGATAGTGGGTCGGATGGATCAGGAGGGGATATGAGTGTGATTAATTTGCCGAACAAGATTACGGTCAGCCGGATCGGGTTGACGTTTGTGATGGTGGGATTTTTGACGACCGGGTTACCGTTTGGCAAGACGCTGGCGTTGGTGATTTTTGGTATAGCAGGGCTGACGGACTGGCTGGATGGGATGTTGGCGAGGCGGATGGGGAGTATTTCGTCCTTCGGACAATTGATGGATCCCCTGGCGGATAAAATATTGGTATCGGCGGCATTTGTCTGTTTTGCCTCGATCCATCAGATCATGCCGGTATGGATTGTGATTACCGTGATCAGCCGTGAATTTTTGATAACCGGACTGCGTTTGCTGGGGGCGCAGCAGGGCAAGGTGTTGCCGGCGGGGAGCTGGGGCAAGCACAAGATGATCTGGCAGACGGTGACGATTGTGGTCATCATGACGGGATTGGCCTTGCAGGAGGATATTTTGCCGATGTTCTTGCAGCCGGGCGTTCAGGCGGATGTGATGGCGGTATTTAATCCCTACTTTACCAAGACGGCGATGTTTCTTTCCCTGATGGTGGGAGCGTTAACGGTAGTTTCCGGTACGCTTTACTTGTGGGAAAGTCGTCAGCTATATCTTGAGCATACGTAAACATGTGGCGGAGATGGATTGGAGTGTCGCGCGTCGTCATGGGCGCTGTTGGCAAATACGAAAGGAGGCTTGAATGGAGTAAAACGTGTCGGCTGTTAGTGTGATGAAGACAAACCCAAAATAGGAGTTGATCATGTCAAACGACAAGTACACATCAATCGTAAACCTCGACTTCCAGTACGCACA
>CAZSSA010000039.1:0-20788 GCA_964609375.1 uncultured Verrucomicrobiota bacterium | reverse complement strand
TTTGCCCGAAGTGAAAGCAACCCTGCTCCCTGTATTAATTTTTTTACGTATACAGTCAGCTTGAGAAACTGAGGCGATGCTGGTAGAGTCCGCAAGTTCATCGAAGCCCGGGTGGCGAAATGGCAGACGCAAGGGACTTAAAATCCCTTATCCGCAAGGGTGTGTGGGTTCGACTCCCACCCCGGGCACCAGCAACAAAAAACGCGAAGCCATCACGACTGCGCGTTTTCAACCAAACGTTTTCTGTCCGGTTAGATCTTCCGCCCTGAATACGGCACAACCTTGTTCGGCGTATGCCAGTATTCGATGAAGTCCAGCTTCATCAGCCCATCCGTGATCGTCGCCTCCACACGGCCTTCGCCAACACCCGGGTTCGTAAACGGTCCAACCAGTTTGCCGCCGGAAACGCTATACGTCCCCGTCACGCGCACCCCTGACCCATCCGCATTGTTGGAAATAAAATAGCTCCCGTCCGAATTGAAGTGCGCGTACCAAACAATACTCCCCTCCCCCGTACTGCCGCTGACAAGCGCCCAGATGCCGCTGAAATCTCCACCACCGCCACTGCCACCCCCATCGCCACCATCACCACTGTCGCACCCGGCCCCAATGCCCATCGCGCCAAACACCGCCGCTACCATCACAAACTTGAATATCCGCTTCAGTATTGACTCCTTCATTATCTCTCTATCCTTTCTGCTTGTTTTACAAATCCCTCACAACGCATCAGCAAACGCAACCGCTATCACTTGGTTCCCAAGGTCATTGGGATGCAATCCATCAGGCACCAACAACATCCCGGGATCCGATCCAAATTCCCGCTCAAGATCCACCAGACGAACATTCTCCGCAGACGCCAGTGCCCGGATTTGTTCGTTCAGCATAACCACTCCACCAGCCCAAAGCTCATGCCCCGCCGTCATGGGGGTTAATGTTGCCAGTATCGGCTCCGTCTGATTTGCCCGACAGGAAGCAATGATGCTCCTTAATCCCGCAATGGCGCCTTCGATACTCTCCCCTTGGATCAAGTCATTGGCGCCAAATAATATCGTCATCGCTGCAGGCTTATAACGCTTCAGGACCGCAGGCGCTCGTGCAGCCCCCCCTCCCGCTTTCTCCCCGCCTTCCCCTTGATTGACAACCTGTTTACCCGTCAGCCCCACCATTCGCGCCGGAAACGGAGCCCCACCACCAGGCATCCCCTCGGTAATACTGTCACCCAAACAAACAATCACATTCGGATTATTCGCCCCAATATCACCACTCCCGCCGCCTCCACTCCCACCATCCTCACATCCCGCCAACAATGTGACAACGGATAAAAGGCAAAAAACAATGATTACATTCTTTAGCATCCATTTCATAACCGACAACTCCTTAAATGAATTGTGAGACTAATACATAATGTCATTACAGTGATCAAGTGTCGTGTTTTTTTTGATTTATTTCCTCAGGGGTATAACTCAAGATTATTAATGAATTGTGTAGCCGCATAGAACCGCGGATCCTGCAGGAATTTGGTCAATATCACGGCAAAGTGTGAAATATTCAAAAAAAGTTAAAAAAGTTAAAAAACGCTATTGACGATCTAGTCAGCAGCGACTACGCTCCCTCTCAATGAAAGCCGTATAAGGCACAAGATGTTGTGGTATATGTAAGGTGTTGACCACAATTTCTTCGACCGATTAAGATGAATGAGTCCAATCGGTCATATATGACGAAGCAGTGATTATAATGGACGATCCAGAGCCAAAACGAGAGGGTGGACGAGCAGCCCGCAGAGCCTCCGACACCCATCACCGTCTCCTTCAAGCCGCACTGTTGATATTTAACGAACTGGGCATTGATGGCTGCGCCATTGAAGATATCACTGAAAAGGCTGATGTTGGCAAAGGCACATTCTATCGGCATTTCCACGACAAAAACGCCATCCTCGCCGCCCTGATCAATCAAGCGGTTAACGATATCGAAAGCCGGATCACAAAACCATCCGCTCCCCTTTCTTCGCAGGCCGACATAACATCGCATCTTATCCGCGCACACGTTGCCATGTTCCGCGAACATCGGGAACTTTTCCTCCTTTTCCTGCAGTCGCAAGGCCTGATGGCGTCACGCAAGGAATCACTTCCCGAGTTGCAGATTTCATTCTCACACTATTGGAACCTGCTCGAAACTCAATTCGCGGCCTCACAACCACCGAACACCTCCACGGATAACACGCGCCTGCTCGCCACCGTTGTATCCGGCTCCGTTTTTGGAGTCATCATGGCGGGTCTCGCCGCCATGCCAAAGGAAACTGTTGAGGAGAAAATGGAAACCTTGTGCAACGCCATTGTGGCTGGAATTGGCCAACAACTGAGGTGAGCAGTGTAGACCGACCCGAAAAGTAATTTTGCGTGTGTATTTTTAATTCTGTGTGTTGGGCGCCGATACGGCGCAAATAGTTAGGAGTTTGAAAAATCATGAATGGCGAAATCTCCAATGACGTTTTAGTAGGCAACGACGAACCTCCGCTTGTAGAAGAAAAAACTGAGCCCCCTGCGAGTACAGAGACGGCATCCGCCGCTAAAGTCCTCGCCCCGGCCCTCCACCAAAATCCGAAATGGAATGACTGGCGCTGGCAGATCCGTAATCGCATCCGTTCCTTCCAGGAATTAGTGGATGTCTTCCCTCCCCTGCGGTCAAACACCGCCATCGCCAAGGCAGCGGAAAAATATCCGATGGCCATTACGCCCTACTACGCCTCACTGATCAAGGCCGCAAACCTCTCCGATCCCGTCTTTCAGATGAGCGTGCCCCAGGGTCAGGAACTCTATGCCCCCGACTTTCTCCACGCCGACCCGTTGGAGGAAGAGGAAGATATGCCGGTTCCGGGACTCATCCATCGTTACCGGGATCGCGCCCTCCTGATGGGCACAACCATGTGCTCCATGTATTGCCGACATTGCACTCGCAAACGCGTGGCGGGCTACCAGGAGTCTTCAATCTCCATCAACCAGTTGAACGACATCACCACTTATCTCCGGGCACACCCCGAGATCAAAGATGTCATTATCTCGGGTGGGGATCCCTTGACCATGTCCACCTCACTGCTGGAACGCATCCTCATGGCGGTGCGCTCCGTACAGAGTGTCGACATCATCCGCATCGGTACCCGTGTGCCCGTGGTCCTGCCCCAGCGCATCACCAATGAGCTCACGCAAATGCTGGCCAAGTACCATCCCGTCTGGGTCAACACGCACTTCAATCATCCCAACGAGATTACTCCGGAAGCTCAGGCCGCATGCGCCAAGCTTGTCAATGCCGGCATTCCTCTCGGCAACCAGAGCGTATTGCTAAAAGGCATCAATGATTCCCCGCAGATTATGGAAGAACTCTGCCGCGGCCTTGTCAAAATCAGGGTCAGGCCGTATTACCTCTTCCAGTGTGATCTGGTTCGCGGCGTGGAACATTTCCGCACCCCTATCAGCCGAGGCATTGAAATCATGGAGTACTTGCGGGGCCGGTTGAGTGGTCTGGCCATTCCTGCCTATGTGGTGGATGCACCGCACGGCGGCGGCAAGATCCCCGTTCTCCCGAACTATGTCGTCTCCATGAGCCCCTCTCATACAGTGCTCCGTAATTACGAGGGAATGCTCGTCAATTACCCGGAACCGATGGACCGGCAGTCTCCCCTATCCACTGCTGGCAATGTGAAAAGCGCCAGCCCCGGCGTCTGGGAACTCGCCGCAGGACACACCTCGGCCATCACCCCGTCTGGCGCTCACCGCCAGAAACGGCGCGCCGCCCGCAAGGGCCATCGCATGGAAGAGGGCGATTCTCACCCCGAATTCAGCAGTCTGCTGAAATCGCTCATGTCGGAGACAGGCGGGTAATGAATCAGTGCGCCCCGCTTGTCAACTCGAGCGGGGCGCCACCTCTCTCCCGATGAAAGGACATCATTCGTGAAAGCCAGAATCGGACTGACATACGATCTTCGTAGCGATTACCTCGCCTTGGGATTCAAGGAAGAGGACGTGGCGGAATTCGATGCGGATGTCACGATCAATGCGCTTGAGGATACCATTCGGGAATTGGGCTACGAAACCGCACGTATCGGCAACGCACGGGCCCTGTGCTCACAGTTGGCCGCCGGGAACCGTTGGGATTTGGTTTTTAATATCGCCGAGGGATTCGGCGGCCGCAGCCGTGAGGCACAGGTACCCTGCATGCTGGACGTCTACGGAATCCCATACACCTTCTCTGATCCGCTCGTCTGCGCCATGACGCTCGATAAGGCCATGGCCAAACGGATCGTCAACGCCGCAGGATTGAAAACCCCTGGATTTTACGTCGTGCGACACGAAGCGGACTGTCGGAACATCACTCTACCCTACCCGCTTTTTGCCAAGCCGATTGCAGAAGGCACAGGGAAAGGCATTGATAAATCATCCAAACTGGAAACACCTGCCCAGTTGCATCAGGTATGCACAGCTCTGCTGAATAAACACCATCAGCCGGTGCTTATCGAAGAATACCTTCCAGGGCGCGAATACACCGTCGCCATTCTGGGAACCGGCAACGAGGCTCGCGTTCTTGGCACATTGGCGTTCTCCATCCGTGCGCACGCAGAAACATCGATCTATACCTTCGAGATCAAGGAAAAATGCGACGATTTCGTGGATTATTTCCGCCCTGAACGATCCCCTGAAATCGACGCCGTTGAAAAACTGGCGCTGGATTCCTATGTCGCCTTGGAAGTTCGCGATACAGGCCGGGTCGATATCCGGCTTGATCAGCACGGCCAGCCCTCTTTCATGGAGGTCAACCCCCTACCAGGCCTCAATCCCTACCATTCCGATCTCCCCATGATCGCTACACAGGCCGGATTGAAGTATTCCGAATTGATCCAATCCATTTTAGACAGTGCCTTCCGTCGCCTGGCCCCATCCGTATGAAATTCCGCCCCGAATCCGTCCTGATCCTTCATCATGCCATCCCCGCCAATGCGAATGGACCGAGCGGAGCAAGCGACGCCGGGGTAATGGAGGAGGTAAAGGCTGTTGCCGATGCTTTACAGTCCCTCTCCATCCCTTATCACGTGGAATCCGCCGCCGGTTTGCCGGATATACCCCGTATTCTGGCCCGTTTCCCCGGACGTCTTGTCTTTAATCTCATCGAAAACTTCGATGGAGCCCCCACGGAATCCATGCAGATTCCAACCCTCTGCCAGGCGTTTTCCAATCCCTGCACAGGCAACGACTCAGTTTCTCAAACCCTGTGCCTCGATAAGTGGCGCACCAAAGTCGTTCTAAAAGCTGCCGGCCTGCCAGTCCCCGAAGGCCAACTCGTGGCACCCGGAAACAAGCCGTCACCTGCAGGGCTTCCCCCCTCTCCTTGGATCGTTAAACCCCTATCCACGGATGCCAGTGAAGGAATTCATACAGGGTCCGTCATCCATGGCAATCCATCCGGCCTTGCCAAGGTGGTCCAACAAATTCATCACCTCTTCCATCAGCCAGCCTTGATCGAGTCCTTCTTCGGGTGCCGCGAAATCAACGTGGCCATCTTCCAGCAGGGTACCCGCCTCACGGTACTTCCTGTATCCGAAATTGAATTCCGGAATTTCCGTTCCGATCAGCCCAGAATTGTGGACTATTCCGCCAAATGGGATACAGGATCATTTGAATATAAGAACACGGTCCGGGTCGTTCCTGCCAAACTTCCCCATTCCGTGGCCAAACGACTCCGCGATGCCGCCCTTTCTGCCTGGAAAGTACTTGGCTGCCGCGACTATGCCCGTGTTGATTTCCGGCTGGACGAAAGGGGAAACTTCATCATCCTTGAAGTAAACCCTAATCCTGACATCTCACCCGAGAGCGGATTTGCAGCGTCCCTTTCCTCAGCAGGAATCTCATTTCGTCAATTCGTTAAAACAATTCTTGATAACGCCATATCTCGCACCTTCTCGCATCCAGCACGACGATCATCGAGGTCAGCTTCAAAACGTAAAACACCAACCGTTCCATTCTCCGTACGACGAAGCGTGTCACAAGATCGTGACCCTATCCTTGCCTTTATGCAAGCCACTGGCTTTTTCCATGATGGGGAAATCCAAGTGGCCGCCGAAGTTCTTGACGAAGCCTTGAAGGGTGGGGCCACCGGACATTATCAGTCCTTCACTCTCCTTGAACACAACGAACCGGTTGGGTGGGTCTGCTATGGCCCTACCCCCTGTACCCAGGGAACCTTCGATATCTACTGGTTAGGGGTGTCGCCTCGCCATCAGGGCCGCGGCTATGGCCGGAAGCTCCTCCAAAAGGCAGAACAAAACATCCGCTCATCCAATGGAAAGCTGATAGTTATAGAGACTTCAGGCAGAGATACTTACGACTCAACTCGCGGCTTCTATTTGGCAACCGGATATCAGGAAGCGGCTCGCGTGGCAGACTTCTACGCCCCCGGCGATGCCCGCGTCATCTATACCAAGCCTCTCCTTTTTTCTTGAGTTCCACCTCCAAGACGTGGTACCAATCGCCCCCACATTACGAGTTTATAGGACTTACGGCACAGGAGGCACAGCGGCTCATGGGTTGGTTCACAAAAAAGCAACAGACGGATGCCAAGCCGGAATCCAAGGATGATATTTGGACTCAATGTCCGTCCTGCAAAGCACACCTTTACAAGGCGGATTGGGAAAAAGAATTCAAGGTCTGCAGTGAATGTAATCACCATGACCGCCTGACGTGGAAGGAACGGGTTGATTTCACATTGGATCCAAAATCCTTCAAGGAAATCGGCTCCCGCATCACCTTCAATGACCCTCTGAAATTCTCCGATGCCAAGGGCAGTTATGCGGAAAAAGCCATCGAAACCTGCCAAAAAACAGGCATGAATGAATCCATCGCCACGGGTTATGGCAAACTGAAGGGTATCAAGGTCACTGTAGCCGTCATGGATTTCCGCTTCATGGGTGGCAGTTTGGCGAGTGGAACCGGCGAGAAATTCCTCCAGGCAGGCCTGTTTGCCCTCAAACATCGCCAGCCCTTTATTGTCTTTTCGGCCTCCGGGGGCGCCCGGATGCACGAAGGCATCATTTCCTTGATGCAAATGCCTAAGACTTGTGCGGTCCTTGCCCGCCTGCGAGCAGAAAACATCCCCTACATTTCAGTCATGACCGATCCCACCACAGGGGGGGTTTCCGCCAGCTTCGCCATGGTGGGCGATATTCATATCGCCGAACCCAAAGCCCTTATCGGCTTTGCCGGCCGTCGTGTCATCGAGGAAACCATCAAACAGAAGCTTCCCGATAGTTTCCAAACCGCGGAATATCTACTGGATCATGGCTTTGTGGACCTGATTGTCCCACGGAAGAACATGCGGGATACGCTTCACAGGATCCTGAAATATTGCACCCGGTAAGCAGTGGCTCAACACTCAACAACCTGTCTCATATTGATTGCGGAGGGGACAACCCATGATGAATCTGGATTTTGAAAAACCTGTAAGTGACATCGAGGAAAAAATAGCCGAGCTGAAAAGCCAGCATCCTGATCCTTCCGATGACGTCCAAGCCAAGATCAAAAAGCTGGAAGCCGACATTCAAACGGCTTTGAAAGACATCTATTCACAGTTGACCCCCTGGCAGACCGTTCAGGTCGCACGCCACCCGGAACGTCCACTGATTCGCGACTTCATCGACGGACTCTGCTCGGAATTCATTGAGCTGCACGGCGATCGCCTCTTCGGTGATGATCACGGCATGATCGGCGGGTTCGCCACCATCGAAGGCCACCGGGTTGTCCTCATCGGTCATCAGAAAGGGAAAACACTGGAGGAGAAGATCAAAAACAACTTCGGCCAAGCCTGTCCCGAGGGCTACCGCAAGGCTCTTCGCCTGATGAAACTCGCCGAAAAATACCACCTGCCTGTGGTCACCCTCATCGACACTCCCGGAGCATTCCCGGGCGCCGATGCAGAAGAACGCGGCCAGGCCGAAGCCATCGCCCGCAATCTCATGGAAATGGCCTCCCTGCGAACCCCCGTCATCGCCATCATCACCGGCGAAGGCGGTAGTGGCGGCGCCATCGGCATCGGCGTCGGAGATTCCATCCTGATGCTCTCCAATGCCGTTTATTCGGTCATTTCCCCCGAAGGCTGTGCGTCCATTCTCTGGCGCGATGGCACCAAGGCATCCGAAGCCGCCAATGCCCTCAAAATAACGGCAAAATCACTTCTGGGACTGAAAGTCATTGATGAGATCATCCCGGAACCTGTCGGCGGTGCCCATCGGGACTATCCCGCCACCATGAAGACCGTGAAAAAAGTTCTAGAAAAGCATCTCAAACGATTGCACGGGTCCACCAGCAAGCTCGTCAAACGGCGTTTCGAAAAATTCGCCGCTATGGGTCGTTTTAAATAATTAAGTGAAAGGAATCCCTATGCCTAAGAAAAAGACTGCCAACGCAGAAACTGCCACTCCTTCCATTAAAAACCGTATCCCTCTCCGGATTACCGACACCACTCTCCGTGACGCCCATCAATCGTTGTGGGCCACCCGGATGCGAACCGATGATATCGCCAAGATCATCGACACCGTCGACAGCGTGGGCTACTACTCCCTCGAAGTCTGGGGAGGTGCAACCTTCGATGTGTGCCTGCGCTTCCTCCGCGAAGACCCGTGGGAACGCCTGCGCCTCATCAAGAGTCGCGCCAAGAAAACCCCGTTGCAAATGTTGCTGCGCGGCCAGAATATTCTCGGCTACAAGAATTACCCCGACGACATCCTCGAACGCTTCATCGCCCTGGCCTGCGAAAACGGCGTGGATATCTTCCGGATCTTCGACGCCCTTAACGACACCCGTAACCTCGAAAAAGCCATTAAATTCGTCAAAAAGTACGGCGGCCACGCCCAGGGAACCATCAGCTACACCATCAGCCCGGTTCACACCGTTGAGGCCTATGTCCGCATTGCCAAGGAACAGATCGCCATGGGCATCGACTCCTTGTGCATCAAGGATATGGCAGGCATTCTCTCGCCCATCTCGGCCGAACGACTCGTCTCAGCCCTGATTCGCGAAACCAAGGTCCCTATCCAGGTCCATTCCCATATGACCAGCGGCATGGCTTCGGCAAGCTACGTCGAAGCCGTCCGCGCAGGCGCGGGTGCCATCGATTGCGCCATTTCCCCGATGTCCGGCTATTCATCCCAACCCCCGGTTGAAACCATGATGGCTATCTTTGCCGAGACAACCTATCATGCCAACCTCGATCAGGATGCCCTGCGCGAAGTCTGCAAGTTCTTCAGCGAACTGGCTCCTAAACGACAACTCTCCCATCATAGGGCCGACAACATCATCGACCCGGAAGTACTCCTGCATCATATCCCGGGCGGCATGATCTCAAACCTGCGCGGCCAACTCGCACAGCAAAATGCCTTGGACAAAATCGACCAGGTGTTTGAGGAACTCCCGCGCGTGCGTGCCGATTTGGGGTTCCCGCCTCTCGTCACACCCACCAGTCAGATTATCGGCATCCAGGCGGTGATGAACGTCCTGGCGGGCGAACGATATGAATTGGTCTCAAAGGAAGTCAAGGATTACGTCAAGGGACTCTACGGCCAATCCCCTGCGCCCATGGATCCGGAGGTAAGGAAAAAAATCCTCGGCAACGAAACTCCTATCACCTGCCGTCCCGCCGATCTGCTTCCTCCCATGCTGCCCACCGCTACCGACGGAGTCGATCCGAAGTTGATCAAAAAGGAGGAGGATATCATCTCCTTCTGCCTCTTCCCGGAAGTTGCGCTGGACTACTTCAAATGGCGCGCCTTGCCTGCCGATCAGCGTCCCGCTATTCCCGCCGATGTCGAATTGAAGAAACAGGAAGCGGAAGAAGTCGCTCAACCTTCCGCCCCAAGGGCATTCCTGGCACCCTCGGACTACCAGTCAATCGAACAACTGCTGGGCAAAGTACGCGACCTGAACTTTTCGCAACTCACCATCCAACACTCGGGTGGTTCGATCAGTATCAACGCGCATGGTGTCACCTCCGGCACCGTTAGTGCTCCTGCCGCTGCACCAGCAGCACCGGCTACCACCATGCCCGCCTCTGCACCGGCGGCGGCACCGGCCGCCGCACCGGCGCCTGTTGCCGAAAAAGCAAGCTCAGGCCCAACCATTGATGCACCATTGAACGGCACGTTCTATCGCTCCGCCGCCCCGGGGAAACCCCTCCTGGTTGAGGATGGTGCTCAGGTAAAGGCTGGAACAGCCGTCTGTATCGTTGAAGCCATGAAACTGTTCAACGAAATCAAGGCTCCCTGCGACTGTCGGCTTGTAAAAGCACTTGTTGAACACGGTAAACCCGTCAAAAAAGGCTCACCCTTGTTCATCTACGAAAAAATCGGCTAACCTGCACCCGTCAAGGGATGGCTTGGAATAATGAGCAATAATGATATCAACGTCGGGGCCAGTGGCGTTGACGTGAACCAGGTGGTGGCCGGCATCCGCGAAACGGTGGCGGCCAAAATGCAGTCCGGCGCTTACGCCGGCGCCCAACTGGCCCGCGCCGAACGGTTCAATCTCGTCAACCTGAAGAAGGACGAGAATTTTTTCGAGATTTACATGGAAAGTCTCCGCGACGCCGTCTTTGTGGATATCAACGACTTCGAAATCCGGGAACGTCGCCGGAGCGCAAGCCTGATTCTGGTGCCCCTGAAGAAACTGCTCTGGAAGCTGCTCAAGTTCTATACCTATCGCCTGTGGTCCCAGCAAAACCAGGTCAATGGCCTTCTGCTGTCGGCCACCGAGGAAATCGACAGGAAATACAGGGAAAAAATCCGGGCGCTGGAAGATCGTCTGGCCCGCATTGAATCCAGGCTCGGTTCCTGATGGCCTCACCACGCCGCATAGCCTTCGTTTCACCCAGATTCCCCGAGGGGGCCACCGTCGGCGGAGCCGAAACACTGCTGCGTCGTCTGGCCGAGCAAGCCACCCTGAACGGCTTCACCGTTGACTTCCTGACAACCTGCGCCCGCGACCACTTCACATGGGCCAACGTCGTCCCTCCCGGCAGCCGCAAAGAAGGCGCTTTAACGGTCCATTATTTCCCGGTCGACGAATCCCGTGACCTCGCTGCTTTCCATTCGGCACAGAACCGGATTAGCCGTGCCGCCGACGTAACGCGTGACGACGAACTCATCTGGCTCCGGAATAACGTCAACAGTACTCCCTTGTACAACCATCTTCGCAAGGAAGGCGCCAATTATGACCGCATCGTCATGGGACCCTATCTCTTCGGTCTGATCTACTTCGCCAGCCAGATCCATCCCGAAAAAACATTGCTGCTCCCCTGCCTGCACGATGAAAGCTTTGCCTATCTCGCCACGATCGGCGACATGTTCCGTTCCGTCGGCGGATGGATATTCAATGCCGATCCGGAGCGGGACCTCGCCGTCCGCCTCTACGGAATCAACCCATCATCAGCCCACGTGGTAGGCATGGGCTTGGATCCTTTCACCCCTGATCCATCCGGATTCCTGAACCGACATCACATCGATGCCCCGTTCTTGATCTACTCCGGGCGCCGTGAACCTCTGAAGGGAACCCCTCTCCTCCTTGACTACGTCGATGCCTTCCGCCGCCGAACCGGAAAGGACTTGCGACTCGTCTTAACCGGCTCAGGCCCCGTGGAGCCGCCATCCACATTATCCGGCGCCATCTACGATCTGGGCTTCGTTTCCGAGTCCGAAAAACACGATGCGATGGCCGCCAGTCTTGCGTTTGTTCATCCATCGGTGAACGAAAGTTTCAGCATCGTTATCATGGAATCATGGCTGGCGGGTGCGCCCGTTCTCGTCCACGGTGGCGGCGATGTCATGCCGTTCCACTGTCGCCAGTCCGGCGGCGGACTCTGGTTTGGGAATTACCCGGAATTTGAAGAGGAAACCATGATGCTGGTCACAAACCCGGCCTTGCGATCACAACTCGCCGCCTCAGGACGAAACTATGTCCTGAATCGTTACAATTGGGAATCCGTTGGGCGTCGACTCGCCACCGCCCTCGCCTGATGTGAGCCTTTCTCCATCCCCTCACTCCTCGGCGGCAAGGCAGGGTGTGGGTATTTCCTGCTCCCGGCTCAGACCTTCTTGGCCATTTCCCCCGCGCTCGTCAACACTTCCACAATGCGCCCCAAGGACCGCTGAATCACTTCCGATTCACGCGTAATCACATCCAAGCGCAGCTGGCTTTCAGATCGAAGCTTCTCCAGACCTTCACGCCGCGCAAGAAGATCCTTTACCTCGGCTTCGAGTTCAATAATCCTGTTTTGCGATGCCCGCAGAATCTCCCTCATGTGAATGATCCGGATCTCTTTCTCCTGATCCGTGCTGTCGATATCAAAAAGATCCATCCCTTCCGGAATGGGAATTTGAATCTTGTTCGAACAATCGGGACAGGTGATTGTCAACCCTGCTCCCCGACAGTCGATGGCGAGGCTCTTGTCGCAATAAGGACAATTAAAAACGATATCCGAATCTCTGATTTCGTTGGGATCTCCGACGTCCTTGCTCATGTCTTCACCCTCCACTCGTTTTTATACCACACCCCCACCGGCGGTTCCACTTTTTTCTCCACCCTGGCAAGAACAAGGACGGTATGCGAGACCGTCCACGAAGGGACGGACCATGCGCCAGAAAATCACCCCCTCCACTCCCCACCTTGATCACTTAGCCACCTCTGGAACTACCGATAGCTACAGCCGCACGTATATTCCAAGAAACGAACAGCCTTATGATTGAGTTGGATTCTTGCACCCTCCCCCTCAAAACTGTACCTTGTTGCCATGAAACCTCCGAGCTATGTCATCATTTTGACAACCGTGAAATCGATCGCTGACGCCGTCCGCCTCGCGGGCATTATCGTTGAGGCTAAACTTGCCGCCTGTGTCCAGTTCTGGCCCATTCGCAGCACCTATCGATGGAAGGGGAAAATGGTATCCGGGCGGGAGCATCTGCTGCTGTGCAAAACGAGAGCCCAGCACACAAAACCGCTTCAGTCCCTCATCCGAACCCAACACTCCTACGAACTCCCGGAAATCGTTACTGTACCCATCAACGCAGGACTTCCTGACTACCTGAACTGGATCACGGCAGAAACACGTAGCCCCATTACCCAAACACCTTCACGACGGGGCAAATCATTGACTTTTCACCGCCGAGACACTAAGAGTGGAGTTGCAAAAAAACGCGGCAAACCATGACAAAAGCATCTGTTCATCAATCCGTCGGCATGGTGGGATCCCATACGGCAACAATCCAGTTGCCTCCTGATGGATTTATTACTGAAGGCGGGGGCAAACTCCTCAAACTTCAGATCGCCTATGAGAGCTACGGTGAGCTATCAAAAAACCGCGATAATGTCGTTTTCGTCTGTCATGCCCTTAGCGGCGACGCCCATGTGGCCGGTTATCACACTCTGGAAGATAAGCATCCTGGCTGGTGGGACGACATGGTGGGCCCCGGCAAAGGAATCGACACCAACCGCTACCATGTCATTTGCGCAAACATTCTTGGCGGCTGCAAGGGAACCACAGGCCCTTCATCCATCGACCCTGAAACTGGCCGCCCCTATGGCTCACGCTTCCCCGCCATCACAATCCGTGATATCGTTCGGGCGCATTACATGCTCCTGAACCATCTTGGAATCAACCGCGTCCATGCCGTCATCGGCGCCTCCTTTGGGGGAATGCAAGTTCTGGAATGGAGCATCCTGTACCCTGACGTGGTGGATCGCTGTATCTGCATTGCCTCTGCCGCCTCGCTTTCAACACAAGCGTTGGCCTTTGACATCGTCGGCCGCGAAGTCATCACCAGTGATCCCGCCTGGTCCGGAGGCGATTACTACGGCACAGGAAAAATCCCAAAGGACGGACTGGCCGCCGCTCGCATGATCGGCCACATCACATACCTTTCTCCTGAAATCATGGCGGTTAAATTCGGCCGCCGCAAGCGCGCCTTCGAGCCCGCGGAACGTTTCAAAACCCTGTTTGAAGTCGAACGCTATCTGCAATATCAGGGCGAAAAATTCGTTGAGCGCTTTGACCCGAATTCTTATCTCCACATCACTCACGCCATGGACTCGTACGACCTATCAGAACAATATGGCGATCTCCCTTCCGCCTTCCGCGATGTTAATTCCCGTTTCCTCGTGGTGGCCCTGAGTTCCGATTGGCTTTTCCCCCCGGAACAGTCTCTGGAGATCGCCAATGCACTGGCGAAGGCCGGCAAACGCATCTCCTATTGCCTCCTAAAGGCTCCTTCCGGTCACGATGCATTTCTTGTCGACATCGAACATCTTTCCCGTGCCATCAAGACGTTCATGAAAAAGGAAACCGCAGCCTCATCTGCTTCGGTCACAAAGCCCGCTAAGCGGGCGGATCACCAACGCATCTCGGGAATGATTCAACCCAAAGCCAGGGTCTTGGATCTGGGATGTGGCGATGGCGATCTTCTTGCGCTACTCGCTTCACTCCGAAACACAACCGGATTAGGCGTCGATATCGATATCAACCATCTCATCGCCGCCATGGACTTGGGTCTGGATGTCTTCCATGCCGATATTGACGAGGATCTCAGCATGATCCCCGACAATTCCTACGATTATGTGGTTCTCAGTCAAACCCTTCAGGTCGTTCGCAAACCCCGTGATGTCCTCCGCGAAATGCTCCGCATTGCCCGCGAAGGGATCGTCAGTTTCCCGAACTTCGGTTGCTGGACAAACCGACTTCGCCTTGGCCTCATCGGACGCATGCCCAAGTCCCGCGAATTGCCGTTTGAATGGTACGACACCCCTAATATCCATCTGGCCTCATTCCGCGATTTCATGCAATTGTGCCAGGAGGATCATCTCCGCGTCGTCAAGGTCGTCCCGATAGCGGACAGCCTGCTGGGGCGTCTGCTGATTAAGCTCGGATTGAGAAACCTCGGCGCCGAACGTGTGCTGGTTAAAATCGCACGGCCATGAACAGGATGGTTTTACCCTCATGAATAAAACACCATACCCTTTACAAAACACATTAGCCGATGTCGTCTCTACACTTTGCTCATGTGAATCCTGCGCCGTAACGGCCAATACGGCCAAGGGCTTTCATCTCGCCGGTCGCAAGGCCATCTATCAAGTCCTCGACGATCTGGTCGCCATCCTCTTCCCCGGTTGTCACGGCCTGGACCCAGTCCCCTCAAAAAACCTCAAGGGATTCATCACGGAACGACTCAATACCGCCTCAGAACTCTTGAGGGCCTACGTCGAAAAAGCCTTCCGCTACCAGTGCGATTTCGACAAGTGCAAGGACTGCGGCGATTGCACCGAAAAAGCCGCCGCCTCTGTCGCCAACCTTATTCAATCCCTGCCTGACGTCAAGCGTGTGCTGCAGCAAGATATTACCGCCGCCTACGAGGGCGACCCAGCCGCACATTCAATCATGGAAGTCGTGATGAGTTATCCCGGCCTTCAAGCCATCGCCGTACACCGTATTGCTCATATCCTTTACACCGCTGGCGTCCCGTTGATCCCGCGCATCATGTCCGAACACGCCCACTCACAAACCGGCATCGACATACACCCCGGCGCCACCATCGGGCCAGGATTCTTCATCGATCACGGAACGGGTGTCGTCATTGGCGAAACCAGTGTTATCGGAAAAAACGTCAAACTCTACCAAGGCGTCACCCTCGGAGCCCTCAGTTTCCCAAAGGATAAGGACGGCAACCCGATCAAAGGCATCAAACGACACCCACAGGTCGAGGATAACGTCACCATCTACGCTGGCGCTACCATCCTGGGGGGCGATACGGTCATCGGATTGGGATCGGAAATCGGCGGCAATGTTTGGTTAACTCACTCCGTTCCACCAAACTCCAGAGTCTATAACCAGCAACCCAAACCATTAATCACTAATAAACATTCCAAGGAATAGGCGTTACCTCGGCCGGTATCATTTTCCGGTTCAACATCGAAAGAAACCTCGCATGACAGTCAATTCCCTTCACATATTTTCAGGTGCCCCTGCGCTCTCCGCTTTCCGACTTTCCGTTTTGGAAAACGACCTTCAGCACGCGGCACCGTCCCTACACATCAACAACATCAGTGCTTTTCAGATCTTTGCCGTCGACGTCCGCCAGGATTTTCCAGCCAACCTCTGGGAGGAAGTCACAGCCCTGCTGGATACCGAAACGCGCATCAAGCCAACCCTGAACGACGGGTTCTTTGTAACACCGCGCAAAGGCACCATTTCGCCTTGGTCTTCCAAGGCGACCGATATCTTTCATAACTGCGGAATGACCCAGGTGAATCGTGTTGAACGGGGCATCCTCTTCCGGATCTCAGGAACGGGGAGTCGTTCACTCCCTTACTCCGACTGTTCCGCCATTCTCCCCTTCCTGCATGATCGCATGATCGAAGGGGTCTATACCGACATCTCGGATATCTTCCGCCACCTCCCCCCCAGCCCGGTCAAAATAGTAGATGTACTCTCCGGTGGCTTGAACGCCCTGAAGAACGCCAATATCGAACTGGGACTCGCCCTGTCGGACGAGGAAATCCGTTACCTTCATGCCGCTTACGCCCAAATGAAACGCAATCCAACGGATGTCGAACTGGTCATGTTCGGACAAGTTAATTCCGAACACTGCCGCCATAAGATCTTCCGCGCCGACTGGATCATTGACGGCGCCACTCAGCCTCGAACTCTTTTCGACATGATCCGCAACACTCACCGGCTCCACCCGCAGGGGACACTCCTCGCTTACGAGGATAACTCGGCCGTCATGGAAGGATTCCCCGGAAATTGTTTCGAAATTCATCCGGATGGTTCAAATCATTATGGCGCCACTCCCGACCAAATCGACATCCTGATGAAGGTCGAGACTCATAATCACCCCACGGCCATCTCCCCCTATCCAGGCGCCGCCACCGGTGTCGGCGGCGAAATTCGCGACGAGGGCGCCACCGGTATCGGCGGTCGGCCAAAGGCGGGACTATCCGCCTTCATGGTTTCAAACCTGCGCATTCCCGGTTTTATCATGCCTTGGGAACAGGAATACGCCCAGTTCCCCGCCCGTCTTGCCACCCCTCTCGACATCATGACCGAAGGCCCCATCGGCGGGGCCCGGTTCGGCAATGAATTCGGTCGTCCCCAGTTGACCGGCATCTTCCGCACTTACGAGCAAACCCACAACAATCGCTATCGCGGTTACCACAAACCCATTATGACCGCTGGCGGACTCGGCAATATCAAACGTAAACATGTTGCCAAGAAACCCATCACCAAGGACGCTCTCGTCATTCAGCTTGGGGGGCCATCCCTTCGCATCGGCCTGGGTGGCGGAGCCGCCTCCTCCATGGGAAGCGGAAGCAACGCCGAAAATCTGGATTTCGATTCTGTTCAGCGCGACAATGCCGAAATCCAACGCCGATGCCAGGAAGTCCTCAATGCATGTATTGCCCTTAACAGCAGGAATCCGATTCTCAGCATCCATGATATCGGCGCAGGTGGACTTTCCAACGGCTGCCCCGAACTGATTTCCGAAACCGGTGGCCGCTTTGAACTCCGCAACATTCCCAACGAAGAATCCTCCATGAGCCCCATGGAAATCTGGTGTTGCGAAGCTCAGGAGCGTTATGTCCTTGCTGTGACGCCAGATGACCTCGATCAATTCATGGCGATCTGCCGACGCGAACGTTGCCCGGCCCATGTCATCGGGAAAGCCACAGGGGATAGCCATTTGGTGTTGCACGACGCCCACTTCGGCAACAACCCTATCGACATGGATATTCAGATCATCCTCGGCAAACCGCCAAAAATGTTGCGCACCGCAAACCATCGCATCGAAACGAATGCTGAACTGGATCTGTCCGCCGTTGAATTGCACGAAGCCGTGGAACGCATCCTGCGCCTTCCGGCTGTCGCCAACAAAACATTCCTCATTTCAATCACGGATCGAACTGTTACCGGCATGGTTGCACGCGACCAGATGGTGGGGCCCCATCAGGTTCCGATCGCTGATAACGCTATTACCATAGCCACCTACTCCGGCTTCACCGGCGAAGCCATGGCCATGGGCGAACGAACACCGCTGGCTCTCCTTTCCGCCCCTGCCTCCGGAAGGATGGCCGTGGGAGAAGCAATAACCAATATCGCCTCCGCTCCGATTGGTCCCATCGGAAACATCAAGCTCTCCGCCAACTGGATGTGCGCCTGCGGCGAAGACGGCGAGGATGCAGCGCTTTATGACACCGTTCGTACCGTCGGCATGGAACTCTGCCCTGCGCTGGGAATCTCTATTCCTGTTGGCAAGGATTCCCTTTCCATGCGCTCCACCTGGCAGGACTCAACCGGTGCCGTCCACCGACAAGTTGCCCCGCTGAGCCTGATCGTCAGTGCCTTCGCCCCCGCCACCGATGTCCGCCTTGCCGTCACACCGGATCTCAAGAATGACCCGGACTCCATTCTGCTGTTGCTTGACCTCGGCCGGGGACAAAACCGGCTTGGCGCCTCAGCCTTGGCCCAAGTATATAACCAGGTGGGCTCCACTCCCCCGGATGTCGACAATCCTCAGGACCTTGTTCACTTCTTCAGCGCCATTCAGGAACTCATCTCCAGCCGCCTGTTGCTCGCCTATCATGACCGATCCGATGGCGGCCTGTTGACAACACTGGCGGAAATGGCATTTGGCGCGCGTCGAGGCCTAAACATTCATATCGATGACCTGGGCGACGATGAAATGGCCATCCTCTTTTCCGAGGAACTCGGTGCCGTCATCCAAGTACGGGATCGGGACATCTCGCTCGTGAACGAAATACTGAACCGCCATCACCTTGGCGGGCTTACATTCGTTATCGGGAGCCTTGCCGCCGATAAACGCCTGACCATCGAAATGGGCGGCAACATCATCTTTGCCGAAGAAATAACCGCGCTTCAATCCTCGTGGTCCGAATTAACCCGCGAAATGCAATCCCGCCGCGACAACGCCTCCTGCGTACAGGAAGAGTATGATGCCGTCAAGAACCCGGATGATCCGGGAATGACTTTCGCCCTCACCTACGATCCTGAAAAACCGTTCCATTGTGGTGGAAGCCGACCACGGATGGCCATCCTTCGCGAACAAGGCATCAATGGGCATATGGAAATGGGTGCTGCGTTTGACCGCGCTGGCTTCCAAAGTGTCGATGTCCATATGACCGATCTCCTCTCCGGACGGTTTAATCTCGCCAATTTCGCCGGACTGGTTGCCTGTGGCGGATTCTCCTACGGTGATGTGCTGGGCGCTGGCGCAGGATGGGCAAGATCAATTCTCTTTAACGAGCGGCTTCGCACCATGTTCTCTGAATTTTTCCACCGTTCGGACACTTTCACCCTCGGCGTGTGTAACGGCTGCCAAATGGTTTCCCTCCTCAAGGATATTATTCCCGGGGCGGAAGACTGGCCACGCTTCACCCGGAATCGCATCGAACAGTTCGAAGCCCGCTACGTTACTGTCGAGGTCATGAATTCCCCATCCGTACTACTGAAAGGCATGGAAGGATCACGCCTTCCGATTCCGGTCGCCCATGGCGAGGGATTCGCCAATTTCGAGATCACAGGCTCCCTTCCGATGGTTCGAGCCCGCCACCTCGCCAGCCTCCGTTATGTGGATCATGCGGGAGTTCCGGCAGAACGTTACCCGTTAAATCCAAATGGTTCCCCTGAGGGCTTAACCGGGCTCACCAGCAGCGACGGACGTGTTACCATTATGATGCCTCACCCCGAGCGCGCATTCCGGAGCACACAACTTTCATGGAAACCAGATCACCTTTTCACCAGTGAAGCAGGTCCTTGGCTTCGCATGTTCCAAAATGCCAGAACATTTACTAAAGCATGATATGACCAAGCCTCACGAATGGGGCCACATCAGAAAGGTCAGACGGAAACCATGACAGCAACCTTAAAACCAACCGTTGAGGAAATTCTCAAGAGCGCTTTACGAAAAGAGGAGAGCGCACGAGACTTCTACGCAAAACTGGCGGCAGACTGCCCAATCGACTTCGTCCGCGAGCTACTCAAGAAACTTGAGATCGAGGAATCAAAGCACGCCAAGATGATCCACGACATGCAAGCCAAGCTTCACGCAGGGAAAAGCCCAACCTGACCCGGTTTAACCGCCGCCGCTATACGGACAGGAACCGCTCGAACAGCTCGAACAGGCGGCCGATGGCTCATGTGCAGGCATACCGGATCCAGCAGCAGAGACACTAAAGGTCGACAACGTCTTGGCAAGATCACCCCCGCACTTGCCACACTTAACCGGCACATCATCTTTATTGCGAATCAACGCTTCCACCCGTGTTCCACATGATGAACACTCATATTCATAAATAGGCATACGTTACTCTCCTCAACAGCCTCACCGGAGATCCTGGCAGACATCTCTGATGAGACAGCAAAAAAAGAGGCCGCAGTTGGCTTTCAACCGCGGCCACGCACTTTAATAGCGCTACGTCAATTAGCCAAGGATCGCATCCTTGCAAGCCTTCGCGACGCGGAATTTCACCACGCGCTTGGCCGGGATCTTGATCGTCTCGCCCGTCGCCGGGTTGCGACCCATCCGAGCCTTGCGATTCACAAGAACCAACTTGCCCAGACCAGGAACCGTGAAGCCATTCTTGGCGCCCTTGTAGGCCATGCAAACCAACGCCTCAATAACCGCCACTGCCTGCTTCTTCGTGATATCCGTAGCCTCAGCAACTCCCGCCACAATCTGACTCTTTGTCAACGC
>CAZSSA010000038.1:17965-21027 GCA_964609375.1 uncultured Verrucomicrobiota bacterium | reverse complement strand
GTGCTTGTCCTGATGGTAGGTCCCTCAGCGACGTTGTCGTTTTTGGCGGGGCGGGTACTGGGGAACTGGCAAATTGTCCTCCGAGGGCGAATGGCCGGGGAGGCCGAGCGGGTTCTGGACACCGTGGCCACCTCGTGGGTCGCCGATCTCGAAGGGCTGCGGGGGCAGATGGCTGAGCGCTTGTTCCCACGCCTGATGCCGCGACCGATCTTCTTCCAGGCGACCCGGGGGGTTGCAGAGATTAAAGCGCGACGCCAATGGATCAACGATATCTTTGTTGTCCAGGAAGGGAAGGGATTGCTCTATCCTCTTTCGTTGACCAATCGTGCAGGCGATGTTGCCGGAGCCGACCTCAAGGGAGCGGCGTCCCATGTCTTGCTCAGGCAGGCAGACCAGCAGGCCGGTTCATCAACCAATACTGAAGTGGCCATGGCGGCGTACCGGCGGCTACTGGATACGCCGACGCTGGATCCCGTTGTCAATGCCATGGGCCTGTTGAGGATTTCCCGCGTGTATCTGGCGGCGAAGCAGCCGGATCGCGCCCTTGAGAGCCTGCGCGCCTGTGAGGAGCTTTCCGGCGACGCCTCACCCATTCGGGGGGCGCCCTTGCGTGATCCCGAAGAGGGTTTTTTCCTCGATTTGATGGCGCTGGGGGATATGGCGGATCTTCATGAGGCGGCCGGCGCGATGGATGTCGCCAGGACGGTTCGGCAGGAAAGGCGACGACGTGTCATGGAGCGGTTTGATCTCCTGCCGATGCTGCAGAGGCAATGGCTTGTGGTGCTGATGGGGGGGCAGGATGTGGCCGGGGCGGAAAGCGATGACATCCAATGGCGGGAGTGCCTGCGTGCCTCCATGATGGCAAGCCCGGAAAAAGAGCGGATTGAACAGGATTTTGCAGGCATCCCCAGAGGGCTGGCCGATGACGGATGGCAATGGTTGCGGCTTGGAACCAATGACTATCTTGTCGCCCAGGTGGATCGGAAGGCGTACGGGGGCGTGGTGGCTGTGGTGCCATTTGACCGACAGCGTTTGGCGGAGGCGGTGACCGTGCGGTCAGGGAAAGACGGGAGACATGCCGGGATTCGAGTGTCCTGCGGAGTGCAGGATTCCATCCGGACCCCCGAGCGCGATCGTTTGACGCTGGCGGAGCGGAGACTGGCTCCACCCCTGGACCGGTTTGTGATTACCGCTACCCCTGTTGATCCCCTTGCCTTTGCGGCCAATGCCAAGTTACAGAAGCGGTTGTACGGCATGGCGGGGGCACTGTTGATGCTCGGCGTGATTGTCGGCGGGTTGCTGATGTGGCGGGAAGCGGCGTGGGAAATTCACAAGGCGCGCGAGCATAGCGATTTTGCGGCGGCCGTGTCCCATGATCTTCGAACCCCGCTTTCCTCCATGCGCATGCTGGCGGAAAGCCTCTATCTTGAGAGGGTGCAGGATGAGACGAAACGGAAAAAGTTTTTGGGCGCCATTCTCAAGGAAAGCGACCGGTTGAGCCGGTTGACAGACCGGGCCCTCTATTTCATCCGCTACGGGGAAGGGATGCTGAGATACCGTTTTGCCGAGGGTGATCTTGGCGGGGTCGTTCAGGAAACGGTCGAGACTTTTGCGACCGGCATTGGGGCGAGCGTTATCCGATGGCCGCCGCCGGCCGCGGATCAGCGAGAGGGTGATGCCACCGGTGAATCCGCGACGGGGGGTGTCTCTGTTGATCATGCGACCATGGGGGTGCAGCCGCAGGAGGGTGCGCCTTCCGGATGGATCCTGCAGATGCACATTGAACCTGGACTGGAGCCGGTGTGGTTTGATCCCGGCGCGATTGAACAGGTGGTTTTTAATCTCCTTGATAATGCGGTCAAGTATTCAGGACACGAACATGTGATTGAGGTGGCGGTCAAGGGAGGGAGGAGAGGGAAGAATGGTGAATGGTTGATGGTTGATGGTGAGGGGAAGAGGGGGAATGGTGAATGGTTGATGGTTGATGGGGAGGAGAAGAGGGGGAATGGGAAATGGTTGATGGTTGATGGGGAGGAGAAGAGGGGGGAGGGGAAATGGTTGATGGTGAATGGGGGAGGACGGCGACGATCCGTGCGTCAGTGGTTTCGCGGGAGTCGGCCCCGTGGTTATGTTGAGATTGCCGTGAGGGATCATGGAGCCGGGATGAGCAAGGACGAGGTCAAGCGCATTGTCCATCCTTACATCAGGGGGCGCCAGGCGCAGGAGACCAACAAGAAAGGGATAGGGCTTGGGTTGGCCTTGTGCCGGCATGTGATCCAGGCGCACAAGGGGTGGATGGACATACAGAGTATTGAAGGCGAAGGAAGCGTTTTCCGGGTGATTCTCCCGGCGGGCGAAAGTTAAACTGGAGGTCCCATGAATAAACAGAAAACCGTATTGGTCATTGAAGATGATGAGTCCTTGATGCTGGGATTGGACGAGAACCTCAAAGTGGCTGGATACCGGGTCCTTTCTGCCACGTCCGGGGCGGAAGGGGTGAAGTTGGCGATTGAACGCGCTCCGGATCTGCTTGTGCTCGATGTGATGCTGCCCGACATGAGCGGCTATGATATTTGCCGGCTGCTCAGAAACAAGCGGTTGACCATGCCGGTCATCATGTTGACGGCACGCAAGGAAGAGACAGACAAGCTGGCCGGCTTTGATGCGGGCGCGGATGATTATGTGACGAAGCCCTTCAGCATCAAGGAGCTTCTTGCCCGCGTGAAGGTGGTTTTGGCCCGCGCCGAGAAACCCTCCATTGGTACCAAGCAATACCGGTTTGGCGACTGCGTCCTCGATACGGTGTCCCGGACGCTGGTGCATAAGGGCAAGGATGTTGCGCTGACCCGGACGGAATTCGATTTGCTCGCCTGTTTGGCGGCCAATGAAGGGGTCTCCTTGTCGAGGGAGGTGCTGATGCGGGATGTCTGGGGGATGGAGTATTATGGAACCCAGCGTTCATTGGATACCTTTGTGGCCATGTTGCGAACCAAGATCGAGAAGGATGCCCACAAGCCCAGGCATATTTTGACGGTTCATGGCGTGGGGTACAAGTTTGCGAA
>CAZSSA010000038.1:14314-17865 GCA_964609375.1 uncultured Verrucomicrobiota bacterium | reverse complement strand
CCCGTCGGCGCGATTGGCGGCCTCGTACGAACAGGAAATGCGGGGGCAATTCCAGGAAGCACTGGCGGGTTATCGTGAGGCGTTGCAGGTTGCCCGTGACCAGGATGCCGGTCTGGTCAGCAAGCTTCTGTACAGGGTAGGCGTTGGAGAGCAACGGGCGGGACGTCCTGAAGAGGCACGCAAGGCGTGGCAGGAATTGATCACGATATTGCCGCCCGACAGTCCGATGGCGCCGCGTGCCCGTGAGGCGATCAAGGCACTGGACCGGGAGGGGGATCGGTTTCAATTGCGCGGCAGGGTCTTGGCGCCAACGGAGGGGACGAACTCCATTTTGCCTGTGAGGCGGGCATGGGTCATGGCCGGGGAGTGGGGGGATGAGCCGCCCGTGGTGACGGACACGAACGGGGTGTTCAATGCTGATCGCCGGAGTGCGGGACAACTGGCGGATGGGCGGCGCTATGTGTTGGTCTATGCAGAACATCCGGAGCTGTCCACGGCGGCGCTGGCGGTGGTGTTTCATGGAGAAGGAGAGCCTGCCCCGCTTGAGTTGATGCTCGGGGCGACCCTTTCCGTGACGGGGCGGGTCATGGATCGTGCGGGGAGGCCCATGGCGGGGGCCAGGATACGCATCGCCGGCGTTAAGATGGACGAAGAGCTTATCCTTGTGCCTTTCGACAGGGTGATCCCGCCGGTGTTTTCGGACGCCCAGGGTGATTTCAGGATTCACGGGTTAATTCCCGGGATGCGTTATACGATGGAGGCGGAACGGGACGGGTATGTCATGGATCGGCCCGTGATCGTTGATGCAAAACCTGAGGGAGCGGCAAGAAGCGGGAATTCCCTTTCGGTTGAGCCGATGGTGATGCACCCGATGGTGGAACTATCATTCAAGGGACGGGTCATTGACGACACGGGGCGTGGACTGGGTGTTTCATTATCGGTATGGACTCCTCCTCCTGTTGCCCGGCAGGTTGCCGTGACAAACTCCGACGATGATGGTTTTTTTGTGTTTCGCGGGGTGCGGGAAAACCTTGTATCGATCCGGGTGATGGCGGAGGGGTATCTTGTTCGTGATCTGGCCGGTATCAAACCCATGGGCCAGGACATGGATATTGTCATGAAGCGGGATACGGGCGCGAGGGTGAATGCATTCGCCGGGACGGCGGATGCCACGTTGATGAATGCCGAACCCTTGAATGCATCCGCCAGGGAGGCGAATGCAACCAAGCGCGCGAATGCAGCATGGATATCCGGGCTTCGCTGGCTGCGTGGAGGTTCATTGAACGGGGAGGCGCTCCGGGATGAGGATTTACGCGGCAAAGTGGTGGTATTGCGATTTTCATCCGCCTATGTCGATGCCTCGCTGGCCCGTCAATACCCTGATGAGCCCAGATTAATGTCGCAGCTACAGAAGGAGTTCGGGGCTCGTGATGTGGCATGCGTTTGGATATTGCCGGCACAGGATGACAGTGAAATTGGACGAACATTGGCCCTGGATACAGAGGGGGACTATCCGATTGCCATCGACTCGCGAGGTAAAACCGGTGCATTGTTCGGTGTTTTGGCGCAAGGGGGCATGGTGGTGATTGACCGTAAGGGTGTTTTGCGATCCCTGTGCGATGCCCAGCATGTGTTTAAGGCGGTAAAGGAGTGTCTGGGTGAATGAATGATTTTCGTTTGCGGCCGTGATCGGTTAATGTATTTTTATCCGTGATCAAAACATTAATGAGGTGAAATCAATGAAGAAGCTCCAATGGTTTAGCATGGCGGTTGTGTTGAGTGTCCTGGCGCTGGGGGTATGGTCTGGTTGCGAGCAGGCGGAAGGACTGGACGGATTGTCGGTCAGTCCCTCTACGGTGACGCTTGGAGGCGCATCGAATAACGTGACAACAGTGGCCTTTACAGCGTCCATCAGCAGTCCCCTTGCGTTGCCCATGGAATGGCGTGTTTCGAATCCGGGCCTGGGCCTGATCGTGAGTCACTCCGGGACTAACGCTATCTACAAGGCGAATAAAGGCGCGAAGGGCGATAATATCGTTACCGCCCGTGACCAGTATGGAAACGAAGGATCGGCCGTGGTGACACAGCCGTAAGCAGCGGAGGCGTTTCTGTTTGCTGCTGCCGCTGTGGGCTGGTAACATGAACCAAAATCGCTAAGAGGAGGGGTACACTGTGGCTTGGACACGTGAGCATAATTTTAAGCCCGGAACGGCGGTTCATGGTTGCATGCGTTTTGGCCGCAGGGCCAGTGGATGGTGTGTTTTCGGGCTGTTGGTTTCCTTCTTGATTGGAGGACCCGGCGGGTCCATCCAGGCGGCTCCGTTAGTATTGAAGATCCGCGTGGTTAATCCTTCCAAAACGGAAAAACAGCCGGCCGAAATAAAGAAATTCCTGCCGAAACTCGCCACTCCGGCGGATGTGATTGACGCCGCCGGTCTCGATATGGGTTATGATGTGTCCAGTCAGTCGTATTATGTCCACAAAACCGTTGAACTTGAGCCGGGGCAAACCCGCACGTTCGACGTTCAGATCAAGGACAAATGGGTTATTCCCGAGGCGACCATCAATGAGATGGCTCAACATGTGACAGCCTTGTCCGCTGCGCTGAAGGGGACAGCCCAGGCTGATACCGCCAAACGATTGAGTGGCGTGCTGGAGGCCGGCATGAAGGGTGTGAGTGACCGGCAGAACGCCTTTGCCATGGGCGCGGTGAAGCCCATTGAGCATATCCGGGCCTATGAGTCCAACATGGAAGCGCTGGAGCGCATTCGTCGTGATCTCGGGATGCTGGAAAATCTGGCTATTGCGGCGGGAAAAGATCCGGGCAAATTGATGGGCTCATCACGCGCCTTGCCGCCTGTCGATGCCAATCGAAGCGAAGGGTCAACCGGGGATGTGGTGATTATCCATATCAAGGTGACGAATCCCTCCCTGACGGAAAAAAAGGCGGTTCCGCTCAGGCATGAGTTTCCTGCAGAGGTTAAGCCGACGGACATCATGGATGCCGGCGGGCTTGAGATTGGCTTCGATAGTGTCAAAAAGACCTGTTATGCCTATGCGGAGACGGATGCGTTGGCCCCGCAAGAATCAAAAGTGTACCTGGCGCCGCAGGAATCCAAGGTGTTCGATGTGCGCATTCGCAATCCATGGGCAGGGTCAAACGATTGGATTCCCCGCCTTGAAGCCCGGGCCAAAGAATTGGGCGAAGCCGCCAGGACCACAGCGGCTTACACCTCGGTGGTGCATGATATCGAGGGGGTGATCAAGGCATTGGCCGCGGCGAAAGACGACAAGGGCCCCGAGGTGATGAATGAAGACTATGTTGCCTTTTCGCGCCGCAAGACGGAAACCCTGAGGGAGCTTGAGGCGCGCCTGATGCGGCTGGAGGAACTGTTCCAGCCGCACGAAAAGCCCCTGACGATTGTTGCTCCCATGCTCACGATCGAAAAGCCGAACAAGCAGACGACCTGGATGATTATCTATATTATTCTCGGCTTTCTCGCGGTGGTGAGTCTGCTCTTCTATGTCCGCTGGTACGGGAAGAGCAAGGC
>CAZSSA010000038.1:4477-14214 GCA_964609375.1 uncultured Verrucomicrobiota bacterium | reverse complement strand
AATGGATGACCATGGCATTTAAGATTAGTCCTCTTCAAGTCAAGGAATATGGCGTTGTCGCTGAAATCAAGCAGGATATTGCCCATATCACCGGCCTTACCAATTGCATGAACGGACAGTTGGTGCATTTTGACGGCGGCAGCAGTGGTGTCATTGTCGGGTTTGATGGCGAGTATGAACTGGCCATGATTGTGAAGCCGGGGGCAAAGATCAAGCCGGGCGACCGGTTGCATTCCA
Organism: uncultured Verrucomicrobiota bacterium; assembly: GCA_964609375.1. Classification (GTDB taxonomy): domain Bacteria; phylum Verrucomicrobiota; class Kiritimatiellia; order CAIKKV01; family CAITUY01; genus CAZDUS01. The sequence continues at coordinate 13,977 of CAZSSA010000038.1, read as the reverse complement.
CGATTGAAACCTGCGCGGTACCTGTGGGGGAGAACTTTCTGGGGCGGGTTGTCAACGGGCTGGCCGAGCCGATGGACGGGATGGGGCCCATCAAGGCGGAAACGCGCTATCCAATATTCGGGGCTTCGCCGGGTGTGTTGGAGCGTACGCCCCTGAAGGATGCGCTGGAGACGGGGGTCAAGATTCTCGACATGATGAATCCCGTCGGCAAGGGGCAGCGGCAGTTGATTCTTGGAGATCGCGTTACCGGGAAAACCACCATTGCCACCGATGCCATTCTCAACCAGAAGGGGAAGAACGTCATCTGCATTTACTGCTGTATCGGGAAGGCGGAATCCTCGCTGAACCGGGTACTCGAATTGTTCCGCGACAAGGGGGCGATGGACTACGTTGTGGTGGTGGCGGCGACGGCTGCCTCATCCGTAGGGCAGCAGTATTTGGCGCCCTATGTGGCGGCGAGTATTGGCGAATACTTCATGAATGAGAAGAAGCGGGATGTATTCGTTGTCTTTGATGACCTGACCAAACATGCATGGGTGTATCGCCAAATGTCGCTGCTGCTGGAGCGTTCACCCGGTCGCGATGCCTATCCGGGTGATATTTTCTATCTCCATTCGCAACTTGTGGAACGTGCCGGCAAACTCAGGCCCGAACGCGGCGGCGGCTCGATGACGTTTTTCCCCATTGTTGAAACGGTGCAGGGCGACGTGACGGGTTACATCCCGACCAATATTATTTCGATGACAGACGGGCAGCTTTATGTCAGCACGCCGTTGTTCACGGAGGGGTTCAAGCCGGCCATTGACATCGGGCTTTCGGTGTCACGTATCGGCAGCAAAGTGCAATGGCCGGCGATGCGAAAGCTGGCGGGCATCCTGCGATTGGAGTACATCCAGTTCAAGGAGCTGGAGAAATTGACGCGCATTAAGGCCGGAGTGTCGGATGCGGTGGAAAAGCGGCTTCGCAAGGGTCGCGTGGTGGCTGAGATCCTGAAGCAGGATAAGGACAGCCCCATTCCCATGGAGCATCAGGTGATCATTCTCTTTGCCCTGGCGAATGGATATATGGATAACCTGATGCCGGATCAAGTGGTCGCTTATATGCGGGGGGTTATCGAGAGCCTCCGGCGGGACAAGCCGGAGGTGATCGCCGCCCTGGCCGAGAAGAAGGATTTGACCGATGGAATCAAGGAGGGACTCCATGAGCAGCTCACTGCGTATGGCCGTGGCGCCATTTAAGATCAAGTTTTCGGAAAAGGGGACGATCAAGGACATCAAGAAAATGATTGTCCGGATCACGGGGTTGCCTTCCTGCCTGAATGGCCAGCTGGTTGATTTTGGCGAGGGGAACCGTGGTATTATCATGGGCTACGACGAGAACGACGTTCTGGCCTTGTTGCTGGGGGATGACTCGCGGGTTCGGCTGGGGCAAACGGTGACGGGCGTCAGCGAGCCATTCACCATTCCGGTGGGTGAAGCCTTTATCGGGCGGATGGTGGATGCCTTGGGGGCCCCCTGCGACGGCAAGGGTGATATTGTTGCGGACATGATCAAGCCGGTGTTCGCATCGTCGCCATTACTCACGGAGCGTGCCCCGGTGGATCAATTCTTGCATTCGGGGACGAAAGTGCTGGATGTGTTGGCTCCGTTGGGGAAAGGGCAGCGCCAATTGATCATGGGCGACCGTATGACCGGCAAGACGACCTTGGCCGTGGATGCGATTTTGAGCCAGAAAGGGCGTAATGTTATTTGCCTCTACTGCTGTATTGGCAAGGCGGTGGTGGCGCTTGAGAAGGTGGTGACGGTGCTGGCGGAACGCGGGGCCCTGGCGTATACAGGGATCGTGGCGGCCACCGACAGTGCCACCGCGGGCGAGCAATACATTGTTCCCTATACGGCGGCGACGATTGGCGAGCACCTGATGAGAAAAGGGCACGATGTTCTTGTGGTGTTCGACGACCTCACAAAGCATGCCTGGGCTTACCGGCAATTATCCCTGCTGCTGGAGCGCCCCCCGGGACGGGAGGCTTATCCCGGCGATATTTTCTATGTGCAAACCCAGCTGATGGAACGGGCCGGACGGCTGAATGAAGCTGCCGGTTCGGGTTCCATGACGTTTCTCGGTATTGCCGACACCCTGCAAGGGGATTTGACCGGGTACATTCCTTCCAACCTGATTTCAATTTGCGACGGCCTTGTTTGCATGAGCACGACCCTGTTCGGAGAGGGAATGCGTCCGGCCGTGGACTTCAACCTCTCCATCTCGATCGTTGGCGGCCGCTCGCAACTTCCCATTTTGCGGGCCCTGGGCGGGACATTGCGGCGGGATTACATGCAGTATATGGAGGTGGCAAGGCTCAGCAAGTTGCAGTCGGGGTTGTCCAAGGAAGCCGAGCATGTGATGAAACGGGGTCAGGCGCTGGTGGGGGTGATGCAACAGGCGCAGAACAAGCCGGTGGATATCGCCGAGGAGGTTTTGCTTCTGTTCGCCTTGAAGAAAGGGTTTCTTGATGATCTTGATCCCTCGGCACTGAAGGCCTTTCAGGCCGAGCTTGGGGAGTATGTCAAAACCAGAGATGCCGCATTGCTCAAGGACGTTGAGCTATCTCCCGAGTTGACGCCCGCCATGGAGGTGCGGTTGACCGCTGTGATCAAGGGTTATTTCGGGAAAGGGCCTGCTGAGTAGTCAGGAGGAGGGAGGCGGACGTGGCGACTTTTTTGCTGAAGATACTCAATCCGAAGAAAGTGGTGTATGATGGACAGGTGCAGAATGTGTTTTTTCCAGGGGATTCGGGCGAATTTGAGTTGATGGCTTATCATGCCCCTATTGTAAGTCTTCTCAAGGAAGGTGAAATTGTCATTGACTGGAATACCCATATTCCGATTAAGAAGGGGATGGTGAGGTTCCTGGGAGACGAGTGTGTCGTGTTGTTGGAGCAGGAAGGCGGCCGTGTCAAGCGTGACAGGGGCACTGGAGAAGCGGAGGAGCCACATTGATGGTGGTGATGGATGAGAAACTTTGTCATATTCCTGGTGATATTTCTAACCGTTCTGGGGCCATCGGCGGTGATTGCCTCGATCGGTTATGCGAGCATACGGGCGCTTGGGCGTAATCCGTCCGCGGCCAACAAGATTCTTCAGGCGATGATCATTTCGCTGGTCTTTGCCGAGGCGATTGCGGTGATCGCCTTGCTGGTGTTGTTTCAGTTGTTTGGGCGCTGAGAGTCGGATCGAAGAGGAACAGGTACAACGTGTTTGAACCGGGAAGCTGTTTGGCGGAGGTTGAATTATGGGGATGATGATTTATTTGATTATTGTTCAGGTGGTGGTGCTTGTGGTGGCGATCGTCGCCTTAAGGCAGATCCTGTTGCGTGACACCATGCGGGCTGTGGCCAAGTTGCGCGAGGCAGAGGGCGAACTGGGCAAGAAGGAGGAGCAGGTCCGCAAGCGGATTGAGGAGAATGAGGCGGAGTTCCGTCGCAAAAGTGCCGAAGCCCAGGAAACCGTGGAGCGTACACGCGAGGCCATGGAAAAGGATATGGCACGAACACGGGACGCCTTGATGGAGGATGCCAAGAAGGAGCGTGACCGCATTCTGGATGAAGCGACCCGAAACAAGGAAAAGGTTCGTCAGGAGCTGGCCCGGGAAGCGGCCACCAAAGTGCTTGAAGACGCCGGGCGGGCTTACGAAATGGTGTTTAGTCGCGAGGTCGGGCAGAAACTGGATCATGCCTTCCTGGATGAGTTGCTGGCGGCTCTGGATGAGATGGATGGAAGCAGCATCACGGTGGATGCCGACGCTGTCGAGATTTCGTGCAGCCATCCGCTGGACGCCGGGCACCGGGAACGGATTAAGGCGCTTGTGGCCTCCAAGTTCAATGTGTCCCTTGAGGTGCGGGAGACGATTATTCCTGAACTGATCGCGGGTGTGAAGATCAAGCTTGGGAGTCTTGAGATCGATGGCAGCTTGTCCAATCGATTCCGCGAAGCGATCGACCAGCTTAAGAACGAGCACGTATAGTCCGTTGGATTCCGAGTCCTGAACCGTTGCTTCCTTGCGGGGAGAATAGAGCCAATGCCGTTGTTGAGCCAACTCAGAAAAGAGCTGCGATTCAACTCGGAATTCCTACAGCTTATCCAGACGTTGAAGAATATCGCGGCATCACAGTACCATGTCCTGGAGCGCGAAAAGGAACGCTTTGCCGACTTTATGGAGGAGTTTGCCGGATTTTTCCGGGTGGTGGACATGGTGGACGTGGATGCCCCGCTGGTGCGCAGCAAGAGTGATGCCTTGGGCATCGTGTTGGTGACGTCCGATTCCGGATTCATGGGAGGGCTTAATGCCGGGGTTATTGAGGGGGGGTATGACGCCCAGGGCGGATTGCCCAACGACAACGTTCGATTCGTTGTGATTGGCGAGAAAGGGGCGGCTAAACTGAGCGAAGCCGGCCGGGAGTTCAAGGCCTTCCGGGGGATTTTTCCCGATACACGCCTCGAGCAGGCCATTGAAATCCGGGATTATCTTGTGCAGGAGGTTTCCGCCGGGCGAATGGGCAAGGTGATGCTCGTTCATCCGCGTCCGATATCGTTCACCCAGCAGACCATTGATACGATTACCATCCTGCCCTGCGGGGAGCTTTTTGATCGTGGCGGCCAGTCGGCGATTTCGGGACATGTGAAGGGGAAGGGTCTTGTTTCTGACGCCCGGAAGGTGATTGTGGAGTCCTCCTACCGGGATATGGTCGAATATCTGGCAGGCGTGTGGGTTGCGTCGAAGTTGTACGAGGTGTTTGAGGATAGCAAGCTGGCGGAATTTTCCGCGCGGGCCATGCATCTTGAGGAAAGTGCGCAGAAGCTGGAAAAGGACCACAAGAAGGTCAAGCATCAGTGTTTCCGGGCGGCGCATGAACTGGTGGACAAGAGTATGCGAGAATCCTTCTCATCGCGGAAAAAGAAGCGTAAGGTGGCCTGAGGCAGCGATGGCAACGGGGTGTGGAATCAACGGATGACTATCGGGAAAGAGGTGTGAGATGAGCGAACAGCAACCGGTGAAAGAGTTGAAAAAAGGGCGGGTGGTGGCGGTTCAGGGCCCCATTGTGGATGTCAAGTTCCTGACGATTGCGGATATGCCGGATTTGCATGAGGTGATCCATGTCAAAACGTTTGACAAGCGTCTGTTGACGCTGGAGGTGGCGGAACATCTGGAAGGCAACGTGGCGCGATGCATTGCGCTTGCCTCCACATTGAATTTGCAGCGGAATGCCGTGGCGACATCGCTGGGTGACGTGCTCAGGGTTCCGGTCGGGGACGCGCTTTTCGGGCGGATTATCAATGTCATGGGAGAACCCATCGACGGGAAGGGGCCGATTAATGCCACGGAGACGCGCCCTATTCATCGCGATATCAGCAAACTTCGGGTGAATGTGGATTCGCTGACGTCGAGCAAGCGGGAGGTGATGGAGACGGGGGTCAAGATGATCGATCTCCTGTACCCGGTGGTGAAAGGCAGTAAGACGGGGATTCTGGGGGGCGCCGGTTGCGGAAAGAGCGTCGTCATTCAGGAGTTGATCCATAACGTGGCTGAAGAGCATGACGGCGTGAGTGTTTTTACAGGGGTGGGTGAGCGTATCCGCGAGGGTAACGAGTTGTATTTCGAGTTTGAGCGCGAGGGGATTCTCAAGAAGGTCATCATGGCCTTCGGGCAGATGGATGAACCGCCAGGCGCGCGTTTTGAGGTGGCCAAGACGGGGATCTGCCAGGCGGAGTGGCTACAGGAGCAGGGAAAGAATGTGCTGCTGTTTATTGACAATGTCTTCCGGTTTGTACAGGCGGGATCAGAGATTTCGACCTTGATGGGCCGTGTCCCTTCCGAGACGGGATATCAGCCGACACTGAGTTCCGAGGTGGGCGATCTGCATGAGCGAATCAAGGCGGGGGCGACGGGATCCATTTCGGCGTTTGAGGCCGTTTATGTGCCTGCGGACGATTTGACCGATCCTGCGGTGGTCGCCATTTTCAGTTACCTGGATTCGGTATTGGTGTTGTCCCGTGATCGCGCCCAACTGGGGTTGTATCCGGCCATTGATCCCCTGATGTCTTCCTCGTCGAATCTGGATTCGGCGATTGTGGGGCAGAGACATTTCGGAATTGCCCAGGAAGTGATCCGCATCCTGACCAAGTACGATGAATTGCGCCGGATTGTGGCGGTGATCGGCATTGACGAACTGTCCCGCGCCGACAAGTTGCTTTATGAGCGGGCCCGGAAGCTGCAGAACTATATGACACAGCCTTGTTTTGTGGCGGAATCGTATACGGGACGGAAGGGTCAATATGTGCAGACCGAAGTGACGATTACCGACTGCGCCCGCATCATTGAGGGAGCGTATGATGGACGTGACGAGCAGGAGTTTTACATGATTGGACGGCTTCCACAGCCGTAAGGGGAATTCGCGATGGCCTCGCAACTTGGGGACCTGTTGATTGAGGGGAAGGTGTTGACCCGGGTGACGTTCGACCGGGCGGTCAAGCTTTCGCGGGAGCGGAATGAATCGCTGGTCAAGACGCTGATCCGTGAGCGCATGGTTCCGGAGGACCGGTTGCTTCAGGTGGTGGCAACCCAGCAGGGAGTGGCGTTCATCGCGCTTCAGGAGGTGAAGCCGGAGGCGGCAGCGGTGGCGAGCCTGTCGGCGCGATTTGTCTCCCATTACCGTGTCATGCCCATCCGATTGTCGTTCGGGGTGCTTACCCTGGCCGTTGCCAACCCGTTCGACATGGCGTCGGTTGAAGATATTGAGAGCAGCATGGGCTTGCGTGTGGAGCGTGTTCTGGCTTGCGAAGCGGACGTGCTTGAAGCGATCCGGATTCATTACGGAGTGGGGGCCGAGACCGTGGAGAGGATTCTGGCGGATCAGCCGGAGTCCCGTGATGCGTTGCCTGCGCTTGAGTCGCATGACCTGGAAAACAAGGAGGAAGATGCCTCGGTCATCAAGCTGGTCAACCAATTGCTGCATCAGGCGATCAGTGACAGGGCCACGGATATCCACTTCGAGATTTACCGGGATGACATTGTCCTGCGGCGCCGGATTGATGGTGTCCTTTATGACACACCGGCCTCCCGTCAAATGGCCGGGCTATATCCGGCTATTGTGTCGCGGATCAAACTCATGGCAGGGTTGAATATCGTGGAGCGCCGATTGCCGCAGGATGGCCGGGCGCGGGTCAATATCGGGCGGGAGCAGTTTGATTTGCGGGTCTCGGTGGTCCCGGGGATTCATGGAGAGAATGTGGTCATTCGCATTCTCCCGACGGTGATGCTGTTCAGCCTGGAGCAGTTGGGATTGTCGCCGAAGCCGCTGGACCTGTTAATCGATCTCATCCGGCTCCCGCATGGAATTGTGTTTGTCACCGGGCCGACGGGCAGCGGCAAGAGTACAACCCTGTATGCCTGTTTGAGCCGCCTTAACACCCGTGACCGGAAGATTATCACGATTGAAGATCCGGTGGAGTATGAGCTCAAGGGAATTTTACAGACCCAGATCAATTCCAGGATTGAGCTGACGTTCGCCCGGGCGTTAAGAAGTATGTTGCGGCACGATCCCGATATCATGATGGTCGGGGAGGTGCGGGACCCCGAGACGGCGGAAATTACATTCCAAACGGCATTAACGGGGCATCTGGTATTCAGCACGCTGCACACGAATGATGCGGCCAGCGCTGCCATCCGACTGCTGGATATGGGGGTGGATCCCTATCTGATTACCTCCACGGTGCGGGCGTTCATGGCTCAACGATTGGTGCGGGTGGTGTGCGATCATTGCCGGGAGTGGGTGGAGGTCAAGGGGCGTCGGTGTAGCCGGGGCAAGGGGTGTCGCCAATGCAACAATACCGGCTATCGCGGGCGGGTGGCCATTTGTGAAATTCTCACGATGACCCCTGCCATTGAAGACTTGATTGTAAACCGTGCGTCAGCGACGGAAATTCGTGCGCAGGCTGTTGCTGAAGGCATGAAGTTGTTGGTGGATGACGGCTGGGATAAGATCACCCAGGGGGTCACCACGGTGGAGGAGGTGGAGCGAGTCACCTTTGACACACGCACGACGACGGTTGTAACCGCGTGAAGGGGATGAGGGATTGTCATGCCGGTATTTGCCTATAGAGCCAAGCAGGGGCCCGTCAAGACGGTGGAAGGGCGGCTGGTGGCGGATAATCATTCTGCCGCCGTCCTGCGGCTGGAATCCATGGGGTGCATCCCCGTCTGGGTTGAGGAAACAGAGGAACCGTCCGAGCGTGGGGCGGTGGAGCCTCGGCGGATGAAGGTGTCCTCGGGCGAAGTGACCGTATTTACCCGGCAACTGGCGGGACTGCTGCGTGCCGGGGTTCCGATCTTGAGGGCACTGTCCACCATTCAGGAACAGACGGAGAATCCGGTGTTTCGGGCGGTCATCGAGGACGTTGTGGCCGGTGTCCGGGATGGCAAAATGTTTTCGGAGTCGCTTGTCCGGTATCCGCGTCTCTTTCCGGAGCTTTATGTGAATATGGTTCGGTCGGGTGAATCGGCCGGGGTTCTCGATGAAGTGCTGATGCGGCTCACCGAGGCTCGTGAAAATGACGACGAATTGCGGGGGAAGGTGTTGTCGGCCCTGGCGTATCCGGCATTTGTGATGGCCGTCGGGTTTGTCAGTGTCTTTATTATTCTTACGTTTTTCCTGCCGCGGATCATGAATCTATTTCAGGGAATGGGGCGTGTGTTGCCGTTGCCGACCCGGGTGATCATGGCGGTCAGTGGTTTTTTTGCCGGTTATTGGGTGTGGATGCTGGTGGTTGGCGGGTTGGCGGCTATTGTCTTTGGACGATTTTTGCGGACGGCGCGAGGTCGGTTGGTTGTGGATGGATGGGTGTTACGGTTGCCGCTGGTGGGGAAGTTTGCCCGTGATACGGACATTGTGAGGTTTGCGCGAACGCTTGCCTTGCTGGTGAAGGCCGGTATCCCGGTTGAGCGGGCCTTGACGCTGGGTGGTCATACCCTGATGAATCGAAAGTTGCGGTCGGGAATATTGACGGTGGCTGTGGAAACGGTCCGGCAGGGCGCCACGGTGGCCAGTGGGCTCAAGCGATGGTCGGGAATGCCTGCGTTTGTCACCAGTATGGTGGCTGTGGGCGAGGAGAGTGGTCGTCTTGATGATGTCCTGCTGGAAGTGGCCTCATTTTATCAGCGGGAATTGGACAGGGGGCTGAAGTTGATCACAACGCTGCTGGAACCGATATTGATTTTACTGGTGGGGATTGTGGTCGGGTTCATTATTTTCGCCATGCTTCTGCCTATTTTCCAGATTGGGCAGGGTTTGAGATAGAGGGTGGTGGCCGACGTCCCGGCGGCCGCCTGGTGTGAATGCGTTCGCCGGGGACGGCGAACGCCACCTGCTTCCGGCTTCCGGATCGGGCAAGGGTTGAGATAGAGGGTGGTGGCCGACGTCCCGGCAGCCGCCTGGTGTGAATGCGTTC
>CAZSSA010000038.1:0-4377 GCA_964609375.1 uncultured Verrucomicrobiota bacterium | reverse complement strand
AGGGATTTACGCTGATCGAATTAATGATTGTGGTGATTATTATCGCCGCGTTGGCGGCCATGGTGGCCCCGAACCTTATCGGGCGATCCGATGAGGCAAAAGACAAAATTGCGCAAGGCGACCTGGGAAGTCTGGATACGGCATTAAAACTGTATCGTCTGGACACAGGGGCTTTCCCGACCACGGATGCCGGAGTGGACACTTTGCTGGTGGCCTCGGGAAAGGGGCCTTATCTGGAGAGAAAACCCCTGGATCCGTGGGGCCGGAAGTATCAGTATCGGTGTCCCGGGGTCCATCGTACCACAAGTTACGACTTGTTTTCGATGGGACGGGACGGCAAAAGCGGCACGGATGATGACATTAAGAATTGGGAGTGAGGATGGCCGGGAAGTCAGGGTTCACTCTGGTCGAGGTCCTGGTGGCGTCAGTCATCCTGGCGGCCGGGTTGATTGCCGTCCTCCAGGGGTTTAGTGTGACGGTCAACGGTTTGGACACGACACGTGAAGTGATGGCGGTATCGGATTGTGTTGAGGAGAAATTAGCCGAGTTGGAAATTTCCTCGTGGCCGCGTCGTGAGCCTCCCCCGCGCGATGGAGGCCTGTGGCAAACCGCGGCCGGACCGCTAACCTGGCGGCTTCACAGCGAAGCATTGATTTCCACGACGAATGCAACGCTCCACCGGGTTGTGCTCGAAACGGTTCCGGTTGGGCGGTCACGGCGGTATGTTGTCGCCACAGAATGGTTAACGATGCGGGAACGACGATGAAGCGGGGTTTTACAGTGCTGGAGTTGTTGATCGTCACCGCCATTGTGGCGGTGGCTTCGGCTGTGGTTCTGGGAGGATTCGCGGCTGGAATACGTGTCTGGGAGCGAGCCCGCGAGTTTTCCGGACCCGGGACAACCTCCAGGCTGGCCTTGGCGGTGATGCGTAAGGAATTGAGTAACATGATTTCATGCCGGGCGGCCACCTTCAAAGGCGGCTCCTCGTGGGTTGAATTTCCATCGGTTGTCAGTGGCGGGGCTTCCAATCTGTGGCCGGGGACGACGCGCTATGAGTTTGACCGGGGGATGATGATGAGACGGTCGCGGGGCATGGATGCCTCTGGAAGCATGCCGGAGACAAGTGAGGTTCTGTTGTCCGGAGTGAATAATGTCTCATTCCGGTATGGAGATGCAGGGGAGAGTGGACAGGAGGCTGTCACGTGGGCTCATGACTGGGAGGGCCGTACCAATGTGCCGGTGGCGATCAAGGTGACCGTGCAATTCCTGGACGGCAAAGAACAGCGCGAGCTTCAACAAACCATGCTTTTATCCCGAAGGTACGCTGTCAACGATGAACGCCGCCGAAACTAAGGAGAAGGGTTTTGTTGCCGGGCCAATGTGCCGTTCGACCCGGGCTAACGGGTTGGACGGTGGCATTCTGATTTTGGTGCTATGGACGTTGTTTTTTCTGGCGGCGCTGGCGTTGGCGGCGGCGGCGTATGTGGGCGGACAGGTCGAAATGGCCCGTCGTCTGGGCGGGCAGGTGATGGCGCGTCAGGCGGCACTTGCCGGCGTGAATCATGGCCTGGCCTTGTTACTGCAGGAAACGAACGGGTGGAAGGCGTTGAGCGAGCCCTGGGCAAACAAGCCGGAAGCTTTCCAGAATGTGACTGCCGGCATGCCGGTGAGTTGGACGGCGTCCTATCCGCTTGAGTGTGCCGATGGGACCGTGAGGACAAATTACGGTTTTTCGGACGAGGCTGGAAAGATTGATGTTAATTTTGCCAGGGAGGAAGTGCTGGCCTCCTTGTTCAAGGTGGCCGCCGGACTAGGGGAGGAACAAGGCCATCAACTGGCAAAGACTATTATGGAGGCCCGAATGGCGCCACCGCCAGGGCAGAAGGGAATGAGTTTCGCCCGTTCCTCCTGCTGGGCGAGGCGGGATGTGGAGAACGGGCCATTTCAATCTCCATACGAGTTGCTGTGGATCAACGGGATGACTCGTGATATTTTTAATCAGATTGAGCCGCATATTACCGTCTATGGAGGCACGCGGGTCAATATCAATACGGCAGGTCCCATGGTGTGGCGGGTGTTGGCGGCTGTCAAGGGGCAGACAGGGGGTGAAGACTTTATCAGGAAGATATTGCAGTTCCGTGAAAGAGGGGGTATTTTTAAGTCCTTGTTTGGCGGAGGACTGGCTGGGGCGGGAGGGGAACCGGCGGAGTTGTCGGCTGAGGTTCAGGTGTTGTTGAGCGGGATGGCTCCTTATGTCACGGTGACATCAGACCGTTTCAGGGGGGGCGTGGTGGCTGGTCAGGGAGCCAGTCGGGTCGGGATTTCATTTGTGTGGGATCGGAGAGAGCGGAGGTTCTTGTATTGGCATGAAGACTGAAACCCAGACATCCTTGATTGGTCGGAACGTGGTGGTTGTGGAGATCGGGGGCGATTGGCTCAAGCTGCTCCATGTGGTCAACGGATCCGGGGGGGCGTCCATCAGGAAAGTTGTTCTTCGGAAGGCCGAGGAAGTGGAATCGCTCTATGGGCCGGATTTCCTGAATGCCATTGGGGCCCCTGAACTGAAGGGGCTTCCGACTATTGTTTGTCTTCCGCGACAGGCCGTCAATGTGCGGCTATTTGATCTGCCCTCGGGCGATCTGGCTGAGATTGCCGACATGATTGATCTGCAAATCGCCCGCCAGACCCCGTATTCAAGGGAGGAAATTGTTTTTGATTACCGCCTGGTGGATTCCGACCGGCAGGGGTATACGCGCGTTTTCCTGGTGATTGCGCAGACCGGCATGATCCGACAGCGGCTGCGATGCATTGAGGATTCGGGGTTGGTGGTGGAACGGGTGACGGTGACGACGGATGGATGGCTGAGTGCGGTGGAGGTCGAGGGGAATGGGGTGAGCCTGGGATATCCCGAGCAGATTGTTTACCTTGATGTCGATGCTTCCTATACGGATTTGCTGGTCGCCCAGCGCGGGCTTCCCCTGTTTAGCCGCAGCATCTCCGTTGGGTTGAAGGACATGATGGCAACCCGGGAGAAGGCAGAGGATGATCTGCTGCAGGAGGTTGTCCGCGCGATGGAAACGTACCGGAACGAGAACGTCAGCGGTAATGTGGAACGGCTGGTCCTTTTTGGGCCGGCCGGGAAAATGGCGAGTTTGGGGACGCGGTTGCAGGAGGGGCTGACCATGACCGTGACGCCGTCGCCGGGAGTGGTCAACGCGGAATCGCTGCCGGCCGACCCGCGATTGGGCGAGATATCTGTATCAGGGGTTATCGGTGCCGCCATGTCTTCCCGCGGGCTGCAGATCAACTTAATGCCGGAATCGATGAAACTGCGCAAGACGGTGGCGGTCAAAGCCAGAAGGCTGACGTTGAGTGCGATGCTGGTCATGGTGATTTTGGCGCAGGTGTCATTATGGGTGGGGAGCCGGTATAGTCGGCGGACTGCTTATTTGGCGCAGTTGAATCAGATGATTGAGCAGACGGAGCAGCAGACTCAGGAGGTTTTATCCAAGAAGAGGAAGGTGGAGCTGGTGTCCTCAAGGCTTGAAGTGCGAATGCTATCGGCGCGGATATTGGCGGAGGTCCATAGTCTCACCAGTGAGCAGGTCAGTTATACCTCGATTGAGATCAACGGGAAAGAACAGGTGATCTGCCGAGGGTTTGCCGACACGGTTGGGGACATCCTGAAGTTGGTCAAGGCGATGGAGGACTCCCCGTTCTTTATCAATGTCAAGAGTACCCGGACGTTGACGGGGAAGGAAAAAACGGAATTTGAGATTATGGCGGATATTGAGGGGATGCGGAAATGAAACTGTCGACGAAATGGTTGCCGCGCGGCGGGAAGTCATGGGGGCTTCTGGCAGGGGTGGTGTTGGTGATTGTCGTTGGGGTTGGGGTTGGATTAGGCCCGGTGCGCCAGCGATTTTATCAAATTGACGAGACGATTATTGAGCGGGAGAAAAAGGTGGTCGACAATCTGCGGGTATTGGCTCCGGCGTCGCGCGATGCCATTACCAGGGAGTATGCTGACTGTGGAGAGTTGATCAAGAAAAGAGGATCGACCGCCGAGGAAAATGCCGCCATGCTTTCGGAAATCGAGAAAGTGGCGTCTGGTGTTGGTGTTTCCCTATCGGCCACCAAGCCCCGAGAGCCAAAGCTCGAGCGTGATTTTGAGCGGTACGAGGTCGAAATGGAAGTGGAAGCTGAAATGGAAAAGATCATACGGCTTGTCCATGCTGTTGAGTCTTCGTCCCAGGCGCTTCGGGTTGAGCGATTAACGATTGATTCCAAGAAAAATGGGAATGTTGTTGCGCTCCGGGCCAGTCTGTTGGTTTCAAAGGTGGTCACGTTGTGAAGTTGGCCGGGATATCGAACAGA
>CAZSSA010000037.1:0-21480 GCA_964609375.1 uncultured Verrucomicrobiota bacterium | reverse complement strand
TTGCGACCGCCGGATTAGAAATCCGATGCTCTATCCAGCTGAGCTACGGGGGTATTTGTTAAAAAAACACAATAAAAGGATCGCTTCTTGAAGCGATCGACATGCCTTCAACAACACATTGATTCCTGGTTGCCTCGTGGTTACCACTTTTGAACGTCACAAGGACAGAAACGGCAATATGAGGCAATAAATTGGAATCCGGCAAATGCATGTCGCGAATGTACGGGCGGACAGCAAGGCCGACAAGTCAAAAAATAAGGCGGGTATTCGGTATCGGAAATGGATCTGCTGGGTCAATGAGGAACCCTACAGGTCACCGTGACGCCACAACCCTTCTGAGATCGGATGGTCAACGTCCCACCGATGTGTCTGGCTCGGTACTGCATACTGCCTAGGCCGATGCCGTTCCGCTTCAACGCGTGCGCCGAAAATCCAACACCGTTATCCCTGACGCTGAGCAATAAGAAACGGCTGCATTGGCGAAGCTCAATCCAAATGCAGGAAGTGCGGCCGTGTTTTGTCGCGTTCTGTACCGCCTCCTGGGCAATCCGATACAGATGCGTGGCGACGTGCGGATCCTTCACCCGGACCGGCTTTGGATAACTGAATCGGCAGTCAATCTTGAAGCAGTCCTTGACAAGCGAGCTCAGGTTTTCAAGGGCAGATCGAAGGCCGTCAGGCTCGGCGTGTACCGGGTGGAGCGACGTGGCCAGGTGTCGTGTCTGTCGGACGGCGTCGCGCAGGTGTTCGGCAATCGCGGTCGCCTGTCTGGCTTCAGGGCTCTTCTGCTCAGCCAACGACTCAGCCAGGCTGTCCGACCGGTAGGACACCGCAGCCAGTACTTGGGCCAGACCATCGTGCAAGTCGTTCGCAATGCGTTCCTGTTCCCGTTCCTGGGCCTTGAGAACCTGGCTTTCAAGTCGTTTGCGTTCAGTAATGTCGGTGACAAGGCCGCTTACCCGCACGGCCCGACCCGCGGCGTCGCGCGCGTTCACCGTGGCCCGGACGTGAACCCACACAACACGTCCATTGGGATGAAGATGACGCTGCTCCAGTTCGTAGTGATCGGTGTCCGCACCCGCCCTGATAACGCGCTCAACGGTCGCCACCGTGCGCGGTTCATCCTCGGGATGAATCGTGGAACGCATGGCCTGTCGCGTGGTGAACCCGGTACGGTATGCCACGCCGAGCATCTTGCTGAGGCGTTTTGACATAAAAACTTTGTTGGCGGCAACCTCCCACTCCCAGTAACCGTCGTTGCTGCCGTCCAAGATGCGCTGCAGACGCGCCTCGCTTTCTCGTAACGCCACGGTGTGTTCCTGAATACGGCTTGCAAGGCCCTCTTCGAGAGACTTCTGGGCATGAATATCAGCCGCCGCCCCGAACCACGCAATGATTCGCCCCGCGTTGTCTCGCGCGGGGAGTGCGCGCGCCAGATGCCAGTAGAACTTACCGTCGGAGAGTCGTCGGATCCGATACTCGGTCTGGTATATCTCCTCTCCCATCACATCGTCCTTGACCTTCTTGGCGACACGTTTGACATCGTCAGGATGCAGGGCTTTCATCCAGCCATTGCCTCTCGCCTGGGCCGGAGTTTGCCCCGTATAGGTGTACCACCGCGCGTTGGCCTCAATGAGTGCTCCGTTGGGTGCACAACGCCAGGCCATCATGGGGATGGCCTCGGTCATCAGCCGGAACTGTTGTTCACTCGCCCGCAATGCATCGATGGTCGTATGGAGTTCCGTGACGTCAATCAAGAAGCCGATGATGGCCTCAATTCGCCCGTTAATCCGGAGGGGCGCAACAATGTTGAGAAATGAGCGCGGCTTGCCGTGGATCCGATAGGTCACATCAGCCCGCACGATATGTCCGGCTAAAGCGCGCTGGTTCGCCTTCTTCCACGCCGCAATGTCTTCTCCATCTGCTCCACTTTCCTCGGGTTGCTTATCAGTCTGGTCGCCGCACCACTTCACAATCACAGGGTTCTGGAGAATCACGCGCCCAGAGCGATCCCGTGCCCAGACGCCAAAAGGGGCGGCTTTGAATGCAGATTCAAGGGTTGACAGGTAGGCGACCAGAGTCTGTGCAGCACCTGAGGCATTCTTGTTATAACGCTTTGCGCTCATGGGGGAGGCTTATGGATAAGAAATCGCTTTTCTGGTGGTATGAGCACTCGCCCGTTGAGACCGCCCTGAATACACTCTTCCATGGAAGGGAGCATGCGGAAATCCGCCGGGAAGGTCAAGATCAGGCGTGAATCCCCTTTTCGAAAGGGCGTATCGGCGAGTTTTGGCACATCCGAACCACTGGCGCCCCACAGGGCCGCCATAGTTATGACGTTATTGATTATTGGGTGTTAAACAGGAAAAGGGGTCACGAAAAGCCAGAGGAGTCACGTTTGGACATTACATTACTCCCTCCACTCGACTGACAATGCGGCGAAGTTGGCGATCCTCATCCAGACGCAACTGCGTTCGCATCATCGGCGGCCAAACGCCGAAGGCTAAAAGCCATCCAACTGTTAGCACCGGTTAGGTGGTGCGAGTCCACTTCCGCCGTTTGGCCCCCTCCATGACGGCCAGAACCAAAACACCTGCGACAAGCGCAATCAACAAGTCTGGCAGACTCAAAGGGGTCAAGGAGAAAAACATAGCCGCAGGCGGAATGTAGATCACCGCCAACTGGAGAAGGATGACCAGCAACGCCATGCTCAGCAACAGAGGATTGCTGCCCAGTGCCAGCGTAAAGAGCAATTCGCGGCGCGAACGGCTGGCCAGCGCCTGTCCAACCTGCGCAAAGGCCAGCGAGCTGAATATCATCGTCTGCCATTCGGGGCGGCCGCCAAAGTAATACCACGAGCCTATTCCAAGGCCCACTGCGCCAATCAGGATACCCACCCAAATAGTCTGTCTGCCCGCACCCCGGCTAAAGACGCCTTCCTCAGGCGAGTAAGGCGGGCGCTGCATCGTATCTTTTTCTGATTTTTCCACGCCCAGCCCAAGCCCAAGCAGGCCATCCGTCAACAGGTTGAGCCAGAGCAACTGCAACGGCAGCAGCGGGATGGGTTTACCCAGGAAGGGCGCGATCAACATCACCAGCACTTTGCCAATATTCCCGGCCACGCTGAAGCATACGAACTTTCGGATATTGTCGTAAATCGTACGGCCTTCCTTCACGGCAGCCACAATGGTCGCAAAATTATCATCCAACAGCACCAGGTCGCTGGCTTCTTTCGAAACATCCGTGCCGGTGATCCCCATCGCCACACCGATATTGGCACGCCGCAAGGCTGGCGCATCGTTGACCCCATCGCCGGTCATCGAGACGATGTGCCCGCGCTCCTGCAGCGCCTGGATAATCTTGATCTTGTGTTCCGGTGTGACACGGGCAAACACATTGACGCCTTCCACCTCAGCTTTCAGTTCATCGAACGACATGCGCTCAATTTCCACACCGGTCAGCACTTGTCCGTTTTCCGAGATGCCCAACTGCCGGGCAATCTCCTTCGCTGTCAGCGGATGGTCCCCGGTAATCATCACTGTGCGGATTCCGGCGGTCTTGGTAAGCGCCACGGCGTCTTTGACCTCGGCGCGCGGCGGATCAATCATGGCGAACAGGCCAACAAAGGTTAAATCCCGCTCTATTTCAGCGGAAGCGGGGATTTGGTCCAGAGTCCGGAAGGCCAATCCCAGTATCCGCATACCTCTGGCTGCCATTTTTTCCCCGGCGGATTCAATCTTGCGCCGCCAGTTTTGATCCATTATTTCGATATGCCCATTCACCCAGACGTATGCTGAAACCTCCAGCAGCCCATCCGCACTGCCCTTCGTGAAGGCCAGATACTCGCTCGCAATTCCCCAGGCGTCCAATTTCCCAACCACTTTGTGGACAGTGGTCATCCGTTTCCGCTCACTGTCGAACGGCACCTCGGCCACGCGCGGGAAATCGGTCTCCATGGCCTCCTTCCAGAAGCCTCGTTTGGCCCCGGCCACCACCAGCGCCCCCTCGGTTGGGTCGCCAAGGGTGTGATAGCGACCTTCGCCCTGCTCGATCAACCGGGCATCGGTACACAACGTGCCCCCCATGGAAAGCAAGTCCACAGCGGATTCGGGAGCGGAGGCTGGAGCGGGTCTTTCACGGCTGAGCGTGACGCTGCCGGAACGTTCCATATCCTCGGTCAAATCGACCGAATGCCCGGCCACATCCAGCACCACGACCGTCATCTTGTTCTCTGTCAGCGTGCCGGTTTTATCGGAACAAATCACAGTCACTGAACCGAGGGTTTCAACCGCTGGTAATTTTCGAATCAAGGCTTTGCGCGCGAGCATGCGCTGTGCGCCAAGCGCCAGGGTGATGGTCACTACGGCGGGAAGCCCCTCAGGCACAATCGCGACGGCCACGCTGACGGCCGTCAGCAGCATATGGCGGATTTCATCACCTCTCCAAAGCCCAATCACAAAAATCAACCCGGCAATGACCACACCAATCATGGCCAGGCTTTTGCCCAGCTGATCCAACCGCTTCTGGAGCGGGGTCGCCTCCTGCGGCACCTGCTGGATCAAGTCGGCAATTTTCCCGAGTTCGGTTTGCATCCCGGTCGCAACCACCAGCGCCAGCCCTCGCCCCTGCGTCACGATGGTGCCCATGTAGCCCAGGTTGCGGCGGTCCCCCAGGGGAAGATCCCCACCGGTCAACGGGTTGGTCTGCTTTTCGACCGCTTCGGATTCTCCCGTCAGGGCCGCTTCCTGCACCCGAAAATTGACCGCTTCGAGCAGGCGCACATCCGCCGGGATAACGTTGCCCGTTTCGAGCTGTAGGACATCCCCCGGAACCAGCTCCCGCGCCGAGAGTTCAGTCAGCTGCCCATGGCGAAGCACACGGACGTTCGGCACCGCTAGCTTTTTCAGCGCGGCGATGGCCTTTTCGGCGCGGTATTCCTGCGCGAAGCCCAGGATGGCGTAGAGCACCACGATGGACAGAATCGCAACCATGTTTTTGGTATCGCCCAAAACACCGGCAATCCCAGCCGCAGCGATCAGGATCAGCACCATGGTGGCGGTAACTTGTTCCCACAGGATTTGCCAGGGGGTTCGGCCCCCTTTTTCGACCAGTTCGTTGGGCCCTTTTGCCGCCAGGCGTTCCGCCGCTTCCGCGGTGGACAGGCCCCGGCTAGAGTCAGACTGCAGAATTTTGAGCGCAGATTCAGTATCCAGAGAGCACCAGTTCATCATTGGCGAAATCCCTTTCCTTAATCGCCTCTCATAAGCCGCGAAAAGCGGCAATGGCAATATCGGTTCTGCTGTGCCTGACGGTCATCTTCCGCAATGCCGAATGCCTCCCCTTTACCCTCGGCACCCACTCGCGCAGCCTTTGACATGCACCCGATGTATCAGTCCACCCCTTTAACGCGCGACCCGCTATTTGGAGAATACGGTGACCCGTCCGTCTTAAAAACGCCTCTGCACTCTTTGTTTGGGCTGCTTGGGCTCTTCCAGAAGAAGGGTATACCATGATTCACCCAATCCCGAGTTTGAAAAATGAGACGGCTTGTTGTTGGATAAATGCTCCCAATTCTTCTCCAAAACCTCATTCTCTGTCGCCGTTTTGCCGTCCAGAAGGACCTGGCGGGCTTTTTCGAGCTGCTTCTTCCTGAGCAGCATCCACGCATAGGTCGCGTAGATCAGGGTTGCATCATATTTGAATTTCTTCCGGTACTTGTTATACGTCTTCTCCAGTTCAACGTCCTCGCCACGCTGATATTGCCGGCACATCTTCATGCAACACAGAATGGGATCGGCAAGTAGCGTCCTGGGCAAGAGCCGGTCAACCTCATCAAACTTCCTCAACTGATACAGGAACTGGAGCCGTATGGCATTAATCTGCCAATCAAGCATCAGGCTCCACTTGCAATAAACATCCATCTTGCGGGTGGAATCCAGCGCTGCCGCTAATACAACATTCTGCTCCTTGCGCGCCTGATCCATCAGCCACTTGACATTCCCTCCCCGACTCCCGAGCTGTTGATACTTCCGCAGGAGAACATTGTTTTTCTCCGTGATACGGGCCTGAATGGCTGCCATCAGGGATCCAATCCGACGACGAATGAACAGCATGGCCCCGATGTAAGCTCCTATGCCAAGAAGCACCGACAGAACAACACCCCAAGCGCCCATTCCGGCTCCGTAATGAAGCCCAACCCAGCATCCCGCCATCACCAACAACGACAACATCAACGTCAACATAGTAATTCAATCCTTTCAGATGCGCTCTCCCGAAAAGCGCCGAACGATCGACCATTCGCCGATAATCATCCAACAACCTTGCTTTATTTAACGATTTACGCATGATTAGTCACGGTTTTTCGTCTGGATGGAAAGTCTGGGTCGCCGTGGCCGGGTCAGGAAAGGTCGATTGTGCTGGATATTTACATTACGGGCACCATAGCCGGCAAAAGTCGGAACGCCTGCGCCCCGCATTCGCCCACGAGTGGCCACCTTGCACACGACTCACTCTCCCTTGCCCCCCCCTCGTCAGGGACCCATGACATGTTTTTCTGGATTCCTTTTCCCAGTTCAGCCCATATAATGCAGCCTATGACTAATAAGAACATCGTATACGGACTGGTGTTGATGGTGGCGGCTTTCGCCGGCGGAGCCGCTCGGGCAGAGGATATGACCGTCACTTCCCTTGTTGAACGCCTTCTGACAGAAAACGGGAAGATCCAAAGGGTTCAATGCGAGATCAGACGCGAAACCGAGGTCGGCGGGACAGTGGTCCCCACCTTAAGCCGCGTCTGGTTCGAACGCCCTGACCGGCTACATGTGGAAACGGTGACTCCCAATGAGCGCCGAATTGTGGTGGACGGGAAAACAATCCACAAATGGATCGCCGGCCAGACCAACGGGGTACTGATTCCTCTTGCCGAAGCCCCTGCCCAGGAGTTACTCCAAGTTCGCCGGGTACCGGCCACGGCGGAGGAGTATTTACTTCAGATTCGAGGTTCTCCCGAAACAACGTTGCCCCCGGAAGACGGCTTTCCCGTCCGGCGCGCCTACACCCCATCGGCGCCGCACCCTTACACGGTTCTGGCCCTGGATGAAACGGGCCGGCTGGCTCGTCTTGAATTTTTCGATCCGTCCGTCCGAACCAATCGGTTGCTGCAGGTGAATTTTGGAAGCTGGAAGGAAGTCAAACCGGGCATTTGGATCTCTTGCCTGCAAAAAACAGCAGGAAAGACCCGAACAGGGACGGAAATGAAAGAAACACTCAGGGTGAGTTCCCTGGCCGTAAACGAGCCAATCAATCCCGAGCAGTTCGACAGGGGACGGCAGGCTCCCGGCGTTCAATTTCTTAGTCTTGATGAAATGGCTAAGCTATTGCAGCGCAACGAAAATCGTTAATATGCTTAAATTTGTTGCAAATTAACAAAAGTAGCGGTAACGTTTCACAAATTGTTTTGTAAACAAGGAGGAAATATGAAGAAAACATTGGTAGCGATGGCGGTGGCAGTGGCAATTCTTGCTGGCATGGCGCCAGCTGCCCAAGCGGCAAATAAAGATCCAGGCGGCGTGAAAGGCTTTCTTGCTGGTTGTTGCTTCGGCCTGCGTACAGGCGCCGATTACAACGATATCGGAACAGGTAACCGGGATTATATTCCCTGGTTTCTCGTCGGATTCTGTCTTGGCCCACATACGGCCATGGACTACCGGGATGGCAAGGATTGGCACTGGCGTGAGGTAGTCCGCATCCTTCCGTATATCGGCATTTGCTTTGCGGTCTGGGATGGCGTTGACATCATGAACGGCAAAGGTCGTTCGGATCTGCAAAAAGAATACGGCGTTTCATACTACTAACTCTGATTAAGTCGTTATTCACACAATCAGGATTCGCCGCCCGATGGGGAGGCGAATCCTTTTTTGTTTTCTCATGTTGAGGCAAATATCCTATTGTATTTGACAAGGAATAGGCATGAACGCAACAACGTGGGGAATCGGATTACTTCTCTTTGGATCGCTTTCACTCCACGCCGCCACACCCGAACTCTCCCTGGCAAAGGCACTGGCGAAGGAGAATGACTGGGCGGCATGCCTGCACGAATGCAGGAGAATCGAACTGGCCAACCCTGGCAATACCGAGGTGATCGGCCTGCGCAAGACAGCAGAAGCTGAAGTCGAAAAATCGAATCCTCCCTCCCCGGTGTGGAGACGGATCGGGGCATTACCCGTCAGGGGAATGGTCTTTTTTTACAGGACGGCTATTGCCCCCGCTCTGGGCAGTCGTTGCTTGCTGGAGCCGAGTTGTTCACGATACAGCATGCAGGCGGCACGCGAACGCGGCTGGCTGGGTCTGCCAATGACTGGCGACCGGTTGATCCGGGAACCCACCATTGTGTCCCTGGGAGCGCATCCCGTAACCAATGCACAAGGCCGGGTCCACTTTATGGATCCAGTGACGGACCATGTCGGACTTGGGACCAAGGGAGGAGAATGACGTAATGAACAAAAGAAGAATCTGTTTGGGAATTGGACTACTGACAGCCATGGCCGCGTCGAGCATCGCGGGTCCATCCTCTTCCGTCCTGCTGGCATGGGAACTGGCAAACGGGAACGATCACGCCCAGGCCGCTCTGGAATTCCGCCGCCTCGCCATGGATCCTGTCGGCCCAGCCGAACAAGGCGCTTTTTTCTGGGTCGCCGGTTACGAGTACTGGAAAGCCGGACGAACGGAACAGGCAGCAAAAATGCTCGAACAAGTGGAGGATGTGACACCAACTCTGGAGACAGAAGTCTATTTGCTGCGCGGAGAAAATAGCCGTTCGCGCAACCGCCCGCAGGAAGCCATTTTTTACTTCGAAAGCCTCATGTCAACCACCCGACCAGAGGCCGTGCGTCAACTGGCAACTAAAAAGCTCTCCGCCACACGTCTTCAAGCTCGCGACGTCGAGGGCGCCCGACAGGCGTTGTCGGCAAGCAACGAATCCAACAAAGCAGGGCTGGACGCCATCGCCGCATATCAATCCGGCAAGGACAAGAGCCCTGTGGTCGGAGGTCTTTTGGGTCTCATCCCCGGCTTGGGTTACGCTTATTCGGGAGAGTACGCCAGCGCCACCCGCTCATTGCTGCTCAATGCCCTTTGCATCTGGGGCATTGTATCCTTCGCAGAGGATGAAACGTGGGGCGGTGTAGCGGTGGTAGGCTTCGCCGAAGTCACTTTCTATTCGGGCAGTATTTACGGAGGTGCCGATTCCGCCGTGCGATACAACAATAACCGCCTTCAGAAAGCCACCCGTGCCATCGAGGGACATTCATCCTTCCATCCCGACTATTCCACCTTACCAGTGCTTTCGTTACAATTTAATTTTTGATCCATCACAGAACCCGATCCCGCCTGCCCCATTACCCCCCTCTATCTCCGCGCAACGCCTTCAACCCCGCCTTCACAAACCCGAACCCGATCCTCGGCAGCCAGTACTCATTGATCTCGATTACCACCGCATCACGCCCTTCCAACTCCGCCGCCAAATCAAACTTCGCTTTGTCAATCGGCTCTTCCACTTTGCCCGGGTACGCATACCGGCGGTTGAAATAGTAGAACGTATCGCGCTTCCGGTATAATCCCTCATCATCCATCACCCGGGTCAAGGTCAGCACAAAACTGTCACCAATAAATAAAATATCCGGCAACGGATCGCTCACCGCCTTCTCCAGCACAGGATGAATCTGCGGGCCTGCAAACTGCGGACTCGTCCATAAATTCAGCAAATCACCAAGGTCGTTATCCGCCCCCCATACCACCGAATTCGTCACAGCCCCCGTCACCTTCAACACCGGCAATGAGCGCTTGCCCTGCTCACGCAACGCATCAAGGATCATCCCCACAACCCGTGCAGCCGCATAGTGATTCCAGTGGGTTCCCCCTTTCGCAAACAAGGGCGGGGCCCCCGCCGCCTTCCACTCCTTGAACGTCTCGTTCATGTCGAGGTGGTGAATCCCATACTCATCCAGCAACGCGGCCAGATCATCACGGGCACTCCGTTTACCCGCCCGCCCCGCCACGTCAATCCCCGCCGGCAGATACTCGGGTAGAATCTCCGCCTTGCTGGGGGCAACCACCAACAGGAAGGCCACCCCTCTCTCCTTCAAGCGGTCCTGCAACTCACGCACCCCGCCACAGACATCCCGCAAATCCTTCTCCGTCCGCTTGCGCGGATCCCGGAACGCATCCACATACACTTTCTCAAACAATACCCCCTCACGTCCCTGTATCACCTTGGTCCCACTCGCCGCAAACTTCCCGAACACCGAGTAATTGACCTGATTGTACGTCCGGACCATCCACCCACGCAGCCCCACCTTGGCATTGAACCAGGGATCAAACCGGTCCTGAAGAGCCCCATCCCACCACGCCGAGGGACGGAACACCGGTGTCGGTGGCGTCTTTTCGACCCCCGCCAACGATGCCTCCGGCAGCCAGTGGAAAGCCGTCTGGCTGATCGGCAGCCATAGCAGCACCACAAACAGGCCAACAACAATATGGAGCCATATCTTCACAGGAATGGCGGGAGTTCAGGGTTCGGGGTCCGGGGTTCAGGATAGCCCGCAGGGCAGGCATTGCACGTCTCAATGAACAAATGGCGAGGTTTCTGATAGATGACCCGATCCTCAAGTTTTCGACAGGTTTTCATATTGCCTCCTCTTCCTGAACCCCGAACCCTGTACCCTTTCTTTCCCTCTTTCCCCCGCCTAATTGCTAAAATCTGAAATAGATAAATGGATTGAAATGACTCGTCGCCAGCGCCACCGTGGACAATACCAGCATCATAATCGCCGCCACACCCTGCAACACCGTCCGCCATCGCCGATCCACCGTCACCACCGGCTCATCACACCACGACAGCAAATCCCCCTTCACCGCCGGCCCGAAACAAATCACAGCCGCCAATACCAGCATAACCCCGTGCCGCGCCTCAAAGCACCCCGCCAACGAACCCGATGTCGCCGCGGCCGATCCCCCAGCCATACTTATCAGAAACTGGGCCGCATACCCCACGTCCGGCGCACGGAAAAACACCCATCCAATCAACACCAGCACAAACGTTCCGGGAACCGCCACCCATCTCGGCATTCGCGCCCAGCGGGTACCTGACAACAACTTATCCAAGCACAGGAACACACCATGGTAAGCACCCCACGCCACAAAATTCCACGCCGCCCCATGCCAGAATCCCGAAATCAGAAAGACCAACCATAGGTTCCAATAGGTCCGCACCCGCCCCCGCCGATTCCCGCCCAGCGGCACATAAAGATATTCCCGCATGAAATTGGATAGCGAGATATGCCAGCGACGCCAGAACTCCGTAAAACTGGCGGAAATATAAGGACGATTGAAGTTCTCCAGAAATTCAAACCCCAGCATACGACCCAAGCCGATCGCCATGTCCGAATACCCCGAGAAATCAAAATAGAGCTGGAACGCATACGCCAGTATCCCCACCCAGGCCGCACCCGCCCCCAACGTGCCCGCCGACTGCGCAAAGATGCCATCCGCCGTCTCGGCCAGCACATTCGCCACCAAAACCTTCTTGGCCAGCCCCACGCAAAAACGGATGATCCCCCCGTAAAACCGCTCCACCGTATGATCGCGCTCCCTCAACTGCATCGCCACATCGTGATAACGCACAATCGGACCGGCAATCAACTGGGGAAACAACACCACATAAAGCAGGTAATCATGGAAACTGCGCGCCGCTGGTGCCACACCGCGATACACATCCACCAGATAGCTGATCTTTTGAAACGTAAAAAATGATATCCCGATCGGCAGCACCACAGCCGTCCACCCCGCCGGCGATAGGCCCAGTGCGCCCAGAAGCAAATTCAACTCCACCACAAAAAAATTGGCGTACTTGAAATACAGCAGCAGGGCCACATTCACCAGAACCCCTGCCGCAAGCCAACACCGCCGGGACCGGAACGAAGCCCCCGGCTTGTCAATTTCCCGCCCCACCACAAAATCGACCGCGCTGGCGACCACCAACACCAGGATAAATCGCGGCGCACCCCAGGCATAGAAAACCAGACTGGCGGCAAGTGCTACGCCATTGCGGGCACGCATTGGCGACAGGTAATACACCAGCAACGTCACCGGCAACAGCAGCAACAAAAAAGTTAATGAACTGAATACCATGACATGTTACGAGTTGCCGAAAAGAACCCGCATCAATCCATCTCCGCGCATCGCCCCAAGGGCGCCACCAGGACAATCCAACTCACTGTATGCCATCACATCATCCGCCACCATCCCCGGCATACAAACCGCCACCGGCACTGGCGTCCGCGTATGCTTCCCCGTCCGGAGCGGCACCGGATGATCCGGAAGAACCGCATAAGCCACGCCAGCCCCCGCCGCCCGCATCACGGGCACAATAATACGCGCATCAAAATCCTCAATGGCCTTGATCTTGAGTTTGAGATTCTGCTCGTGTGATACCTCGTCTATGGCTTCCACATGGACATAAACAAAATCATGCCGCTTCAACGCATCAATGGCGGCCTCCGCCTTTCCCTCATAATTGGTATCCACATACCCCGTGGCTCCCGGAACAGAAATTGCCTCCATGCCAAGACATCGCCCCAATCCCATAATGACATCCACCGCCGAGATCACCGCACCAGAAACCCCGTACTTAGCCCGGATCTTCTTCAACGCACCCGCGCGCCCACCGCTCCACGGCCATATCCCATTGGCCATGGGCTTTCCTTCAGCACGCAACCTCCGGTTGACCGGATGCCCTTCCAAAACCGCCGGAGCCTCCAGAATCAGCTTCTTCAATAAGTCCACCGTCTCCACACCCTCATCCGTTGCCGGACAGGGCAAATGCTCGACAACCTTTTGTCCATGATTGTCATCGGGTTTTTCCGCGCGAACCTTCGGCGAGTACTGTGCGCCTGAAAACACCAGGATGTTCCGATAGCTGACCCCCGCATAAAACCGGAGCGACGGCCCGGCAAACCGCTCGTTTAGCGCCGCAATCAAAGCCGCCGCATCGGCAGGAGCGATATGACCACCGGAAAAATCACGCAGCACTCCCTCTTCCACCGTCGTGAGATTAACGCGAAACGCCGTATCATGCTCACCGAGAACCACCCCGCGTCCCGCCGCTTCCAATGGCCCTCGCCCGCAATATTCTTCAGCCAGATTACAACCCAGAACAGACATGTTGGCAACTTCGCTACTGGTAGGATACCCCTCCGGCAAGGTTACCAACGAACCGGACCGCCCCTCTCGGGCAATCCGGTCCATGCCGGGAGTCCGCGCCACCTGCAGCGGCGTCTTTCCTCCCAGTTCAGACAAGGGCTCGTCCGCCATGCCATCGCCAAGAAACACAACTGTTTTCCGCCTATTCATGCCTATTCCACAGTCTCAGATCTTCAGCCCTCAACCTCCTGAACCCCGAACCCTGAACCCTACCCCCCCTCTACTTCCGCTTCATGGACTTGATCATGACCGTCTGCACGGGCACATCACCCATCGGACCGCGATTGCCTGTCTTAACGGCGGCAATCTTATCCGCCACCTCCATACCCGCTACAACCTTGGCAAACACGGCATAACCAAAATCGCGCGCCCCATGGTTGAGAAAATCATTGTTGGCCACATTCAGGAAAAACTGCGTCGTAGCGCTATCGACCACTGACGTCCGCGCCATGGACAACGTCCCGCGGTCATTCTTGAGCCCATTGGCCGCCTCATTCTTGATCGGAGCCTTGGTCGGCTTCTGATTCAAGGATTCATCAAACCCGCCGCCTTGAATCATGAAGTTCGGAATCACCCGGTGAAAAATCGTGTCGTTATAGAACCCGGCATCAACGTACGCCAGGAAGTTGCTGACCGTCACCGGTGCCTTGTCGGCGAACAGTTCAATCTCCATGTTTCCCATCGAAGTTTCCATTACCACCACTGTCGTTGCATTCGTAGCCATTTTTGTCTCCTTAACTGAATTTACCGGGGTCTCTTTTCTATCGTTGCACCCAACCACAACGCCCACCATCATTAACACACAGAGTGCTTTTTTAATCATAGGCCCACTCCCTCCACAACAAGCAGTAACGATAACCAAGGAACGAAAGAAGGTCAATTGCCACCTATCTCCACTCATGCCGCGGATAACGCCTCTGCAACTCCTTCTTTGCCTTGGGATATCCTTCCTTCCAAAACGTCGTCAGATCCGACGTCACCTGTATCGGACGGAAATTGGGAGCCAATACCTGAATCACCACCGTCTGGCGTCCCATCGCCACCCGTAAACTATCCTCAACCCCATACAAATCCTGTATCCGCGCCGCCATCACCGGGGCCCCCTTCTCCGAATAGGTCAACTTAACCTTCCGCCCGCCAGGCAATACCACCCGCTCCGGCACATGCTTTTCCACCAGCGCCTGTGCCCGTCCATCCAGCCACCCCTTAACCACCGGCCAAACCTGACAATCCTTGACCTCTTTGACGCCAAACGACCCCGTACATATCTCTTCCAGCAATAACCGCCTATCCTCCGCTGTTATCGCCGTTACCCCCAGTTCAGGACACCACGCCGCCAGACAATTGACCCTCATGATCCACTGCTCAACATCCTCATTCCAATGCTTGAGCGTACATCGCCCGGCCTCCACTTCATCCGCCAACAACCGCGCCGCTTCGGCCTTGGACGGCACCCCTCCCATCCGTGTCTCGAGGCATAAGTCGTGATAGTAGCGCCCCGTCTTCGCCACAACCCGGCGCGTCGTCGCCTCCAACAACACCCGGGTCTCCTCCCTGACCGCCCCGGGAAACAATTCCGCCAACCAGTCCGCTTCAATCGCCGTCACACAAGCCAACAAAACCTCCATCTCCCGCCCGCCGCCGCTCTCCACCTCGCGCACTTCGGTCGCCACCACCAGATCACTCTTCCGCACAACACTTGACCGATCAATCACTCCCCGCCGCCCATGCACCAACTCACACCGCAATGTCCCACCATCCATACGCTTCGCCACCTGATCCGCAAACCCCGCCAAAATGCAACGGCGCACACTGTCATTGGCCGCAAACTCCCGTTCCAGCGGCAAGCCCTCGGCGGCGGCAATCCGGCAAAACATATCAAACAACCGCCCCACCTGACGTGCTGCTCCCGCATGAATTCCAAGCTGACGGCAGTAATCGGGTTCGTAATCATGCGCCTGGCTCTCAGCCCACGCCCGCATCAGCAGGAAGAAGTCCGAAACCTCCTCATCCCCCAGTCGCCGGTCACGCAATTCCATGGCCCGCTCGTCTGCCCGCTTCACCAGCACTCCGCGCTCCTGCGTCAACGCCGCCATCAGGGCGGCACTTCTCACACACCCCAGCAACTCCGCCGCCAGCAACATCCGTGCATAGCGGGGATGCAGCGGAAACGCCAGCATCCGCCGCCCCATTTCGGTAATCCGCCCTCCTCCATCCACCGCACCCAAATCCTCAAGCAGCACTTCCGCCCGGCACAACAACCGCTCATCCGGCGACTCAAACCACGGAAAAGCCCTGACATCCTCAACCCCGCCAGCTTTTAACATCAGCACGGTTTCCGCCAAATCCACCCGCTTGATCTCCGGTATCTCCCGACTGGGCCGTTCCACATGGTCACGTTCTGTCCACAGCCGCAGGCATACACCCGGCGCCGTTCGCCCCGCCCGCCCCGCCCGCTGATCGGCAGACGCCTGGCTGATCTTCTCAATCCACAACGTGTCGATCCCGCGATAGGCGTCATACCGCGCCATTCGCGCCAACCCGCCATCCACCACCAGCCGGATCCCCTCAATGGTCAGCGATGTTTCCGCCACATTGGTGGAAACAATAATCTTCCGCCGCGCCGACGGGGCCACCGCCGCATCCTGATCCGATGGCGCAAGCTCCCCGTGCAAGGGCTTCAACGCCATCCCCCGCGTTTCAGGATACCTCGACAACGCCTGCAGCGTCTTCTGGATCTCGTACGCCCCGGGCATGAACACCAGCACATCCCCATCCTTTTCCTGTGCCAGCAACCGCGCTGTTTCCGCCGCCGCCGTTTCCCATACCGGAACACGGTTGAAATCCACAGTCTTGGATAGGTACTCGATCCGCACCGGAAACACCCGACCGCCGGCCTTTAGCACCGAGCAGGGCTCCAGATAGCGTTCCAACGAGGCTCCGTCCAAGGTCGCCGACATCACCACCACGGTCAAATCCGGACGCGACGTCCGTTGCAGTTCGAGCGCCCGTGCCAGCGTCACATCACCAAACAAATGCCGCTCATGGAATTCATCGAAGACCAGCACAGCCGCCGACGACAGCAAGGGATCACCCAGTAATCTCCTCAGCAAAATGCCTTCGGTGACATAGAGAATCCGCGTCTCACGACAGGAGCGATCCTCGAACCGCACCTGATACCCCACTTCCCCGCCCACCGATCCCTTCCGCTCCGACGCCACACGACAAGCCAGCAGCCGCGCCGCCAGCCGGCGGGGTTGCAGGACAATCACCTGCCGCCCTTCGGGAAGCAGTCCATGATCCAGCAATATCTGCGGCACCTGTGTAGACTTACCCGACCCTGTCGGAGCCTGGAGTACAATCCGCCGCCCACCTCCGGACGCCGCCGCGACCAGCGACTTCTCAATTTCGAATATGGGCAAATCAAACCGATCCATCACATCCTCCAAAACCTTTCATAAGTCCAGAGCCCATGTATCACATCATGTTTCGTCAGAGGATTCAACGTCGGGCTGCACTGGGTACCTGAATCCTTAGCGAAGCACGTCGGCGTACCGCCGCCGCGCTTCGCTAAGGATTCAGGCGCATAGCTAAATAGTATTATTGCAGTTTCTATATAATATTATATAGTTTTTACAGGATTTGCCTTGTTTACCGTCATCTTTTTGATGTTCGGGAGGTAAATCCAATAAACAAGATGGAGAAATCATGACGAAAGCATATTGGATCGCGTTGGCAGCCTTGGCATTGACCACAACAAGCAGCATGGCCGAGGAAGTAGCCGCCCCCGCCGATAAACCTGTCGCCAAACAAGAAAAGGCATTGGCGACTCAGGACATGACCGCTATCGGCACCGTCACCAAGCACGAGAACAAGAAAAAAGACGGCACACCCATGATGACCTGGTTCACCCTTGTCGACGAAGAAGGCAAGGATGTGCGCCTGCCCAAGGGCAAGGTCGAAGAGTTTGCTGGATCAAAAGTCAAAATCACCGGCACCGGAACCACCATGGAAAAGAAAGGGAAAACCGTCCGGGCCTTCAAAACCATCACCACCATCGAAAAGGTGGATATCCCTGCCGCTCCTGCAAAGTAAGCCTCCAAGGGCAACTGACATTCCATTCGTGCTATGCGCCGTGATCGCGGCGCATGGCACCTTCGTAAAGCCTCAACAATAACGGCGCCACATCCGTAATGGACTTCGCCTCTCGCCTGAGAATTTCCGCCCCATACCCAATAGCCACCAGGGGAACCGGATTGACCGAATGCAATGGCGACCCCGAGTCCTCAATGTTCCCGTGGTCACTGGTGAGGACCAGCAGATTCCCCTCCTTTTTCACAAAGGCACTAATCCCGGCCAAAAACTCATCAAGCACGGCCAGCACTCCCTCCACCTCGACGCGAGTCCCCTTGTGCCCCATCCTGTCCGTCTGAAAATACTCAAACACCGTAAAGTCATACGCCTCTGCAATCCCAAGGAGATCACGGGCCGATTCCGCCGGAGTCACGAGCGCCCCCTCATACCCCCGCTCACGCAGACTCGCCCGGGTCAAATCCTGATACACGGCCTTTCCCCTCATCATGTCGGCACGATCCCTCACCACTCCGAACGCCTTTAACGCAGCCACCGTGGTCACCGACTGCCGCCGCCGCGCATGCACTTCCGCCATGTCATCCACATAGTAGGCATTGGCAAAAGCGGAATTGAATCCAAGACTGGTAAACGTATTGTAGAAATTGTGTTCCCGGATAATATCCCGCAGGACAGGCCCCGGGAAACCCTCCACATGCCTCCCCATTGCACGGGCGGCATTCACTCCCGTAAAAAGCGCTGTCTGACCCGTTGCACTCTGGGGAATTCCCGGCATCCCCATCCCGGCATCAATCGGGACGGCGTGATTCTCAAGGAGATCAAGAAGGCAGGGGCAAACACCACGGTAAAGCGGGTTGATAACGGGGTCAGGCGGCCCCAGGCCGAGCCCATCAACCAAAATGAACAACGTCCGTGGCGCAACCGTGCGCACTAGACCCCCGCTTCTAGCCGCATCGCCAGCCGCTCAGGCAAGCCCGCATCGAGAATCTTCTTTTGCGCGGCGGGGATATCATACTCCACTCGCCGTAATTCCACCTTCCGCGCCGCCATATCATAGACGGCATACGCTGAACGACTGTCCCCATCCCTTGGCTGCCCCACGCTGCCCACATTGATAAAGTACTTCTTGCCCAGCGTAATCGCAACGGTGCCTCCACCGTTGACGCGTCGCACATGGCCCGATTTCTCAAAAACCACCGGATGATGGGTGTGACCATAAAAACAAACGGTCGTGGACTGATAATTAAAGTTGGATTCTGCCTCCAACTCTTCAAACACATACCCCCACTTTTCAGGCATATCCAGAGTGCTGTGCACCAGGGTAAATCCATTCACCACCCGAACCAACTTCTGCTGGCGCAAAAAACTGACATCGTCGTCAGACAACTGGTTACGGGTCCAATCGACCACATTGGCCGCCAAAGGATGAAAATCACGGATACACTCATCATGCGAACAATAGTGATCGTGATTCCCGCGCACACAGACCGCCTGCAATTCCCTGATCTTGTGCAAACATTCCGCCGGATTCGCATTATATCCCACCGTATCCCCAACACAGGTATAATGCGTAACCCCCTGAGCTTGCGCATCCTCAAGAACGGCGGAAAGCGCCTCCCAATTCCCGTGAATATCACCCAAAACAGCGTACTTGATGTTGGCCATGGGGGTATTATCAATCAAACTTTTAATATCATTGACGCCAGCGCCAGATCCTCGGGCGTCGTGATCTTGATGTTCGTCCAAGGGGACGGCACCAGATAAACACGCTCGCCCATCTCCTCAACGGCGGCTGCATCGTCCGTAACGATCAGCTTCTTTTTCCCTACATGCTCATATGCCTTGCGAAGCAAATCCAGTCCAAACGTCTGGGGCGTTTGAACGGCCCATAGCTTGGCACGGT
Organism: uncultured Verrucomicrobiota bacterium; assembly: GCA_964609375.1. Taxonomy (GTDB): domain Bacteria; phylum Verrucomicrobiota; class Kiritimatiellia; order CAIKKV01; family CAITUY01; genus CAZDUS01. The sequence continues at coordinate 2,228 of CAZSSA010000037.1, read as the reverse complement.
CAACCGTTCGGGTCACCACCATGTTACGCTCGGCTTCCTTAATGGTATCATTGACCTTGACCGCCGCCACGCCGCTTCCATGCTGCTTCGCCGAACGAATGGTCTCCTCAATGATTCGCGACGTCACACAGGGCCTGGCACCATCATGAATCGCCACAATATCAACATCATCCCCGAGTTCCGCAAGGCCGTTCCGCACCGACCCCTGCCTCGTCAACCCGCCGGCAATAACCTTGCGAACCTTGGCACACCCGAAAACCTGCACCAACCCCCTCGCGGACTCCACCCGATCCTTGCGAACCACAAGAATCACACCGTCAATCATCGGGCATTGCTCAAATGCCATCAGTGAATAAGCCAGCACCGGACGGGTCCCGAGCGACAAGAACGCCTTGTCAATATCGGAGCCCATGCGCTCGCTCTTTCCCGCCGCCACAATTATCCCGAAGATCATTGGTCCCCCCCGCTTTCGTAATGACAATTTAATATACGTCCAGCCGGAACGTAAGTCAACCGTTGCATGCCCCCATGCAACCACAACCCTGTTAAGGCTGGTGTGAACATTCAGCGGCGAGGAAGGCAACCCGACCGGAATCGCCTGGCAGCGTCATCAGCAACCCCGGGCTAGACAATCGCCTTGCCGATAAACACCAGGACAAAAATAGCCACCGTCTCAATAATCCCAAGCGCCATCAGGTAGTTGCCCGCGCCCTGCCCGGTTTCGCCCAATGCATCCGCTGCAGCGGCACCCGTGATGCCCTGCATCCAAGCGGAAGCGCCAAGCGCAGCGCCACTGAAAATGCCAACCCCGACCAGATCCATCCAGTTCGTCGGCGACAACACCGCATTGGCCAGGATCTTATTCATGACGATCATGCCATAGATCGTCTGCGACAATGGGGCGCCCACAAACGCCAGCAACATGAAGGGTGCCGCCTTTTTCTGCACGTAACACTTCTTCCAGACTCCAATGGCGGCTGGACCAGCGGCGCCGGCCCCCATGGCAGAACCCAAGGCAGCAAGCCCAAGAGCCGCCGCCCCGCCCATCTTCCCCAACGCTATCATCGATGTCGCTTCCATACTCATCTTCTCCTTGTATTAACGTCTCGCGATTGTCACTTCATTCTTCCCGGCCCTTCGGAAGGGCTTGAACGGAACCCCCGTCCATTGCATCCCTAGATGTCCCGAAAATTCCAACGTATTCAACCGGACACCATGCACAATCACCGCAAGCCCCGCCAGCAGGATGTTCAATCCATGGGCCAGGAACAAAATCAGGGCCGCCACCAAACCGTCTCCCACCCCATGAATCCCGCCACCCACCGCCATGTCGTTAAACGCCACACTGATCGCCGTCCCGGCGCTACCCACGGCAAATAACCGGACATACGACACCACGTCACCAAAATTCCCCACGACCGTCAACGGCAGCATCATATGATTCGGCCACTCCGTCTTCAATGCCTTCAACGGCGTCATAAACAACGCCACGGCCCCCACCCCAACCAGAAACAAGGGCAACACAAACCCCGGCATCAACCGCTCCAAGATCATGTTCATCGCCAGGTAATACATGACCCATGTCACGGCAATCCATCCCAACTGGGCCAATGCGGCGGGACACAACCCTGCCCTAACCAGGGCCCACCCATGCGCAAGGCTTAAGTGTACCGCACCAATCAGAAAGCACAGTTGCATTAAATTGGCCTCATCCCTCAGCCATGGAATCGCCGCCCCTTGCATCACGGCGGGCAGCGCCTCGATGGAAATACCGAAATAGGCCCCTGTCAACACTCCCCACACGATCGTACAAACACTCAGAACCCCCAGCAGATGCGGCACCTCCTTCGGAAGCCGCGTCGCCCACCGCCGGATCGCCAGGGTTAGCACCAGAAATAACATCCCATATCCAGCATCGCTCACAAGCATCGCAAAAAAACCACTATAAAACAGCAGGAACACCGCGCTGACATCCAACTCTTTGTATCCCGGCAGAATGCCAATCAAATCAAAAATCGCCTTGATCGGCTGGACCCACTGCGGATTTCGCAACAAGGTGGGCACCTCCTCATCCGATTCCGGATCCCGGCTCAGTAAACCCCACCCGTGACGGGCCGCCGCCTCGCGAAGCGCCGGAATCACCTCCTCCGCGCAATACCCTTGAAGATACGATATCCGATCCCAGGCCCCCATGCCGTCACGCACAAGAACGAACTGCTCCCGCGCTT
>CAZSSA010000036.1:0-21507 GCA_964609375.1 uncultured Verrucomicrobiota bacterium | reverse complement strand
ATAATACTGAAGCATTTTTTACAGGCGTGATATCCCCATTCTGTTATGATCACCTGCAACATTATCCGTAATAGGCGGCATCTCATGTGGAAAGAATTTTTCAGGCAGCCGAACGCACGCAGTGATATCAGCCAGGCATTGACGCTCGGAACAACATTCGCCGTCGGCATGGCCATCTTCTCCTTTGCCGGCTTCAAGATCGATCAGCGGCGCGGTGGCGGCATTCTCTTCACCCTGCTCGGCATGTTCCTCGGTCTGGCCTTCGGCGCCTACGAAACCTGGCGGGTCATCACCTTCCTGAACCAGCAGGCACAGGACCGCACCCGCCACTCTCCACCTAAAACAGATCAGGAGCATTCACCCGGCGCCGAATCGTGAGAACGGAACTTCACACCAGACCGCCATCCGTTGGGCACCAGAGGCCGCCCGGCCATTCCCATAGTCACCTCCTCGCCTCCATCATTTTCTCACTCTCCGCCGCCTACGCCGCCACCACGATGATCCCCGGTGCCGTCCACTGGCCGGCATGGGCCGCCGGCTGGCTCTCCTCCGCTCTGAATGCAACCGTCGGCCATGTGCTTCATACCAAGGCCGTCGGCATGGGCATCAACCGGTTCTTGTGGTGGGGGCTTGCAGGGAATTGCTTGCGAATGCTCTTCCTGTTCGCTAGCATTTGCACGTTTTCTTTTTTGGCGCAAGGCCCCGTCCGGCGTTCCTTTCTCGCTTCTTTTTTGGCGGGACTATTTGTCTTTATGGGATCGGAGATTTTAACCCTGTTCAAAATCTCATCCCAAAACGGTTCGGATGGATGCTCGGCAAAACGATAATGACCAACACGAACGATATAGCCTGTGGGGTGATCGATAAAAGCGGCGCCGTGCAGGCGTTCATCATGCACCATGTGTCCGATTCCCGCGTTTGGAACTGGCTCCCCGCAGGTCACGAACAACTGCCCGCCTTCCTGACCATCCATGGCGTCATGGTCATTGGTTCAGGCATCCTTCTCGTCCTCTTTCTGGCCTTGGTCTGCCGCCGCCCCACTCCTGTCCCCCATGGCTGGCTGAACCTGATCGAATTTTTCGTCGAATTCATCCGCGACGATATGGCTGTTCCATTTCTCGGCGAGACCGATGGACGCCGGATGACGCCTCTCCTCTGCAGTCTCTTCTTCTACATCCTGACCATGAACCTGGTCGGTCTGATCCCCTGCTTCTATTCAGCCACCGCCAATGTCAACGTCACCGCCGGCCTTGCCAGCATCACCCTCTTCTTCATGATCGGTGGCGCGATCTACCGGCATGGCCCTGTATCCTACTTCAAGGGATTCATCCCGCCCGGCGTCCCCTGGTACATTTTGATCATCCTGGTTCCCATCGAGCTGATCGGCCTGTTTATCCGTGCCATGGCGCTGGCTATCCGTCTCTTTGCCAATGAACTGGCCGGACATCTCGTGGTCTTCTCCCTTCTCGGCCTGTTGCTCATCTACGGCGCATGGGCACTCCCGGCCGCCTTCATGTCCATCATCATCATGGTTCAGGAGATCTTCGTGGCTTTTCTTCAGGCATATATTTTCACATTGTTGTCAGCCGTGTTCATCGGCCAGCGCTACCACCCCGCCCATTGAGTTCACAGGAATTGCAGGGGCGGTATTGCGGCATGACAACCGGTTATGATAGATTGATTCTGGCTTGTAATGGTTTGGGTGCATTGCACCGGAAAGGAAGATGATTATGATAGGAGGATCTATTGCGGCTATCGGGGCCGGCCTGGTGGCCATCGGAGCTGGCGTCGGCGTAGGAATCGTGGCCAAGGGAGCTTTGGAAAGCATGGCCAGGCAACCTGAAATTGCCCCTAAAATTCAAGTAACAATGTTAATCGCCGCCGCGCTGATCGAAGGCGTCGCCCTGTTCTGCGCTGTCATTTGCATGCTGGATAAGTAGGCAGCATGGAAGAGGCCCTCCAGACCCAGGCAGTGATGGAAGTCACCTCTGCCACGGAACACGAAGCCACACCCGGACTCATTACCGTCTCCGGGCCGATGCTGATGTTGACGTGGCTATCCTTCATCATCGTGGCAGTGCTTTTATATAAACTCGCCTGGAAACCCATCCTGACGGCACTGGATATTCGGGAACGCGGCATCCGCAAGGCCCTTGAGGATGCCGAACGGGCCCGCCAGGAAGCGGCCACCAGCGAAGCACGCAACCGCCAGTTGATCCACGACGCCGAACTCGAGGCCCAGCGTATCATCACCGAAGCCCGTGCCGCCGCCGAAACTGACATCCGTCAACTCCGCGAAGACGGCGAGCGGCGCGCCCGGGAACTGACCGAGGAAGCCCGCCGTGACATCACCGGCGCCGCTGAACAAGCCCGCCAATCCCTGCGCCGCGAAACCTCGGAATTGGCCATCTTGCTCGCCTCCAGGATCCTCGCCCATAACGTGGATTCCGGGAAAAACCGGGAGCTGATCCAGGACGCCCTGCGCGAGGTCTCAACATCATGAACCTCCGCTCCAAAGCCGCCTCCCGCTATGCCCGGGCTCTCCTGACACTCGCTCTCGAGGCACACGCGGAACAACGGATTTCCGACGACATGGCACTCATCGCCCGCGCCCTGGGTCAGTCGCCACAACTCATCGCCTTCATCCGCGACACCCTTCTGCCCAGAACGTCGCGTCGCCGTGCCCTGGAGGCCCTCTTTATGGAACGCGTCCACCCCCTGACGTGGAACCTCCTCCAACTTCTGGAAAGCAAACGCAGGCTCACCCTGCTGACGGATATTTGTTCCACCTTTCACGATCTGAACGATGCACGACTTGGCATCATGCGGGGGGAAATGATCTCGGCCGGCCCCGCCCCCGCCTCCGCCGTGGATGCCATGGCCAGCCACTTTGGAACCTTGCTCGGAAAAACGGTGCTGCTAAGCACACGGGAATCATCCGCCCTTCTGGGTGGATGCCGCGTGCAAGTGGGCGACATCGTCTATGACTTCAGCCTGGCGGCACGGTTGCGCCTCGCGCAACAGGCGCTCACCGGCGCATGACGGATGGGAGATGAACGTATGGCAGTGGATTTGAGACCCGAGGAAATATCCGCGATCCTGAAAAAACAGATCGCGGAGTTTGATGGGAAAGTTGAAATCTCCGAGGTAGGCACCGTCCTCAATATCGGCGACGGCATCGCCCATGTCCATGGCCTCGCCGGCCTGATGGCCGGCGAACTGGTGACCTTCGAACGCAGTGGCATCACCGGGCTAACGCTGAACCTGGAATCCGACAACGTCGGCATCGCCATCTTCGGCGAAGACAGCGACATCAAGGAAGGCGATACCGTACAGCGCACCAAACGCATCGCCTCCGTCCCGGTCGGCGACAATCTGGCCGGACGCATCCTTGACGCCCTCGGTCGACCAATCGACGGGGGCCCCGCCCTTCCCGCGGGCGAAACCCGCCACATCGAAGTCAAGGCCCCGGGCATCATCGACCGCGCCGATGTCCGCGAACCGCTGCAAACCGGCATCAAGGTCATCGATGCCCTCACTCCCATCGGGCGCGGTCAACGCGAACTGATCATCGGCGACCGCAAGACCGGCAAGACCTCGCTGGCCATCGATACCATCATCAACCAGCGCGGCGAAAACGTCATGTGCTTCTATGTCGCCATCGGACAAAAACGCTCCACCGTGGTGCAACTGTGCGAAACCCTCAAGCGCTACGGCGCCATGGAATATACCACCGTGATCGCCGCCACGGCCTCTGACCCCGCCCCCATGCAATTCCTTGCCCCCTATTCCGGTTGCGCCATGGCCGAATTCATCCGCGACAGTGGCCGCCACGCCCTGATCGTCTTCGATGACCTCACCAAGCAGGCCCAGGCTTATCGCCAACTCTCCCTGCTCCTGCGCCGCCCCCCCGGCCGCGAGGCGTTCCCCGGCGATGTCTTCTACCTGCACAGCCGCCTGCTCGAACGCGCCGCCAAACTCAGCCCCGCCCGTGGCGGCGGCAGCCTCACCGCTCTCCCCATCGTGGAAACACAGGCCAATGACGTCTCGGCCTACATCCCCACCAACGTCATTTCCATCACCGATGGCCAGATATTCCTCGAAGCCGATACCTTCAACGCCGGCCAGCGCCCCGCCGTCAATCCCGGCATCTCCGTCTCGCGCGTCGGCGGCGATGCCCAGTTGAAAGCCATGAAGCAAACCGCCGGGTCCCTGCGCCTCGACCTTGCCCAATATCGCGAACTGGCCGGGTTCTCCCAATTCGCCTCGGACATGGATCAAGCCACCCGTCGCCAATTGGATCGCGGTCGTCGCCTCATGGAGATCATGAAGCAGGATGTCCACATCACCATCCCTGTCGCCAAACAGGTCGCCATCATCTACGCCGGCGTCCATGGCTATCTCGATGGCATCCCCGTGAACAAGATGGCCGCCTTTGAATCCTCTCTGTTCGATATTCTGGACCGCGAGCCGGCTGAATACCTGAAGCGGTTCGCCGCGGAAAAAGCCATGACCCCCGAGGTCAAGGCGGCACTGGATGCCGTCCTGAACCGCATCGCTGTCAAACCAAAATCGTAACGCCAATCGTCCATGCCGACCCTAAAGGAATATAACGTCAAACTGACCCGCCTGCGGAGCACCCGCAAGTTGACCCGAACCATGAAACTGGTTTCCGTCAACAAACTCCGCCGTGCCCAGGATGCGGAAAAACGGGTTGCCGACTTCACGGGACGCATCCACGACATGATCGGACGCCTGGCGTCCCTTCAGGACACCACGGATGGCCACTCCCTTCTTAATCCACACAGGACGTCACGTAACATCCTCCTGCTGGTCATCACATCGGATCGGGGCCTCTGCGGCGGATTCAACAACAACCTGCTCCGCGAAACGTCAAACTGGATTGCCGGCAGGCAAAAGATTTCCACCATCCGGATCAGTTGTTGCGGAAGGAAAGCACACTCCTTCCTGAAAAACCGGTTCACCGTCGAACGCTACTATGAACACGCCGTTGCCCGTCCCGACTTCGCCGCCGCCCGCCAGATCAGCCATGAACTCGCCTCCGGATTCCTCAGCGGCCGACTGGACGAAATCCATGTGGCATGGAACAAAACAGGCGCCCCCTCCATCGAACGCCTTATCCCGATGGATCCATCCCTGATCCCCTCCGGTGGTGATTCCTCCAGCCAGGCATGGCAGGTGGAGCCGGATAAAGCCGCCCTCCTGGAAGCCGCCGTGCCAAACCTCGTCACCCTGCAACTCTACCAGGCCCTGCTTTCCAGCGCCGCCGGCGAACACAGCGCCCGTATGCGCGCCATGGAACAGGCCACGTCCAATGCGGATAATTTGATCCGGAAATTGACGCTTCAACGCAACCGGGCACGCCAGGCTCAAATCACCACGGAACTGACAGAGATCGTGGCCGGCGCGGAAGCATTACGATAATTTGAAATTTGAGATCTGATATCTCATATCTGGAGAGACGAACGATGAACGAACATGTGGAACAAGTTTCGGGTCGCATCGCCCAGGTGCTGGGGCCCGTCGTGGATGTGGAATTCCCGGAGAGACGCCTCCCTCCCATCCTGACCGCCCTTCAAGTCACCAATGCCTTCATCAATGATACTCCGTGGAACCTCACTCTGGAAGTGGCGCACCATCTCGGCAACAACCTCGTCCGCACCATCGCCATGGATTCCACCGACGGCCTCGTCCGCGGCGCCGAGGTTCGCAACACCGGCAACGAAATCACCGTCCCCGTCGGCCCCGGAACCCTCGGCCGCGTCATGAACCTGTTGGGCAAGCCCATCGATCAGGGAGGCCCCATCGAGGCCGCCAGATATATGCCCATTCACCGGCTCGCCCCGCGGTACGAAGAGCAGGAAACCAAGGACAACATCCTCATCACCGGCATCAAGGTCATCGACCTGCTCGCCCCTTACAAGAAAGGCGGCAAGATCGGCCTCTTCGGCGGCGCCGGTGTGGGCAAAACCGTCCTGATTCAGGAATTGATCCGCAACATCGCCACCGAACACGGCGGCTACTCGGTCTTTGCCGGCGTCGGCGAACGGACCCGCGAAGGCACCCAGCTCTACCGCGAAATGCGGGAATCCGGCGTCATCCAGAAAACCGCCATGGTCTTCGGCCAGATGAATGAACCCCCGGGCGCCCGTGCCCGCATCGCCCTCTCCGCGCTCACCGTGGCGGAATACTTCCGCGATGAACTGCACCAGAATGTCCTGCTCTTCATCGATAACATCTTCCGCTACACCCAGGCAGGCGCGGAAGTCTCCGCCCTGCTCGGCCGCATCCCGTCCGCCGTTGGCTATCAGCCCACCCTGGGCACGGATATGGGCGAACTCCAGGAGCGCATCACCTCCACGCACACCGGCTCCATCACCTCGATCCAGGCCGTCTACGTCCCCGCGGACGACTACACCGACCCGGCTCCCGCCGCCACCTTCGCCCATCTGGACGCCACCACGGAACTCTCCCGCGCCATCTCGGAACTCGGCATCTATCCCGCCGTCGACCCGCTGACCTCCGTCTCTGGAATTCTCTCGCCGGAAATCGTGGGCGATGAACATTACCGCGTCGCCCGCGGCGTTCAGGAAATCCTCCAGCGCTACAAGGAACTCCAGGACATCATCGCCATCCTCGGCATGGACGAACTCTCCGACGAGGATCGCCTGATCGTGGAACGCGCCCGTAAAGTCCAGAGATTCCTCTCCCAACCCTTCTTCGTTGCCGAACAATACACCGGCATGGAAGGCGCCTACGTCGACCTGCCCGATACCATCCGCTCCTTCAAGGAAATCCTGGACGGCAAGCATGATTCCATTCCGGAGCAGGCCTTTTATATGGTTGGCAGTATCGAAGATGTCCTGCAGAAGGCACGCAAGCTGCGTGAGGAAAACCCATGACATTTCACCTGCGTCTGTGTACACCAGACAAAACGTTCTTCGATGCCCCGGTGGCTGAGATTGTCTGCCCTGGCCTGAACGGCTATTTTGGCGTCCTGGTGCACCATGTACCCCTGATCGGCGGACTGGGAACCGGCGTACTGAGAGTCAAAACGGAAGGCTCTGAGAAATTCTTCGTGATCGACGGCGGAATGACAGAGGTGAAAGGAAACGAGGTAAATATGTTCGCCAATGCCGTGTTCCCCACCCCCACCGCTGCCCAGGCCGAAGAAAAGATGGGGGAATTGATAGCCCAGCGTCGAACCACAATGCAGTTTGCCTGAGACCGCCAAACCACCCGAAAGATTCATCCAATGCCGACACCACCCACCCACCCCAAAAAACCAACCATCAGCGCCATGGCGGCAGGATTCCAATTCGCGGTTTGCGTCCTGCTGCCCGTCGGAATCGGCGCCTATCTGGACCAAGGCCATGGAACCCGCCCCTGGGGCATGGTCGCCGGATTCGTCCTCGGCCTGTTAATCGGAACATGGAGCGTCTTCATTCCCCTCTGGCGCGAAGTGGACACCCACCCTTCAGCCTCTCCAAAGGACGACGATGAATAAGATGACCCCATGCATCTTCTTTGACCGCGATGGCATCGTCAACCAGTCACCCGGCCCCGGCTATGTGGAACGCTGGGCCGACTTCCACCTCCTCCCTGAATTCGTTTCCATTCTGAGGACCATCGCCGGCCTCGGCTATGCCGCCGTCATCATCACCAACCAGCGTGGCGTGGCACTCGGCCACATGACCATCGACGACGTCGAGGACATTCACCGCCGCCTTCGGTCTCTCCTTAAGACACAACACCATCTGGAACTTCTGGATATTCTCTATTGCCCGCACGACCGAAACACCTGCGAATGCCGCAAACCAAAACCAGGCATGCTGCTGGAAGCCGCCAGGCGCCATCACCTCGACCTTTCCCTCTCATGGATGATCGGCGACTCCGCCAAGGATGTCGAAGCAGGCCATGCCGCAGGCTGCCGCACCATCCTCGTCGGCAACGCCACCCCCACCCTCCCTCCCGATTTCCACTTCCCCTCCATGTCCGCCCTGTCCACCGCCATCGCCACTATCCTCACGAAACCATTTCCCACCGCCACCCCTTTCTGCTAAAAATCATATGAATCAAGGAGGCTGGGGAAAGTATGTTTCTTTACTACATCGATGCCGACGGAAAACGACAGGAAGTCCGGCTTGCCGGAAAAACATCCCTCACGTTCGGACGTTCCAGCGAAGCGGACGTGTGCATCCCTGATAACCGGGTGTCCCGGATCCACGCCGAAATCCGCCCCTGGAACAATGACTACATCATCAAGGACCTGAAATCCCGCAACGGCATCCTCATTAATGGCGAACGTGCCGAGATCGCCATTCTCAACCCGGGCGACACCATCCGCATCGCCGGCATGGATTTCCACGTCGCCAAGGCCACCGGCAAAGGCACCGAGACCATCGTCCGGGAAGTCACACAGGAACTCGATCAGGGGAAAAAAGGCTATCGTACAATCCTGCGGGAAATCGTCAGAAGTACGGAATCCAAACCAAAGCCTTGATGACTCCCTTCTGCTTTATCATCAGCCCAAAAGGAAGACTCTCATGAGCGGTGCCATTGGATTTGATAACGACCTCTACCTCCGTGAGCAAACCGCCGCCATCCTTGAGCGCGTCAACCGTTACGACAAACTCTACCTCGAATTCGGCGGCAAACTTCTCTTCGATTACCACGCCGCACGCGTCCTCCCCGGTTACGATCCCAATGTAAAAATGCGCCTGCTCCACCAGCTCAAGGATCAGGCCGAAGTCATCCTCTGCATCTACGCCGGCGATATCGAGCGCAAAAAAATGCGCGCCGACTTCGGCATCTCCTATGACACCGATGCCATGAAGCTGATCGATGACCTGAACGACTGGGAAGTCAACGTCACCGCCGTCGTCATCACCCGCTACGACAACCAGCCCTCCGTCGACCAGTTCAAGAACAAGCTGGAACGCCGCGGCATCCGCGTCTACACCCATCGCTCCACCCGCGGCTACCCCTCAAACGTGGACCTGATCGTCAGCGATACCGGCTATGGCGCCAACACCTACATCGAGACCACCAAGCCCCTCGTCGTCGTTACGGCCCCCGGCCCCGGCAGCGGTAAACTCGCCACCTGCCTGACCTTGCTCTATCACGACCACCGCCGCGGCTCCAAGGCTGGCTACTCAAAATTTGAAACCTTCCCCATCTGGAACTTACCCCTCAAACATCCGGTCAATATCGCCTATGAGGCCGCCACCGCCGACCTCGGCGACGTCAACCTGATCGACCCCTTCCACCTCGAAGCCTACGGAAAAACCACGGTGAACTATAACCGCGATGTGGAAGTCTTCCCCGTCCTCCGGAAAATGCTCGAACGCATTACCGGCGGCAAAGCCGTTTATCAATCCCCGACCGACATGGGCGTTAATCGCGCCGGATTCGGCATCTGTAATGACGACGCCGTCCGCGTCGCCGCCGGCCAGGAAATCATTCGCCGCTTCTTTCGCTATTCCTGCGAATACGTCATGGGCCTGACCCATCAGGATGCCATCCAGCGCACCGAACTGTTGATGGAGGAACTTGGGCTCCGTCCGGAAGATCGGTCAGTCGTCCTGCCCGCACGCCAAGCCGCACAGGAGGCGGCAAAAACCGGCAAGGGAAACCAGGGAATCTTCTGCGGCGCCGCCCTCGAACTCATGGATGGCAGCATCATCACCGGCAAGAATTCTCCCCTCATGCATGCCGCCTCAAGCCTGATCCTGAACGCCACCAAACATCTGGCAGGCCTGCCGGACAGCATCCACCTGCTTCCCCCCACCGTGACGGCCTCCATCGGCAAATTGAAACGCGATATCCTTGGCCGGAAAACCGAGAGCTTGAACTTGGACGAAACCCTGATTGCACTGAGCATCAGTTCCACGTCGAACCCTGCCGCCCAGGCCGCCATGGAACAGCTGAAGGCGCTGTCCGGTTGCGAGATGCATTCCACTCATATCCCAACCTCCGGTGACGAAGCCGGATTGAAGCGGCTGGGCATCAACGTCACCAGCGACCCCCTCTTCCCCACCCGCAACCTCGTGGAGATGTAGACCCTCACCGGTCCCGTTCAGGCCTCGGCTCGCGCGTCAACAGGGACTCCACCGCCGCATGCGGCTCCTTGCCCTCACTCACCATGGCATGAACCTCTTCAATGATCGGCACGGATACACCCTTCTGCTCCGCCAATTCATGCGCCGTCGCCGCATTGACAATCCCCTCCGCCACCTGCTTCATCCCGCCCAGAATCGCCGCCAGCTTCTCCCCGCGCCCGATCCGCTCGCCCACCGTGTAGTTACGGCTCAACCGGCTCGTGCAGGTCAACACCAGGTCCCCCATCCCGCTCAACCCCGCAAAGGTCGCCGGATGCGCCCCCATCGCCACCCCCAACCGCGTCATCTCCGCCAACCCCCGTGTAATCAACGCCGCCTGGGCATTGTGACCAAACCCAATCCCTGCACACACCCCCGACGCCACCGCCATCACATTCTTCAGGCATCCGCCCAATTCGACACCCACCACATCATCGGAACTGTAGACACGAAAACGCCGACTATTGAAAACCGCCTGCAACGCCACCGCGCACTCATGATCACGGCAGGCAATGACCACGGCCGTGGGAACCCCCGCCGCCACTTCCGACGCAAAACTCGGCCCCGACAATGCCGCCACCGGCCCGCCCCCAAGCACGTCCTCCGCCACCTCGGTCATCCGCCGGTGACTCCCCGCATCCAACCCTTTCGCCACACTCACCAGTAACGCCGATGACGGAATAAGCCCGGCAAAGGATTTCAACACAGACCGCATGAATGTCGTGGGACTCGCCAGCACCACCACCTCGGCCTGGGAAACCGCTTCCGCCCGATCGGCCGTCCAGTGCAATGACGGAGGCAGCGGTATCCCCGGCAGATAATCCACATTCTCCCCGCGTGCCTTGATCGCCGCAATCGTCTCGGGAAAGGGGCCCCACAGACAAACCCGGTGCCCGTTCTGATGCAACGTCAGCCCGATCGCTGTTCCCCATCCGCCATCGCCAAGAATTGCCACCGTCGCCATCTTGACCTCACTGCGCCGCGGCGTCCGGCGCCGCCTTTTTCGTTTTGGAAAACCGGTGCTCCGTGCCGTTCAGCAACCGTTGAATATTCCCCTTATGCCGCCAGACAATCAACAAGGCCAACGCCGTCAACGCCACCGGAAGTCCCAATCCCTGCTCACGATCCCTCACCCATGCAAACACCGCCACAGTCACCACCGCCACGATCGACGCCAGGGATACATATCGAGACACGGCGAATACCACCACCCAGCAAAGCAACCCGATCCCGGTCTCCACAGGAGCAATCCCAATCAACGCCCCCGCACTTGTGGCAACCCCCTTGCCCCCTTTGAATCCAATGTAAACCGGCCAGGTGTGCCCCATGATCGCCAACGCCGCATAGGCCAATCCAAGCCCAACGGGACACGCCGTCCCGGAAAGCTTCGCCACCACGATGGGAAAAATCCAGGCAGGAGCCCACCCCTTCAGGGCATCCGCCATAAACGTCAGGATGCCCAGCGTCTTGCTTACCGACCGGAACACATTCGTCGCCCCGATATTTCCACTCCCCACCTTGCGGATATCCACTCCCTTGGCGCGCGCGATCAGCATCCCGAACGGGATCGCCCCCACCAGATAGGCCAAAATCCCAAACCCGATAACGCTCACCGAAATCCAAGTCTGACCGCCATCATTCATAAATCACATCCTCCTCCCTTTCCCCTCCCTCTCCACTCGGGGAAGAGGGCAAGAGTGAGGGGCATTTACCATCCCCATTCTGACTCCTGAATCCTGACTTCTGAATTCTTTCCCCTACGCCGCCTTCTTCATCCGCTTCTGCCAGAGTAATTGCACAATCATCATCACCTGATTGGCCGTCCAGTACAGCACCAGCGCCGATGGCATGCTGTACAGGAACAGCAACATGATGACCGGCATGAACATCATCATCTTCTGCTGCGCCGGATCGCCGGCCGAGGGCGTCAGATGCTGCTGCCACGCCTGCGTGGCCGCCATGACCAGCGGCAGAATGTTCAGCGAACCCACAAGCGGGATCATGCCCTGGAACAGGTTTTCCGGCCCGCTCAAATCGCCTATCCACAGGAACCCGGCATAACGCAACTCAATGGCACTACGCAACACATTGAAGAGCGCAAAGAAAACCGGAATCTGGATGAGCATCGGCAAACAACCGCCCAGCGGGTTGACCTTATGCTCGCGGTACATCGCCATCGTTTCCTGCTGGAGCTTCTGCGGCTTGTCCCGGTACTTCTCCTGCAACTCCTTGACCTTCGGCTGCAATTCCTGCATCCGCTTCATGCTCTCCGTGCCCTTGTGCGTCAACGGCCAGAAAAGGATGCGCACGATCAACGTCAGCAGAATAATCGCCACCCCATAGTTGGGAATGAACGCATATAACCAATTCAACCCCACCAACAACCCTTCGCAGACCCATTTAAGCATCCCGAAGTCCATGACTTCCTTCATCTGCCGACCCAGCGGCCGGATGGCGGAAAGCTCTTTCGGACCCACATAATACTCCAACGAGCGCACCGCTTCCTCTTTCGGAGCCAGCGTCCGCCCGGCAAACCTCAACGCACCGGCAACATAGGCGGGTGTCGCCACCGTCTGCCACGTCCTGCTTTGCGCGGGATCTTCCGCGGGCTCCACTACCCGCTTGGAAATCAAGTCGCAACCCTCCGCCCCGTCCTTCGGAGCCAGGATCTGGACAAAAAATTTGTTCTTTACCGCCATCCAGTCCGCACCTTGCTTGATCCGCTCTTGAATCCGGTGCGGCAACGGCTTGGACATGTTCGGCCGGCCAACGCAGCCGTGCCCGCGGATAGCCGTCTCCTGGAAATAATCGGCAATCGTCAGGTCATCCGAAAACCACCGTTTGCTGGACCAATGCCGGACCTTTTCGCCACCCACCGACGGCAGGGTGTCAATCCCCAGGAACTCAACTCCGCTCATGGGCATCTCGTCCGCCAGCATCTGCATGTCGCCCAGCGTCATGGCCACCGGCGGAACCACGCACAACTCTTTCGCCAGGTTCACCACGCGGTCCTCAACCTTGAGCATATACCCGTCGCCCAGCGTCATCTCGCGCGTCACCCGCACTCCATCCCGTGACAGCGCTTCAAGACGGGCGGCGGCGCCATTGGAAAGCACGGTGATGGAATAATCACCCCCGCGATCCAACCCTTCCCAACCCTCATAGGCCAGCGCCGGAACGTTCTTGAAGTCCAACACCACGGGACTCGGATCCTTCTGGGTCAGCGAATAGTTCGGCAACTTAACCGATACCACGCCGCCCCCTCTGGAGGTCAGCGTCACTTGAATCAGCTGGTTGCTGATGACAAACAACTCCTCCGGCCTTTCCACCTTGGCCGCTTGAAAGGCAGGTTCCGCAGGCTTCGCAGGCTCCTCCACGGCAACCAGAGGCGTTGCCGCCATCTCCTTGGCAACCAGAGGCACTGCATTGCTGGCGGACTCCCGGGAAACGGCCCGCGATGGCTCCACGGGCGGCGGCGCAAGGAACTTCTGATAGACGGGCCCCCACGCCAGCATGGCTCCAAACAAAACGGCAATAATCAGAATGTCCTTAATCGGCATGTTTCGTATAGTCATCACTTGCTCCCCACTAGATCGATACTCAACCCATCATGTTTACCTGGCGGCACGTTTATGCTCCTCGGCGGAACCAAATCCACTCCGCCAGGATGAAAAGGATGACACCGTGCCACTCGCCGTGCCCCCAACAGTATTCCCCGAAAAACCCCGTGCGTCTCGATTGCCTCTATGCCATACGCCGAACAGGAAGGATAAAAGCGGCACTGGCCGCCAAGCACCAACGCCAGACTGCGCTGATACAATTTAATCAGCAATATGACGACACTCTGGATCATGAATCCAACCCCGCTTTTCGCGCCAGTTTCAGAAGGTCGGCCACCACATCCTCCCAGACCGCCGTAAGGATCGCCCGCCGGGAGACCAGCACCACGTCCACGTTCGCTTTCCACCGGTGCCGGTTCAACCGCCAAGCCTCCCGCAACCGGCGCTTCGCCCGGTTCCGCCGGACGGCATCACCAACCACACGGCTGGCCACCACACCCATGCGCATCGAGGTGTCCGGTCCTTTCCCAACCCATAACACCATGTAGCGTCCCGCCAGGGAACGCCCCTGATCGTAAATGGCCCTGAAATCCTCAGACCGCGTCAACCGCTGGGATCGACGCAACCTCACATCGGGCCGCTCCGTTTTCTCAGGCTCCGTTGTCCGATCAATCGTCATCGTGCCTTTCCCACAGAGAACACCGTCTCTCCCGAAATGCGAAATGAACGCCGGCCCTGCCCCCTCGGGCAAAGCGCCACCCGCCAGCGTGGAGTCACCTCCACACGCCCGCGGGTAACGGCGTTCATTGTCGTTCCCTGCCCACTCGGGCTGAACGGGCGCTATTATTCGGAAAGCTTTTTACGCCCTTTTTGGCGGCGCCTGGCAATTACCTTGCGACCATCGGCCGTTTTCATTCGTTTCCGGAAACCACACTTGCGCTGGCGTTTCTTACTAGATGGCTGATACGTCATCTTCATCGTTTGTTCCTCGCTAACCTCTGTGACCCGATTGAAAAGGGGTTCAAAGTACCATTTATCCCTTTTCTGTCAAGCCGCCGCTAGTGTATACATCCATTCCATAGATGCAACCGTCATGGTATATCAAGGGACCCCGCCTCGTAGATCCCGCTTCAGGCCGGACTTCCACCGGCGATCTTTTCATTCAAAACGGCGTTTTTGCTCCACTTCCCATTGCCCATTGCCCATTCCCCCCTCCTCATCAACCATCAACCATCAACCATTGCCCATCAACCATTCCCCCAAACTGCACCGTCATTGACGCCACCAACCTCGTCGCCGTTCCGGGCTTGATCGACATCCATGTCCACCTCCGGGAACCCGGAAATGAGGCCGCCGAAACCGTCGCCTCCGGTAGCCTCGCCGCCGTCCGGGGCGGTTTTACCACCATCGTCGCCATGCCAAATACCAATCCCGCCCTCGATTGCCCGTCCGAAATCTCAGCCCTGTCCGCCCGCGCCGCCGCCGCCAACCTTGCCCGGATCCTGCCCGCCCCCTGCATCACCCTGGAACGCGCCGGCCAAACCTTGACCGACATCGAAGCCCTCTCCCGCGCCGGTGCCATCGCCTTCACCGACGATGGCTGCACCGTCACCAATTCCAACCTGATGGAAGAAGCCATGCGCCGCGCCGCCGCCCTGGGGCACCCCCTCATGGACCACGCCCTCGATCCGCATCTCGCCGGCAAAGGCGTCATGCACCAGGGGCCCCGCTCCAGGGCGCTCAACCTCCCCGGTATCCCTTCCGAAGCCGAAACCAGCATTGTCGCCCGCGACATCCGCCTGGCCGGGGCCACTGGCGGCGCCATCCATATCCAACACCTCTCCGCCGGCGAATCCGTCAGCCTCATCCGCGACGCCCAGCGCCGTGGCCTCCGCGTCACCGCTGAACTCACCCCCCATCACCTCGCCCTCACCGATGACGACGTCCGCGCCGACCGGCCTGATCTCTTCAAGATGAATCCCCCCCTGCGCACCCATGCCGATCGCACGGAGCTGATTCAGGGCATCATCGATGGAACCATCTCCTGCTTCGCCACCGATCACGCCCCTCACACAGCCAAATCAAAAGCACTGGGCTTTTCGGGGGCCCCCTTCGGCGTCATCGGCCTTGAAACCGCCGTGGGTGTCACCTTCTCGCTGCTCGTCCGCAAAGGACTCCTCTCCCTGCAGGACTGGGTCGCCCGCTGGACCACCGGTCCCGCCGCCATTCTTGGCCTTCCCGCTCCGAGCCTCGCCCCGGGTCACCCTGCCGATCTGACCCTCCTTGACCTCAACACCGAATGGACCGTCCGGGCCGAAACATGTGCCTCCAAGTCCCGTAATACCCCCTTCGACGGATGGATACTGACCGGACGCGCCACCCACACCTTCCGTGACGGCCACCTCGTCTTTATCCTGCCATCTGAGATTTCAAATTTGAAATCTCATATCCCCCCCTCTCTCCATCAACCCTCAACCCTCAACCATCAACCATCAACCATTCCCCATCCCCCCCCTAACATCATCCTCATGGGCTTCATGGGCACGGGTAAAACCACCATCGGCAAAAAGCTCGCTCATCAGCTCAACATGGAATTCATCGATATGGATCATGTCATTGAAGAACGGGCCGGCAAGCCCATCAGCCGTATTTTCGCCGAAGACGGCGAACCCCATTTCCGGAAACTCGAACGGGCACTCACCGTGGAACTCTCCGCCCGGCAGGGCCTGGTGGTCGGCTGCGGCGGCGGGGTCGTCTTGAATTCCGACAACATCAGTGATTACCAACGCTCCGGCCTGGTGATATGCCTGACAGCCTCACCCGAAACCATCTTCAAGCGAACAGCGAAGGCCAGTCACCGCCCCCTCCTCGAAGAAAAGGATCGCCAGCAGCGCATCATCGACTTGCTCGAAAAGCGCCGGTCCCTCTACGCCTCCATCCCCCACCAGATCGATACCGAGTCCCTCCCGCCTGCCCAGGTGGTCAAAGCCATCCTCCGTCTTTTCAAGCAACATGCATGAACCGGAATGGCACAACCACAACTCCTTCTTCCCCCGGCTCACCCCTCACATCTCACATCCCCCCAACCCCCCACGTGCTTCCCTTTCCTTTCCCACCATCAACCATTAACCATTTCCCTCATCTCTCCCTCCCCCTACCCCAATACCGCCAGCGCCGTCTCCACCTTCCCTAACGGAGCCGACACCTGGAACCCCGCCACCGCCCCCTTGAGCTGCTCCCTGGTCTCCCGCGCAATATCAATGCCTTCCTTGATGGCATCTTCCTTGATCGTGAATTTCTTCATCCGCTCCAGAATACTTTCCGGCACCACAACCCCGGGCACATGTTGATTCATGAATTCCGCATTCTTGAACGATAGCAGCGGGAAAATTCCCGCCATAATCGGAATCGTCCTGGAGTGACTCCCCACCCGGTCCAAAAACCTCATCAACGCCTCCACTTCGAACACCGGCTGCGTAATCGCATATTCCGCACCCGCATCAATCTTCTGGAAATACCGGGCAATCTCTCGCTCCAGCTCCACCGCCACCGGATTGGCCCCCACCCCGATCACCATCGCCGTCGGCTGTCCAATCGGCTGCCCTGCCGCATCAAAGCCATGATTCAAGTTGTTCGCCAATTGCGATAACCCGATCGCATCCAAATCAAACACCCCCGTTGCATCAGGATAGTTCCCCAGCTTCGGCGGATCACCCGTAATGAACAGAAACGTCTTGAGTCCCAACGCAAAGGCGCCCAGCAAATCGGACTGCATCGCAATCAGGTTGCGATCCCGACAGCAGTAATGCGGAATGGGTTCAATCCCCACTTCCTTCATCATCGCAAACGCCGTCGCCACCACCGACATCCTGGCACTGGCCCGCGGACCGTCCGGCAAGTTGATCGCATCAATCCCCGCCGCCTCGCAGCGCCGGCATTTATCCAGAAATGCCTTCAGACCCGCTCCGCTTCCGGGCGGCAACAATTCAACGGACGTCACCACTTGCCCTGCCGCCAATCGCGCCGCAAACAAGGACTTCTTCGCAAAGGGAACCGCTTCGACACGGCTCGCCGCCATTCCTGCCGTCGCTGCCGCCGGTGTCTGCGCCACGGCAAGGAACTCCTTGACACCGCTCATCCCCCGGATCGCCCGGGCCGCCATCCGGATATGCGCTGGAGTGGTTCCGCAACACCCGCCAACCCCCCGGACCCCCAGTTCAACATAGCGCTTGGCAAACTCCGTGAAATATTCCGGACTGTTGAGATACAACATGCGTCCGCCCACTTCACGGGGCCCCCCGGCATTCGGCATCGCCACCACCGGCTTGCGTGTTGCCGCCACCACATGCCGGACCGCGCTGAACAAATCCGCCGGGCCGCGCCCGCAATTCAATCCCACCACATCTACCGTCGGATCCGCATCCAGCCGACGCATCACCCGTTGCTCCGCTTCTTTCTGGGCCTCCGCCGAAATCCCTTCCTCCAGCGTAAAGGACGCCATCACGGGGACCCCCGTCTCCTTCGCCACCCTGGCCGCCAGCAGCAACTGCTCAACATCGCCAAAGGTTTCAAGAAGAATCAAGTCCACCCCGGCTTCCGCCAGCACTGTCAGTTGCTCCCGCCAAGCCGCTTCCGCCTCCGCCAACTTGCCTGCATCCATCGCCACGCCGGGAACAAAGCAGGGCCCCACTGAACCCGCCACATACACGGAGTCGCCGGCCGCCTCGCGCGCCAGCCGCACCGCCGCCCGGTTGATATCCGCCACACGATCCGCCAACCCATAGGCAGCGAGCTTGATCCGGTTGGCCCCGAAACTGTTGGTCTCAATCACATCCGCCCCGGCCGCCACATAATCCTCATGAATGCCGCGAATCAATGCCGGCTGCGTCATGCACAACTCGTCATAGCAGACATTCAGGAAGACGCCGCGCTGATAGATCATGGTCCCCATGGCGCCATCGAACACCAGCACTCTCTGTTTCAGCACATCCAGAAAGGGTTCCTTCGTTTTCATGATCGCGAAGTGTATATTCCCTTCACCTTCACGTCGAGCCGCCTTTCCCGAAATCCAGATAGTTTGTCTTGACCCACCCCCCGGCGAAGGCTTAACTATCAAAGCGTAAGCGGTAGTGTGGTGTTCAGGCGGGACAGTTGTTATGACTCCTAATACGCTCAGAGTGCTTCTGGTGGAGGACAATGAGGAAGATGCCCTCCTGACCCGAACGATGCTGGCACGCAGTCAATTCACACGCTTCACCGTCGACCACGCCCCCACCTACGAATCCGCCCTCGCCAGAATTTCACAATCCACCTACGACATCTGCCTGATCGACCTGAAACTCGACGGCGCCCTTAACGGACTTAACTTCATGCACGCCGCCATTAATGCCGGCTTCCAGGGCCCTTCCATCATCCTCACCGGTACGGATGATACAAAGATTGAAACCATGGCCATCCAAAGCGGGGCAGCCGACTATCTCCTCAAAGGCCGCTATGATCCCGATGTCCTGGAACGCGTCATCCGCCACGCCCTGGAACGCCAGCGCGCCCGCGACGAATTGAAGCTGGCCGAAACCCAGCTCCGCCACGCCCACGATGAACTCGAGGACCGGGTCCATCGCCGCACCAAGGAACTCTCCAAGGCCGTCGCCGCCCTCCAGACCGAAATCACCCGCCGCGTCGCCTCCGAGCAACAACTGCGCGAAGCCATCATTAAACTCGAACAACACAACAAGGAAAAATCAGAGTTCGTCGCCAATGTCTCGCACGAACTCAAAACCCCGTTGACGTCCATTATGTACGGCACCCGCAACCTTCTTAAAGGAATCGCCGGACCCCTGCCGGATCAGGCCATCCGCTACCTTAATATGTTCGACTCGGAATGCGACCGCCTCGTCAACACCATCAATCGTATCCTTGATCTGAGTCGGATGGATAACCATGCCTTGACCATCAATCCCGTCACCGCACCGCTCATCCACCTCATCAACCGCTCCATCGAACCGCTTAAATTCCAGGCCGACGCATCCCGCGTCACCGTCACGGTCACCACCTCACCCGATGTCCATTTTATCCGATGCGACCCCGGCATGCTGCAACGCGTCCTGCAGAACATCCTTTCCAACGCCATCAAGTTTACACCGGTTGGAGGCAAGGTGTTCATCAAGATATCCTTATCCGACCAGCAACCGGATATCGCAATGATCTCTGTCACCGATAACGGCATCGGCATTCCCGCCGATGCCCTTCAACGCGTCACGGAACGCTACTTCCGCGTGGGAACCCATATCTCCGGCACCGGCCTTGGGCTGGCGATCTCAAAGGAAATCATGCACCTCCACGGCGGATCCCTGACGATTGCCAGCCCCCCGCCCGGTGCCAGGAGCGGAACCCAGGTCACCCTCACCCTGCCCATCGCCCCCCCGCCTGTCATTCTTGTGGCCAACAACAATCTATCGATTCAGGCCATGCTCTCGGCCCAATTGACGTCCCTCGGTTACCAGGTGGATATCGTCACACGCGGCGACGCCATCCTGCAAACAGCCCGGAAATCCCCTCCCGGCATCATCCTCCTGGATCTTGTCCTGGAGGACACCAGCGGCGTCGACGTCATCATTCAACTCAAGGAGTCGCCTGAGACCCGTCATGTGCCCATCGTTGCCATCACCGGAGACTCCATGAATGAGGCCACGGCTGACATCCTTGACCGCTTCACCATCCCCTCTCTTCGTAAGCCCTGGCAAGGGGAGGAGCTAACCGCCTTGATCGAAAGCACCTTGATCGGAGTAACTGTTTTTCGACCCGCCTAACGGGAGGAGCCCATATGATGACATCACCAGACCGGATTCTTTTCATCGATGATGACCCCGCCGTCCTGCTGAGCGTCGGAGACCAATTGCACATGGAAGGCTACGAGGTCATTACCGCCTCCACCGGCGAACAAGCCTTGACTGTCCTCAAAACCATAACGCCCAACCTGATCATTCTGGATATCAGCATGCCGGGAATGACAGGCCTCGCCTTCTTGAAAAAAATATCAGACGACAGTGGCACTCCCCGCTATCCCGTCCTTGTGTTCACGGCACGCGCCAATATGGAGCACTTCTTTGCCAAAACCGCTGTCGAAGGGTTTCTCGCCAAAACAAGCGATCCGTCTTGTTTGATCAACGAGGTTAAACGCATTCTCCAAAAACAGAAAAAAGCCATCCGCAACGAAGGCGACACCCACCACCGCCCCCACTTGATGATCATCGAAGATGAACCCCGCCTTTCCGCGCGCCTGCACAACTTCTTCACGGCCGCCGGGTATGAAGTCACCGTTCTGCACGACTGTGCCACATTAATCGAATCGCTGCAGACGAAAACCCCCAACATCATTTTACTAAAGGAGGTCCTGCCTAACGTGTCAGGCAGTTCCATCGCCGCCGGACTGGAATCATTCACCAACGCCAGCAAGATTTCCATCATTCTCTATGACTCCAGCGGCATCCATCGCCCCGATACCAGGTTCACCAATGTGGACCGATTCATAACGTCTAATTCCCCGCCCGATCTGCTGAAGGCCGTAACAACCATGTCCGCTGGCCGGAAATAGTTCCCACCATCACTTCCTCCCATCATCCCGGTTATTCGCATTCCCCTTGCCCCTTGACAGACTGTGCCCGCAGGCGGGATTCCCCGGCGGAAGTTGATGCGCGCCCCTCCCATTGACATCCCTCAGAAATTATGAACATCATGTCAATCTTGCGAAGGGAACATTCGTATGACGACCAGATCACTGAATAATTGGCTGTTGGTTAACTATGCCGGGTATCCATACGCCCCCA